>NZ_CP139089.1:3437500-3737500 GCF_038024855.1 Methylocella tundrae
CCACGGATGGAAGGTGGACTGGGTGAAGCTGCCACGCCTTGCGGGGGCAAGCAGCGATCGGCTGCCCGCGATCGCTCCCGCCGAGGTCGAACTTCAATGACGGCGGGTTGCAACGCTCGCGGCTCGCGGCTTCTCGGCTCGCGTTCGCCTGGATTTTCCAATCATCTTCCATAACAAAGGACGCTGCGCTTTTCCATGAACCATCGATTCAGTCTCGGCATCGACCTTGGCACGAGCAACAGCGCGATCGCGATCTCGGAGGTCGAGAGCGGTCAGATCGAAGTCATCGAACTGACGCAGGTTCTGGGCCCCAACCGGATCGGCGACAAGCCGACCTTGCCGTCCGCCCTTTATATTCCCCACCCGGATGAGTTTCCTGAGGGCGCCTTCCCCTTGCCGTGGCGCGCCGCGGATCGTGGCGAGCCGATCATGGGCCATTTCGCGCTCGATCATGGCGCGCTCGTTCCAGATCGCCTGATCACCTCGGCAAAGTCATGGCTCTCGAACCCGCATGTTGATCCCCGGCAGGCGGTGCTTCCGTGGAAATCGGAGATCGGGGAGCAGAAATTGTCGGCGTTCGACTGCTCGCGCCGCTATCTCGAACATATCCGGGAAAGTTTCCGCTACGCCATGCTGAGCAGGGGCAGGGATATGGCTCTGGCCGACGCCGAGGTCGTGCTGACGGTCCCGGCTTCCTTCGACGACATAGCAAGGAACCTCACAGCGGAGGCGGCGGAAGCGGCCGGCCTTGGCAAGGTGGTTCTGCTGGAAGAACCCCTTGCGGCGTTCTACGCATGGACTGCGCAGGCCGGAAAGGACTGGCGCGCCGAGATTCGTCCCGGCGACATCGTGCTGGTCTGCGACATCGGCGGCGGAACGGCGGACTTCAGCCTCATCGCCATTTCGGAGAAAGATGGCCTCCTCGACCTCAACCGCGTCAGCGTCGGCGAGCATATCCTGCTTGGCGGCGACAATATGGATCTGGCGCTCGCCTATACGCTGCGTGCGAAGCTGGAGGCGGATGGCAGATCCATCAGCGATACGCAGTTCCTGGCGCTGACGCATTCCGCCGGCAAGGCCAAAGTCGCCATGCTTGAAGACGACGCTATGGCCGAGTTCCCGATCGCCGTCCCCTCGCGCGGGTCGAGCCTGTTCGGCGCCACCGTTTCGACGAAGCTCGACCGGCAAACGCTGGAACAGGTCATTCTCGAAGGTTTTTTCGCCCGTACCGGGATCGAAGATCTGCCGCAGAAGACGCGACGGGCTGGGCTGCAGGAATTCGGGCTGCCTTACGCGAGCGATCCAGTCGTCAGCAAGCATCTTGCGCGCTTCCTCACACGCAGCCTTGAGAACGTGCAGTCGAGCGAGACGCTGCGCGCCCTGATCGGCGAAAAGGCCCGTTCCAGGCCGTTTTTGACGCCGACCGCGGTGCTGTTCAACGGCGGGGTCTTCAAGGCGGCGTCGATAAGACGGCGCGTGCTGGAACTGCTGGAGAGCTGGAACGAGGGCGGGTCTGTTCGCGAACTCGCCGGCTACCAACCGGATCTCGCGGTGGCGAAGGGCGCATCGTTCTATGGCCGCAATCGCATCACCGGGAAGGGCATCCGGGTCAAGGCTGGCGCGTCGCGCTCATATTATATCGGCATCGAGACTTCGATGCCGGCGGTGCCGGGGTTCGCTCCGCCGCTGAAGGCGCTTTGCGTTGTGCCCCAGGGGATGGAGGAAGGCTCCGAGATCTTGATCGAAGGCCGCGACCTCGCTCTCGTCACGGGGCAACCGGCCGAGTTCCGGTTTTTCTCATCCGAAGTCAGAAGCGGCGATGCGCCGGGGCAGATCATCCCCGACGCTGAACGTGAATTGCTGGAAATCAGCCTCCTTGAGGTCGATCTGCCAGCGGTCGAGGACATTCCCGCGGGACAGCCCGTTCCCGTAAAGATCAACGCGGTCGTAACCGAGCTTGGAAATCTCGAGCTTTGGATGAAACACGCGAAATCCGACCGCCGCTGGAAGGTCGAATTCCAGGTCAGGACGGAATAGACTGCGAGCGCCGCCTGACCGCCGAGGCGCTCCCTTCCTGACAGAACGCGGCACGGACAGTCGATGGCGCAGCCAAAATTCAGTATCGGGATTGATCTTGGCACAAGCAACTCCGTGCTGGCGTTTTCGCCGCTCGGGCGCGAGGGCGGCTCGCAGGTTCTCGCCATTCCGCAGTGGGACACGCCCTCGACACAGATTGATTCCGCGACGCTGCCGTCCTTCCTTTATCTGCCGGAGGAAGCCGTCGCCGCGCAAATCCGGGACCGGGGCCTCGACTTCGGCGGATGGGTCGTCGGCCGGCTCGCGCAGCGCAAAGCCAGCGAAACGCCGGGGCGCGTCGCCAAATCCGCGAAATCCTGGCTCTGCCATTCCGCGGCCGATCGCTCCGCGTCATTTCTGCCCTGGGGATCGGACGCGCTGGCGTCGCAGGACAAGATTTCTCCCGTTGATGCTTCCGCGCTCATTCTCGGGCATCTTCGGGCGGCCTGGAACGCCGGCTTTGCCGGGCAAGGCTCCAGCTTCGCGTTCGACGCGCAGGACATCACGATCACCGTTCCCGCCTCTTTTGACGCGGATGCGCAGCGGCTGACGCTGGCCGCCGCGCAGCAAGCCGGCTACCCCGCCTCCGTGCGTCTTATCGAGGAGCCGCAGGCCGCCTTCTATTGGTGGCTGGAGCGGCAGGCTGGCGATTCGTGGCGGGCGCTGCCTGATCTCGACGGCGACGCGCGCCATGTACTGGTGATCGACATTGGCGGTGGCACATCCGATTTCAGCCTGTTCGAACTCCGCCGCGAGGAGGGCGCCCGCGAGCCGGTCATCAAGCGGGTCGCCGTTAGCGACCACATTCTGCTCGGCGGCGACAATATCGATCTCGCCATCGCTCATCTGCTCGAACAGCGTCTCACGACGGGCGAGGGCGGACTTTCGGCCGCCCAATGGGATCATCTGGTCGCCCGCTGCCGCTCGCTCAAGGAAAAGGTTTTCGGAGGCGAAGGCGCGCCGGACGAGATATTCACTGTTTCGATTCCGGCCCGCGGTTCGAATCTCTTTGCTGCTTCGCTATCCGCCGAGGCGTCGCGCACCGAGCTGGAGGCTCGGCTGCTTGACGGATTCTTCCCCGACTGCGGGGCTGCCGACCGGCCAAGGCGGGCGCTTGGCGCGATCAAGGAGTTTGGGCTGCCCTATGCCTTCGACGGGGCGATCACCCGGCACCTCGCCGCTTTCCTGCGTGGTCGCCCAGTTGTCGACGCCGTGCTCTTCAACGGCGGCTCGCTGCATCCGCGGCGCTTGCGGGAAAGGCTGCGCCAGCAGATCGGAAAATGGCAGGACGGGCGTCCGCCCATGGTGCTGGAGAATGCTCAGCTTGATCTCGCCGTCGCGCATGGCGCCGCCTATTCCGGCGCGCTGCTGCGCCAAAAAGCGCGCCGCATCGAGGCGGGCGCGGCGCGCGCGGTTTTTGTTGAAACGCACCGGGCGGCGGCGAATAGCGAAGGCATGGCGGCGCGGCTCTCGCTCGTTTGCATTCTTCCGCACGGGGCCTCGCCCGGACAGACGTTTGAACTCGCGGACCTCGATCTGCGCCTTCGCGTCAACACGCTCGTGCGTTTCCAGATCTATACCTCGACACGCCATGATGAAAAAAAGGTCGGCGACATTGTCGAACTGGTCCCGGAGGAGTTCCGCGCCCTGCCGCCCCTCGAGACGGCGGCGACGCTGGCCGGTCCTCTGAGCGGCGAGCCCGCTTCCACGATTCCTGTCGCGCTGGACGCCGGCGTGAATGAATTGGGCTTGCTGCAGCTGTCATGCCGCAGCCTCGCCCCCGGCATCGCGCAGTCATGGCCGCTTGAATTCAATCTTCGCCCGCTTGAGGACGATTCACCACCGCCGGTGAGAGAGCCCCCGGCGCCGGGGCAGGCGGGATCTGGCGTCGCGCCGGACGCATTGGCTGAGGCCGGGCGACTGATCAGAACGGCGTTCACGCCGTCTCCCCGTAAAGGCGAGAAGCCGGGCGCGCCAAAACTCCTTCACAGTCTGGAGCAGGCTCTTGGCGCCGCCAAAGGCGATTGGAACGGGGTCCTGTTGCGCGACCTGTGGACGAGCCTTGAAACCTGCGAAACCGGCCGCGCGCTTTCAGTCGAGCACGAAGAGGCGTGGTTGATGCTGGCGGGTTTCCTGCTGCGCCCCGGCTTTGGAGTCGCAAGGGATGAAACGCGCATCGATAGCCTGTGGCGGATTCGCGGAGAGGGGCTGCGCTTTCCGGGTAAGCGGACCAAGCTTCAAGAATATATTCTGTGGCGGCGGGTGGCGGGCGGCCTTTCGCGGGAACGGCAGGAACTTTTGCTTTTGGCCGAACAGGACAGGCTTTTCCAGCAAAAAAACGCGCCGCCCGAACTGATCCGCATGGCTGGATCTTTTGAGCGAATCGGCGTTGAGCTCAAGGCGGATCTGATCGGGCGCTTCATTGAGACGGCTGTGGAGCTTGCATCGCAGAAAAAGCACTGTGCGCCTTACCTCGCGGCGCTCGGCCTCCTCCTCAACCGCGCGCCGCTTTACGGTGGTCCGGAGACCATCGCCTCGCCGGCGCTTGTGGAAAAGGCTTACGAGGCGTTTCGCCGATTCGATTGGAGCGATCCGGAATTCGCGGAGGCGCAGGCGCTGTTCCAGCGCGCCGCCCGCGCCCTGGACGACCGCCGCCTCGATGCGCCGGCGCCCTTGCGCAACAAAATCGCCGACAAATTGGAAAAGTGCGGCGTAGCAGCTGTCAAGACCGGCCGTCTCAGGACTGTCGTGCCGGTTGAGCGCGCGGAGCGCCTGAGCGTTTACGGAGAGGCTGTACCCCCCGGATTGATCCTGAGCGGCGATTGAATTTCGCAAGGCGGATCAACGCCCCGGCGCCCGTTCGCTCCTCGATGAGCAACACGCCGGGAGCAAGGAGGCGTCGAGGCCAAGCCTCCCCGCCTCCTGCCGGGCCGCCGCCGTTTAGCTGTTCTTGTGACTCTGTTGGCCCGCCTTCACATGCTGTTCGTGCGTGCCGCCCTGAGACGAGCCGCTGGGCGATCCGCCCTTATGGCTTTGCTCTCCAGCCTTCACATGCTGTTCATGAGTGCCGCCGCGGGACGAGCCGCTCCCACGTTCGCTGCCGGATTGGCCGCCTTCACGACCCTGAGCAGACGAGTCGGTCGTATTCTTGTGGCTCTGTTCGCCGGCCTTCACGTGCTGTTCGTGCGATCCGCCACGGGTATGCTCTTCCTTTGCCATTGCATCATCCCTTTGAAGATTATTGTGATCAGACCCGGGTATAACCACTCGGTCTGGCCCTCCTAACCGGGCGCAATCGAATCCGTTCCGGGCGGCTCAGCAAAATAATCTGTGTTGAAAACGGGCGCACGATTGCGTGGAACGGATCGCCCTGAACGCGGGTTGCCCAGTCGCGCATACGAGGGAGACAGCCATGTCCGAGCGAAAGCGAAAGACGCGCAAATGGTCGGCGGAGGTCACGCAGACGAGCGACGCCCTGGATCTTGAGACGGGAGTTTTCAACAGCGATGATCCGGCGCACATCGCGCGATCGCTCAAGCGCTCGGCGGAGCAAAGCGGCCGGCGAAAATCCTCACCGTTCCGTTCGGCCATGTCGATGCTGACGTTTTATCTCAACAGGGCCGGCAAGAACTTGAGCGCGGCCCGCACAAGGAAGCTCGACGCCGCCAAGGTTGAATTGCGCAAGCTATTTGGCCGAAAGCCGGACTAGATCATGCGATCGTGCCGGCCTGATCCGCGCCATGCCCGTCTGGGCCCTCCCAGCCGAAGACGCTGCGCCCTCCGTAGGAATGCGAGAGCCTTAGCTCTTCGGCGATCAAAACTTCTACAGGGCGATCCGAAGCGCGAAGCTCGATCCCTCGAGCCTGATCATCGAGCCGCTTCAATGCCGCAAGCTCGTCCTCTCGTCCGAGCTTTGCGTTCCTGACAGCGGACTTCAGCACCTGGATCGTCTGATCGTAAACCTTCAAAGGAACAGGAAAGGGATGCCGGTCCTTGCCGCCGTGCGCAAAGGAGAAACGCGCCGGATCGGCGAAGCGGCAGGGCGTCCCGTGCAGGACCTCAGCGACCATAGCCAGCGCGCGCACGGTGCGCGCTCCAACGCCGGGGACAAGCAGAAGCTCGGCGAAATCGGCGGGGCCGCGATCGGCCGCGGCGGCGAGGCTGGCGCGAAGACGCGGCGCCAGCACATCGCTCGCGCGGACATCATGATGGGCTGGCATGGTCAAATGCGGCAGAACAAGTTGATCCGGCGCACTTGCCTTCGGGTGTGTTTCTGGCCGCCCTTCAATGAACGCGGCGCGCCGCGCGATGGCGTCTGGGCCAAGCAGCCGCAGAAGATCGAGTTGACTGTGGCGTGACGCTTTTGCGCGGCGGTCTGTGAGATTGACGATCTCGCCGCGCCCGGCGCCTTCGATGGCGGTATGTGGCTCTTCGACGAAACTCGTCAGCCCTTCCGACAGCCAATGATACCGGCGCGCTTGCTTGCGGTTTTCATTCATGCCCTGTTGAACCACGACCCAATGGCCGTCGTCGGTCACGATGAATCCGTGGAGATAAAGGTCGAAGCCGTCCTGCAGGGCGGCGCTGTCGACCTTGGCGACGAGCCGGCTGGCGGTAGCGAGGGCCGACCCGTCAAATCCAACGCGCTCGCCGATCGCCACAAGCTCATGCGGCGTTTGGCGCGAGTGCTTTCCGCGGCCGCCGCAAACATGAATCCCGAGTTCGCTCGAAAGGGGCGCCAACCCGCGCTTCAGCGCGCCGATGACGCTTGTGGTAACGCCCGAGGAATGCCAATCCATCCCCATGACCGCGCCGAAGGACTGAAACCAGAAAGGGTGCGCAAGACGCCGCAGCAGTTCGTCGCGGCCATAGTGATGGATGATGGCCTCGCTCATGACGGCGCCGAGGCGCGTCATACGATCCGCGAGCCACCTCGGCACATGGCCGCCATGTAACGGCAGATCAGCGCTTCCACCTCTTCGCGTCATGACTGGGTTTCCGCGGTCATTGGGCCTTCGTGTTCACGAGCAAGGAAGAATCTGCCAGCGATTGTGGGTTACGTCGGCTGGCCTCCGACCGCCTAACGGCAGTGAGAATATCCAATCAGAATGAGGATGGGAGGAAAGCCGCGGACGACGCCGTTCGGATCGCTGCACCAGCGCCGAGGCATGTCCCTATCTGTCGTTGGATTATAGTCGTAAATTGAGCAGTCGAGGTTGACGTCTCCGGTTGCGATACGAAAGTGCTCTTTGCCGGGGTCGGCGTCGCCGCTTTCCCACTGAGCGACATATTTATCGTTCGAGCAGGTTACTTGAAAGAGGTACACATTCGCCTTTGCGGCGGCGGGCGAAATCAACACCGCCGCGCAGATCAAAATGGCTTTGCCGAAGTCGCGCATGGGCATCCCCAGAAGAACGAACCCTCCCGGCTTGCCTAAAGCCCGGAATCAGTCAAGGCATCATCCCCCCGATCGATGATCTTTGCCAGCGGCATTCGGTTGATTTGAACGCGATTTGACTGCCCCTTTGTCACGACGCTGCGAGGCCGCCTGAAGCCGCCTCGCCAGCTGCCTTCAAAGATCCGCGGCATGCCTGAAGGAGGCGCGCCTTCCGGTCCAGGATCACACACGGCTCGAACCGATTGTCCCGCCGCGCGTCGTCAGGGCGATGCGACACGATTGCGGTTCAAATCCTGCGCCATCTTCAGGTGCTCTTTCAGCGTCGGGAGCGTTTTGGCCGCCCATTGCTTCAGGGGTTCGCTATCGCCGCCCTTTGAATAACGCTCGAAGAGGTTCACGGCGTCTTTGTGCGCGGAGATCTGATCGTCGATATATGTCTTTGCAAAGTCTGCGCCGCTCAAGGATCTCAGCTTGTCGAGCTTCTTTTGATGAGAGTCGTCGATGGCCGATGGAAGAGCGGCCTTGACCGAACCATTCCGGACGAGGGAATTTAGCTCATTCGACGTTTTGGTGTGATCGGAGATCATTCGGTCGGCGAATGTTGCGGTTGCGCCTTGCGCCTTCTGCTTCGCGAGTTCGCTCGATTGAATCTCGAACATGTCGCTGCGCGCAACTTCGTTGACGAAATCGGCTGTCGTCGGGCTAACGCCCAACACTTCATTAACTCCCGTCTTCTCCGCCAGCGTCTCCGCCGACGCGGCCCCGCCAAGCAACAGAGCCACAGCTCCTGCAAGGCCAATACTGATCGTGCGTTTCATGATCGCTCCCTGACATGAGAAAAAGATCTGCGGGACGAATGCCTGAGGAAACGTATGGTTCCGGCTCTACCGCCTGAGGGCGCGTCTCCCTCAAGGCGGCGATAACGACGCGCCGGCGCCGCTGGAGCCGGATGAATTCGGATGACATCGCGCCGCGTCTCCCTCCAAAGCCGCAATCCGTCCCGCATCGATCCGTTGGAGCAGAACGCCAACCGAAAACCGGATTCCACTTTCCGGCATCATGCTATGATTTGAAGGGTCATACTTCGAGCCAGCATCGGAATTCGTCTACACAGCGGCTCCTGTTGTGATGATCCACAGCTGGGGCGAAGGCGCGGCCGCATGCTCATCGAGCGCAGGGAGATCGGCAGCCTGGAACCTTAGCGGTCAACGCGCCGGCGGTTCGCCGCGAGCGCGTCAGCGATCGCCCGCATGAGGTCGTCTTGCCGGAACGGCTTTGAAAGACGCGGCAGATGCACTGTGTCGGCTGAGCTTAGCTCCGCATATCCCGTGGCCAGAACAACCGGCAGCGCGGGCCACTCCGCTCTGATCGCGTCGGCAAGCTGTGTCCCTGTCATGCGCGGCATCGCCTGGTCGGTAATGACCAGATCGACGCTCTCGCGCCGCAGAATACTGAGCGCCTGCCTCCCGCCGGAAGCTTCAAACACCGTATGCCCAAGATCTGCGAGCATCGCGGCGGTGTTGGTCAGCACGAGAGGATCATCGTCCACGGCGACCACGACGAGCCGGCTCACCTCCCGGCTGTTTTCCAACGTTGGCGGCTGCTCGTCGTCACTGGCCGGCGCGGCGGCCCGTTGCGCCACGGGGAGCCAAAGCTCGGCGGTTGTGCCTTTGCCCTTCTGACTTTTCAGGGCGAGCCGCCCACCGGATTGCTCCGCCAATCCGTGGACCATGGGCAGTCCGAGCCCCGTGCCCTTACCTATGCCCTTGGTTGTGAAGAAGGGCTCCATGGCGCGCGACAGCGTCGCCTCGTCCATGCCCTCTCCCGTATCTGTCACCGAAAGACACACATAAGCGCCGCCGGCCAGCCCATTTTGGGAGGCCCCCGAGACGGTTTCCGCCCGCGCCGCGATAATGATCACGCCGCCTTCCGGCATGGCGTCGCGGGCGTTCACCGCAAGATTCAGCAGGGACAATTCCAGCTGGTTGGTGTCGGCCTGGACAGAAGGTAGAGCGAGCGGGAAGCGGGTCTCGATCGACATGGCGGGCCCGAGCGAGCGCTGCAGAAGATCGGTCATTCCCCGCACGAGGGTCGGCAGATCGACCGGCTCCGGCTTCAGCTCCTGGCGGCGGGCGAAGGCGAGCATGCGCTGCGTCAGCGACGCCCCCCGTTGCGCGGCCTGCATCGCATTGTCGATCAGAGAGGTGAATTTGGGCTCGTCCGGCAGCCTTTTGCGGACCAGTTCGAGGCTGCCGAGAATCGCCATCAGCAGGTTGTTGAAATCATGCGCGACGCCGCCCGTGAGCTGCCCGATGGCGTCCATCTTCTGCGATTGAAAGAGCGCCTCGCGGGCTTCCTCGATGGCGCGTTGAGCCTCCCGCCGCTCCGTAATATCGCGCGTGATTTTGGCGAAGCCGATGACCGCGCCGTTCTCGTCGCGGATGGCGTCGATGACCACATTGGCCCAGAAACGGGTGCCGTCCTTGCGGACGCGCCAGCCCTCTTTCTCGAACCTGCCCTCGCGAGCCGCGGTCTCGATCGCCCGCTGAGGCTCTCCCTTTTCAAGATCCTCCGGCGTATAGAATTTCGAGAAATGCTCGCCGATGACCTCCTCGCGGAGATAGCCCTTGATCCGCTCGGCCCCCAGGTTCCAGCTGCTCACATGGCCTTCAGAATCAAGCATAAAGATCGAGTAATCGGTGACGCTTTGGACGAGGATCCTGAACTGCTCTTCACTGCGCTTCAAGGTTTCCTCAGCGAACTTGCGTTCGGTAAGGTCGCGGGTGATCTTGGTGAATCCGAGCAACTCGCCTGACGGGCCGCGGATCGGATCGATGACGACATGAGCCCAGAAGCGAGCGCCATCCTTGCGCACCCGCCAGCCTTCAGTCTCGAATTTTCCTTCCCTCGCGGCGGTATCGAGCGCGCGTCTTGGCAGTCCGGCGCGCCGGTCCTCCTCTACATAGAAGCGCGAAAAATTTTCGCCGAGAATTTCCGAAGCCTCATATCCCTTGAAGCGTTGCGCGCCAGGGTTCCAGCTCGTCACCACGCCTTCCGGGTCGAGCATGAAAATGGCGTAATCCGTCACCGCGTTGACGAGGAGGCGGTATCGCCCGTCGTCCATGGCAGAGGCGTCGAACCGCTCGAGGTTATCCATCAAGGGTTCCTTTCCGCCCGACGACGCTCCTAGGCGCGGAGAATGGCGACCGACGCGGAACGTTCCGCCTTTTGTTTTCGCGTAGCGAACCCACGCGGCGGCGCATTGGCTTTCACCCTCAATGTCGCAGTGACGCCAAGCAATCTGGCGGCAGGTTAAAGCGCGGGGATCATCGCGCTCAACTTTAGCTTTGAAATTATGGTTTGCAACGCCCTCGACCTCTCGCTCATTTGAGGCTTCTCGTTTCGAGCGGATCAAGATGATCCCTTACTAACAAGGACCCGTCGGCCCCGTTGACCGGATCTGTGGCCGGAAAAGCCAGGGCCGCCATGCGGTCAATAAACAGACGGCGATTGCGAACAAAACAGGAATCTGCGATCGTGCATTTTTCAGCCAGAAAGATGATTCGAATCCTTGCCCGCTGCCGCCGCCTATCTTGAAGCGCTCAATCCTGAACAGCGCCGCGCCGTTGAGCACGGTGCCGGTGCGAGGGATTGCGCGCCGCTGCTCGTCATCGCTGGGGCGGGATCGGGCAAGACCAACACTTTGGCGCATCGCGTCGCGCATCTGATCGTCAATGGCGCCGATCCGAGGCGCATCCTGCTTCTGACTTTCTCCCGGCGCGCGGCGGCCGAGATGACGCGCAGGGTCGAGCGCATCTCGCGCAAGGTGATCGGCGATAGCGCCGGCGTCATGACGGACGCGCTCGGTTGGGCGGGGACATTTCATGGCGTCGGCGCCCGGCTGCTCCGCGACTACGCCGAAGCGATCGGGCTTGATCCGGCATTCACGATTCATGATCGCGAGGATTCAGCCGATCTCATGAATCTGGTGCGGCACGAGCTTGGTTTCTCGAAGACCCAAAAACGCTTCCCGGCCAAGGGCGCATGCCTTTCGATCTATTCGCGCTGTGTCAACGCCGAACTTGCCATCGGGGAAGTCCTTGGAGCGTCCTTTCCATGGTGCCTCGCCTGGACCGCGGAACTTAGCCAGCTGTTTGCCGCTTACGTCGAAGCAAAGCAGCGCCAGAACGTTCTCGATTACGATGATCTTCTGCTCTACTGGGCGCAGACGATGAGCGATCCCGCGCTCGCCGCCGACATCGGCGAGCGCTTCGATCACGTCATGGTCGATGAGTATCAGGACACCAACAGGCTGCAATCCTCGATACTCATGGCGCTGAAGCCGACCGGCCGCGGGCTCACGGTTGTCGGGGATGACGCGCAGTCGATCTATTCATTTCGCGCGGCGACGGTGCGCAACATTCTCGACTTTCCAGGCCAGTTCAGCCCGCCGGCCGAGATCGTGACGCTCGATCGCAATTACCGCTCGACGCGGCCGATCCTCGCCGCCGCCAACGGCGTCATCGATCTGGCCGCCGAGCGATTCACGAAAAATCTCTGGACTGACCGCAATTCGCAGCAGGGCCCGCAACTCGTCGCTGTTCGCGATGAGGCCGATCAGGCCCGCTACATCGTCGAACGGGTGCTCGAAAACCGCGAGAGCGGATCGACGCTGAAGCAACAGGCGGTCTTATTCCGCACGTCGCACCACAGCGGTCCGCTCGAAGTGGAGCTGACCCGCCGCAACATTCCCTTCGTCAAATTCGGCGGGTTGAAGTTCCTCGACGCCGCCCATGTCAAGGATATTCTGGCGCTGCTGCGCTTTGTCGAAAATCCGCGCGATCGCGTCGCGGGCTTTCGCGTCATGCTACTGATGCCGGGCGTCGGCCCGGCGTCGGCGCAGCGCGCGCTCGACCATATGGCGGCGGCGTCCGATCCGATCGCCGCGCTTGGCTCCGCGCCCGCGCCGCCGCGCGCCAGCGTGCATTGGACCGCATTTGTCGCGACGGTCATGGCGCTGCGCGGCAGAACCGCCGGGTGGCCGGCTGAGCTTTTGTGCGCGCGGCTTTGGTACGAGCCTCATCTTGAGCGGATTCACGAGGATGCGACGCCGCGCCTTGCCGATCTCGTGCAATTGGAACAGATAGCCGCCGGCTATCCCTCGCGCGAGCGGTTCCTGACGGAGCTGACGCTCGATCCGCCCGACGCCACCAGCGATCAGGCGGGCCCGCCACATCTCGATGAAGATTATCTTATCCTTTCGACAATTCATTCCGCCAAGGGGCAGGAATGGAAATCCGTCTTCGTGCTGAACGTCGTCGACGGCTGCATGCCATCTGATCTTGGCGCGGGGACTTCGGACGAGATCGAGGAGGAGCGCCGCCTGCTTTATGTGGCGATGACCCGCGCAAGGGATGATCTGCATCTCATCGTGCCACAACGCTTTTTTACGCATGTGCAGAACGCGCGGGGCGACCGGCACGTTTACGCCTCGCGAACGCGCTTTATCCCGAATGCGCTGTTGCATCTGTTCGAGCGTACGGCCTGGCCGACGGCGGCGGCGGGGGCCACCGTCGCGCGCGGCCCGGCTGTTGGCGTTCGAATTGACCTCGGCGCCCGTATGCGCGGCATGTGGCGATGAGGAGGCAGGCGATTGTTTGCTCTCGACAACAGATCATCGGATGATGGGCCAGTGTCTTTGATACGAAATCCCCGCGCTTCCCGGCGTGATTCATATGCGCGCACCCGAGCCTGAAGCGCTCGACGGGGATGCGCCGGCTGATGGCGCGCGCCGGAAAATCATCCATGTCGATATGGACGCCTTTTTTGCCTCGGTCGAGCAGCGCGACAATGCGGAGCTGCGCGGCAGGCCTGTCGCCGTCGGTGGTTCTTCCGAGCGAGGCGTTGTCGCGGCGGCGAGCTATGAGGCGAGAAAGTTCGGCGTGCGATCGGCGATGCCATCTGTGACGGCGAAGCGCAAATGCCCCGAACTCATCTTTGTGACGCCGCGCTTCGATGTCTACAAAGCAGTCTCGCTCCAGATCCGCGAGATTTTCGCCGAATATACGCCCCTGATCGAGCCATTGTCGCTCGATGAAGCCTATCTCGACGTCACCGAGAATCTACAAGGCGTCGCGTCGGCGACGGAGATCGCCGAGCAGATCCGCGCGAAGATCCGTCGCGTAACGCATCTCACCGCATCCGCTGGCGTCAGCTATAATAAGTTTTTGGCCAAGCTCGCCTCCGATCATCGCAAGCCCGATGGTCTCTTCGTCATCACGCCGAAGATGGGGGCGCGCTTCGTCGAGACCCTGCCGGTCGAAACATTCCAGGGTGTTGGACCGGCGACGGCGGCGAAGATGAGGCGGCTCGGAATCGAGACAGGACTTGACCTTCGCGCAAGATCTTTGGCTTTTCTTCAACAGAGCTTCGGCAAGTCGGGCGAGGCCTATTACTGGATATCCCGTGGCGTCGATGAAAGGCCGGTGCGCGCCGACCGGGTTCGCAAATCGATCGGCGCGGAAAACACCTTTCCGCGGGATCTGTTTGAATTCGAGCCGATGTGTGAGGCGCTGCGGCCGGTCCTCGCCAAAGTCTGGCGGCATTGCGAGGCAAGCGACATCCGGGGCCGAACTATCACGCTGAAAGTCAAATACGCCGATTTCAAGCAGATCACGCGCAGCCGATCCGGCGAGGACGTCATCGCAAGCCTCGCCGATCTCGAACGTTTGAGTCTTGGGCTGCTTGCGCCGCTTCTGCCGGTCAAAAAAGGCGTGCGCCTGCTCGGAGTTTCGCTTTCCTCGTTGTCGCAGACGCGGGTGAAGGATCGTGGCCAGCTCGCCCTGGCGCTTTGAAAACGCGAGATCCCGCGGGGGCCTGATCGCCGTCACGCGAGCGCACGCGCCGGGGCGTATCGGCGGCCTTTAGCGAAGCATTCGCCGCGAATAAAAGGGAAAATTGATAGGTGCTGAAATATGGCGATATTGCGGCAGCTTACCTTGGCTGTCCAATCACCATTTCCATCGTCATATTTCATTAAATTCAACGCAATCGCCGTGAGGATGGCCCCACGCATCGCCCGAGCGGACGCTTTATTCCAACCACAATCGCGAAGAAACGCCGGGGAACGTGTGGCGGAGAGACCACGCTCGGCGGAGCATGCGGGGCGCAATAGAAAAGCATAAAACCATGAACTTTTTCCGCGGGCGCCCGTTAGAGCGCTCACGACACGCAAAACCCAAGGAGCCGTATTCATGAAGCTTGGAACTCTATTCGCCGCAATGGTCGCGATTACGCCGGGCGTCGCCCTTGCCCAGTCGATGAGCCCTCCCGATCAAGGCTCGCGTTCCGCGCCCGCGACAGTTGGGCCCGAAGGCCGCTCCGCCGCCGATAGCCCGGAGGGGCCGGTTGGGACCTCAGGCCATCCATCGGATATGACGGGAACACCGTCAATGGCGCCGTCCAGCGGTAACACGCCATCTGGAGAGCCGGACTCGGGGATGGGCCGCGGCGATAAGTGAGCCGCCTTGACGCCTGCCAAGGAATAGCCCCGTACGGGGCTATTTTTTGTTTTCCCTGGCGGTGGCTCCCTTCGCTTTGCGTCCGTCTGCGGGCTTCCCGCTTTTCTCGCCAGCGAAGGTTGTACCGCGCTTAGGGCGGCGCTAGGGCCGACTTAATCGCCAAAGGCCGCTCTTGCCCGCCCATGCCCGTGGACCGCCGTCCGCTTTCGCGCTCCTGACGATATTGAACTGTTAAATAATAAGAATAGTTACTTGCATAAAAAAGAAGTAATTAACAATTCAGTCTTGCTATTCGGCCCCATTTGTATCAGTATTCAACTGTTAGCTAACCAATATACGACCACGTGAAAATTTCAACTTATAGTACTGACGTCTACAGCGGATCCGTTCTGGTTTGGAAGCAATATTTTAGGAACGCACGTTATTAGCCGTCTAGTGATCACTAAATTTTTTCAAAAGGCGTTAGTCCGCCATATTTCATTACCTAGTCCTTGATAGTGCGCGAAGGATTGGCGTCCCCCCGCCAGTCCTTCGTTCGCGTGCGTGCGGCTTTTTGCCGGGCTCCTTTCGTGTGCTTAAGCCACAGCTCATCCGCAACTATTGCTTGTGACTGGGGCTTGTTTGAGCCGGACCATTTTTGGAGCCGGCCGGGCCTTCACCCGCCGCCGCCGAGCGCCGCATCAAGCGTTACGACCCTTTCGAGCCCCCCGACTTTTTCACCGATGCCGTCCGCTCGCAGCAGATCGCGGACCCGTCCATGCGCCCCGATGATTCGCAGCACGATGCCACGAGCGGCAAGTTCGCTGTGCAACTCATGCAGCATTCGAGAACCCGCGAGATCAAGGTAGGGCGATGCCGAGAGATCGCAGATCATCAGGCGGATGTCGGACGGAGCTGATGCGGCAAGGCGGTTCAGAACCGTCTCGAGCACAGAGCTGGCGTTGACGTAGATCAGCGACGCTTCGGGACGGAAGGCGATGACGCCGGAGATCGGCTCGTTTTCCGGGTGCCGGCCGACGTCGGAGTAGCTGTTCGTGCCGGGAACGCGGCCAAGAAACGCCACATGCGGGCGTGACGCACGGGCCAGCAGCATCAGGACGGACGCCAGCGCAGCGAGGAGGATGCCTTGAAGTATGCCCAGCAACAGGACGCCGAAAAGAGCAATCGTTGCAGCGTAGAAATCGAGCCGGCTTACCCGCCACATGCGGAACAGCGCCGGAAAATCCAACAATCCGGACACGGCCGTCAGAACGACGGCGGCCAGAATTGCCTTGGGCAGGTTTTCCAGCAGCCCTGTGAGGAAGAGCAGGCATATGGCAAGCGTCATCGAGGCAAAGACAAGGGCGAGTGGCGTGCGTGCGCCGGCCTTGTCGTTGACGGCTGTCTGCGACAATCCGCCTGCGACAGGATAGCCTTGGCCCAGCGCCGTCGCGAGATTTGCCGCGCCGATCCCGAGCAGCTCTTGCCGCGTGTCGAGAGCATATCCATGCTTTGCGGCGAAGGCGCGTGCGGCGGAGACGCTTTCAATATAGGCGAGCAGCAGGCATCCGGCGGCCAGAGGAACTATGCCCTCTATATCGCGCAGCCGCAACGCCGGACCTTCCAGCGTGGGTAAGCCTGCCGGAATCTTTCCCGTCGTTGGCACGCCGAGAGCGGGAAGCCCCAGCACGGATGCGATCACGATCGACAGCGCAACAACGCCGAGCGCGACCGGTTTACCCGGCAGCAGGCGCTCGCCGACTGTCAGCAGCACGATCGCGACGGCGCCGACCGCAAGCACGAGGGAATGCGTCTCGCCTAATTGTCCGGCAAACAGAATCACCCGTTCAAAGAAATTGTGCCCGCCGCCCGGCGCTCCAATGAGGCTTGGCAGCTGGGTCGCGGCAATCGTCAAGCCCGCCCCCGCCTTGAACCCAACAAGTATGCTGTCGCTAACCAGCTTAATGAGCACGCTGAGCTTCAACGCCCAGGCGATCAGGCAAAGGGCTGCTACGGTGAAACCCGTAAGGCTGGCGATCTGTGCGTAGCGTTGCGCGTCCCCGGCCGCCATCGCGCCCACGGTTCCGGCAATCATAAGTGAAATGGCGGATGTGGGCCCGATCGCCAGTTGACGCGACGATCCGAGCAAAGCGTAGCCAAGTCCACCCAATAAATAGCCGTATACGCCAACTTGCGGAGGCAATCCGGCCAGTCCGGCATATGCAAGAGAGACGGGAATGCCGTAGGCCGCGAGGGTCACGCCGGCGACGATGTCAGCGGGCAGCCAGGCGGCGCGGTATTCCGCGAGCCAGCGAACCGACGGGATATGCCAAAGCCGCGTCAGTCTAATCCGGCGGCCCGTCGATTCCTTCATGCGCCGCGCCTCGACACTGCCTGGTGGAATCCGGTCGATCGTGCTTGATCTCGTCCTGCTCTGGAATAATGCAGGCCTGAGCCTGAGCCGATAATCGGGATCGGCGCCTCGAACAGGCCGTCATCGCCTGAGCACCAATCCGCAATCCGCGCCGATGTTCGACGTTTTGACGCAATTGGCGCTCCCTAGGGGAATCGAACCCCTGTTTTCGCCGTGAGAGGGCGACGTCCTAGACCGCTAGACGAAGGGAGCGCAGCGCGTGAAACAGGCTTTTATATCGGCGCGGCCACGCCTGCAAGCCAATCGTCGCTGTTGTTTTGTTGAATTGGTTCGGCGCCCGTCCCGACAGGAACGGCTCTTGCGCGCGCCGGCTCGCGGCATAGACTGACGCGATGACGGATGTTTCCTCCCATGCGACGGCTCTGCCTCGCCCACCCGCGCCGGTTCCGCTTGCCGCGCCGCTCGGGCCAATCTCCACGATGCGCGTCTTGCGCAAAAATCCAATCGAGACCTGGACCCGCGCCCATTTCGAATTGCCGATCATCATCGGTCCGACGATCCTCGGCACGATCGCGGTCATCAATGAACCGGCGGCGATCAGGCGCGTCCTGCTCGACAACGCCGCCAATTACAATAAGGACGCTTTGCAAAAGCGCGTCCTCGGCGAAGGTCTGCGCGAGGGATTGCTCATCGTCGAAGGCGACGAGTGGCGCGCGCAGCGCCGCACCCTCGCGCCTCTGTTCACGCCGAAAAACATCGCCTCTTTTGCCGCCGCCACGGATGAAGCGGCGAAAGAACTCGTCGCGCGATGGCTGCGGCTGCGCCAGGGGCGAATGTTCGACATTCAACCCGAAATGGCGCGGGTGACGCTCGACGTGCTCGGCCGCACCATCTTTTCCGATGGGCTCGGGCGCGATCCGTCCGAGTTCACCGCCGCGCTCACGCGCTATTTCCTCACGCTCGGGCGCCTCGATCCGTTCGATCTCCTTGATTTCCCCGATTGGGTGCCGCGCTGGACCAAACTGACCAGCGGCGCCGCGCTGAATTTTTTTGAGGACGTCGTCGACGCCATCATTGAGCGCCGCAAGCGGCTGCTGGCCCAAAAGGGCGCCGCCGCGCCGCGCGACATACTGACATTACTGCTGGAGGCCGAGGATCCGCAGACCGGCGTGGGCCTTAGCGATGCTGAAATCAGGGCCAATATCGTGACCTTCATCGGCGCCGGTCATGAGACGACCGCCAATGCGCTGATCTGGTCATTGTTTTTGCTCTCGATGTCGGAGGAATGGCGCCAGCGCCTCGCGGCTGAGGCCGACGCGGTGCTGCCCGGCCCCATCGAGCATTACGCCGAAAGGCTGGTCGAGACCAAAGCCGTGATCGAGGAGGCGATGCGGCTTTATCCGCCGGTGGCGAGCATGAGCCGTCACGCGCTCGACTGCGATACGCTCGCCGGCCGTCGCATTCGCAAAGGCGCGCTCGTCATGGTGTCGCAATGGGTGCTGCACCGGCATAAGCTTTTATGGGATCAGCCGGATGTCTTTGATCCGCGCCGCTTCCTTCCAGGCGCCCGTGAAAAAATCGACCGCTTCGCCTATCTGCCATTCGGCGCCGGCCCTCGCGTCTGCATCGGCGCGGCCTTCGCCTTGCAGGAGGCCGCGATCATCCTCGCCCACGTCGTGCGCTCGTTCACCCTCGAGGTTCCAAAGGGTCACGAGGTGAAGCCCGTGCAGCACATTACGCTGCGGCCGGAAGGCGGCCTGCCGATGATCCTGCGGCGGCGCACGCGCTCACACAATTGAGGCGGGCGCCGGGCAAAATCTTAACCCAGCGGGTAGGCCGCCTCGATGACGTAGGGGCCGCCGCCGGTCGAGGCCCGGGACGAAAAAAGCACGAAGCGCTGCGCCTCGAAACGGCGCGAAAAGAAAAAGCCGCGCGTCGAGAGATAATCGGCGACCGCCATGGAGGACGCCGCCCGCAGCCGCGCCAAGGTGACATGCGGCGTAAATTTGCGCGGCTCGGGCGGAATGCCCATGCGCCGCAGCAGCCGCTCCTGTTGCGCCTGAAGCTCCACGAGGGGCGTCGCGGGCTTCGCCTTGGCGACGATCGCTCTTGGTTTGTCGCCGCCAAAGGAGCTCAGCGTCTCGATCTCGACGGTGAAGGGTTTGCGCCGGATTTGCTCCAGCGAGGCATGCACGTCGCGTGCGGTGGCGTCATCGATGTCGCCGATGAAGCGCAAGGTGATGTGGTAGTTTTCGACGTCGATCCAGCGCGCGCCGTAGATGCCGCCGCGCATCATGGCGAGGTCCATGGCGAGATCTGGAGGAATCTCGAGGCCGGTGAACAGGCGAGGCATGGTCCCTCCTTAAAATACTGGAGTGAAAAGCCGAATCGCGCGGCCATCGCCGAACTGGCTCTATCTAGCAAATTTTCTTCGCGGCGAAAATCGGCTCATGCTGCGGGCGCGAAAAATTCTCAGCCGCGCGCCGGCTTATCCCCAAGCTCGGCGAGAAGCGCCCGGACGCTCGGCAGGATGTTCTGGACGATTTCTTTAACGCCGTCCGGATTGGGGTGAAGCCCGTCGGCAAGCTTGAGATCGGGCCGGTCGGCGACGCCATCGAGAAAGAAGGGGTAGAACAGGGCGCCATATTCGGCGGCGAGTTCGGGATAGATGGCGTCGAACTGCGTTTGATAGTCTTTGCCAAGGTTCGGGCTCGCCAGCATCCCGGCGAGCAGAACCTTGACGTCCTTCTCTTTGAGTTTCGCGAGAATGGCCTCAAGGGCGGATTTCGTCACCTTGGGGTCGGTTCCGCGCAGCATGTCATTCGCGCCGAGTTCGAGGATGAGGCCATCCGCGCCATCGCCGATCGCCCAGTCGAGCCGCGCAAGGCCGCCCGATGAGGTGTCGCCGGACACGCCGGCATTGGCGATGGCGACGCGATAGCCCTCCTTGTGGAGCGCGGTCTCGAGCACGGCGGGAAAAGCCGCATTGGCCGGCAGGAGATAGCCGGCCGTCAAACTATCGCCGAATGCAATCAGTTTTGTCACTCGAGGGTTTTCTTCCGCGGCGGCGCTCCGGCGTCCGGCGTCAAGCGGAAGCGCCAGCAGCAGCGCGGCGCCAGTCTGGAGGACGCCTTGGAGAAAGTCGCGGCGATCCCTATATCGGACAGGCTCAGCCCGCGCATTGGCGATCGGGGCCTGCGCCGGGGAATTGAGGCGGCGCGGGTCTGTTTGCGGCGGCGTTTTGGATGTCATGGATGCTTGAACCCGCTGTTGAACTCGAAAACGTGCATCTAAGCCTTGGCCGCGGCGCGGCGCGGGTTCATATCCTCAAAGGGCTGTCACTTAAAATTGCTCGCGGCGAGACGGTCGGACTCGTCGGACCATCGGGATCGGGCAAATCGACCCTTCTGATGGTGCTTGCGGGTCTTGAGCGGCCGGATTCGGGAACTGTCAAAATCGCTGGCGCTAGCCTCAACGGCCTCAGTGAGGACGCGCTGGCGCGCTTTCGCGGCGCGAATATCGGCATCGTCTTCCAATCCTTTCACCTCATCCCGACCATGACGGCTCTCGAGAACGTCGCAATTCCTCTTGAGCTGGCGGGCGCGGGCGACGCCTTTTCGCGCGCCGAGGCTGAACTTCAGTCCGTTGGACTGAAAGATAGGTTGCGGCATTATCCAGCGCAATTGTCGGGCGGCGAACAGCAAAGAGCAGCGCTCGCAAGAGCCCTTGCGCCGAACCCCTCAATTCTCGTCGCCGACGAGCCGACCGGCAATCTCGACGCCGCCACAGGGGCGAGCATCATCGAGCTGATGTTCGCGCTAAGGCGCGATCGCGGCGCGACCCTCGTTCTCGTCACGCATGATCCCGGTCTCGCCGCCAGATGCGACCGCACGGTCAAGATCAGTTCCGGCCGCGTCGAGCAAGAGGAGCCATTGGCTGTTCCGCTTTAGCGCCGCGATTTTTTGCGTATATGGAGGTTTGCCATAATCTGGATCGAGATGGCCTATCGCAACAGGATGGCGGCATGATCGATTCGGCGTCGGCGCATGATGGCGTTGGCAATCTCTTCGACATCGCCGCCCTCGACACGCGCGCGGAGCGGTTCACGCCTCTGGTCGAGGCGAAAAATCTAAAGATCGAGCGCATCGTCTCGACCGGGCAGGCGAGCCCGCCGGGGTTTTGGTACGATCAGGATCTCGCCGAATGGGTGCTTGTGCTCGCCGGATCGGCGGCGTTGCGCTTCGAGGGGGAGGCCCATCCACGGGTTTTGCATCCCGGCGATTGGCTGCTCATCCCCGCGAAGCAAAAGCATCGCGTGGAATGGACCGACAAATCGGGCGCGACCATCTGGCTCGCCGTCCATTTCAGCTGATGTCTCCATTCGAGAAGGCGCCTGCATGAACGAGCTGGGAACTGCGCCGGTCCGCGCGAAAGACGCGCGGGCGGAGGCGGGACGGGCGATGCGCTTGCCTTTCGTCTTGAGGGTCGCATGGCGCGATCTGCGCGGAGGCCTCGGCGGGTTCGGCATTTTCCTCGGCTGCATCGCGCTTGGCGTAGCCGCGATCGTTGGCGTCGAATCGGTTTCGCTTTCGCTGCAGGACGGTCTTGCGCGCGATGGCCGCGCGATCCTCGGCGGCGATCTCTCATTCGATCTCGCCCAGCGTGAAGCGACGGCCTCCGAGCGCGCCTTTCTGGCCGCGAGCGGACGCTTGTCGTCGGTCGCTCTGATGCGCGCCATGGCGCGCCGCCAGAACGGCGAGGCGGCAATGGTCGAGATCAAGGCGGTCGATGCGCTTTATCCACTGGCTGGCGAGGTCGGCCTCGAGCCGGAGCAATCCCTCGACGGCGCGCTGTCGGAGCGAGACGGTGTTTTTGGCGCCGCCGTCGATCCGGCCCTTTTGCCGCGGCTTAACCTTGCGATCGGCGATCTGATTTCAATTGGCGATGCGCGCTATCAGTTACGCGCGCTTCTGACCAAGGAGCCGGACCAGTTGGCGGGAGGCGTCGGCTTCGGCCCGCGCCTCATGATGAGCGAGGCGGGGCTTCGGGCGACGGGGTTGCTGCAGCCGGGCGCGCTCACCCATTGGCTCTATCGCGTGGCGCTTGGCTCGCCGTCGGCGCCTGCGGGCGACGCCGCCGTCGATGACGCCGCCAATCATGCGCGCGCCGACTTGCCGGACGCCGGCTGGGAGATGCGCACGCGAAAAAACATATCGCCGCAGTTTTCGCGCAACCTCGACCGTTTTACGCAATTCCTGACCCTTGTCGGGCTGACCTCCCTGATCATCGGCGGCGTCGGCGTCGCCAATGCGATCCGCGCCCATGTCGAGCGCAAGCGCCAGACGATCGCGACGCTGAAATCACTCGGCGCCAGTGGCGCGGCGGCCTTCGCCATGATGCTGACGGAGGTCATGCTGGTCGCCTGTCTCGGCATCGCGTTTGGCGCCTTGATCGGCGCCGCCATGCCTTTCATCGCCGTCTGGGGATTTGGCGCGCTGCTTCCTTTTCCGCTTGTCCCTTCGATTCACCCGAGCGCGATCGGCGAGGGGGCGCTCTATGGCTTCTTGACCGCGCTGAGCTTTTCCATCGGTCCGCTCGGCGTTGTGCATGACGTGCCGGCGCAGGCGATTTTTCGCGAGAGCGTCGAGCCGCTGCGGGCCTGGCCGCGACCGCGTTATATTTCGCTGACGCTCGCCGCCGCCTGCGCCCTTGTCGCGGCCGCGCTGCTGTTTTCCAGCGACCGCAAGCTCGCGCTAATCTATCTTGGCGCGACGCTCGCGGCCTTTGTCCTGCTGCGCCTCGTCGCTCTCGCCATCATATTTTTCGCGCGGAGGCTGCCGCATGTGCGCAACGTCGCGCTGCGCCTTGCGATCGGCAACATCCATCGTCCTGGCGCCCTGACCGCCTCGGTCGTGCTGTCGCTCGGTCTTGGCCTCGCCCTCCTCGTCACGCTCGCGCTGATCGACGGCAATCTTCGCGGCGAGCTCAAGGCCGGCAATGCGGGAACGGCGCCAAGCTTCTTTTTTCTCGACGTGCAGGGCGCCGAGGCGGGCGCTTTCACGCAATTCCTGAAAGAGCGCGCGCCCGATGGCAAAATCGAGCTGGTTCCAATGCTGCGCGGACGCATCGTCAAGCTGAACGGCCTGTCGACCGATCTCGCACGGCCGAAGGAGAGCGCGGCCTGGGCGCTGCGGGGCGATCGGGGCGTCACATTCGCGGATAGTCTCCCCGCCGGGTCGACGCTCGTCAAAGGGCAATGGTGGCCGAAGGATTACGGCGGCCCGCCGCTGATTTCGCTGGAAAGCGAAATCGCGGACGGTCTGGGGCTCGAGATCGGCGACGAAATCGCCGTCAATGTTCTCGGCCGCACGATTGTCGGCGCTGTCGCCAATATCCGAAAGGTGAACTGGCGCAGCTTCGGCATCAATTTCGTGCTGATTTTTTCGCCGAACACATTCGCTGGCGCGCCTTATACCGATCTCGCGACGCTGACTTTTCCGGCCGGCGCCGATCAGGCCCGCGAAATGAGCCTTTTGCGCGAGAGCGCCGCCGCCTTTCCCGCTGTGACGAGCATAAGGGTCAAGGATGCGCTCGAGGCTGCGAGCGCCATCTTGGCGGAGCTTGCCGCCGCCGTCAGGGGCGCTTCGAGCGTCGCGCTGCTCGCATCGATCCTGGTGCTCGGCGGCGCCGTCGCGGCGGGCCAGCAGGCGCGCGTGCATGACGCCGTGGTTCTAAAAACCCTCGGCGCCACACGCGGGCGGCTTCTTGCCGCGTTCCTCTATGAATATGGCCTCATCGGCTTCGCCACGGCCCTTTTTGGCGTCGCGGCCGGCGCAGCCGCCGCCTATGGCGTGTTGCGGAAGATCATGGATCTCGACTTTATATTCTTCTGGCGCGAGGCGCTCGGCAGCGCCGCCGCCGCGCTGATCCTCACCATCCTGCTTGGGTTGATCGGAACCTTTCGCATCCTCGGGCGCAAGCCGGGGCCCTATCTGCGCGATCTTTGACTTTGGCAACCTTAAGTATAGTTCATGTTGCGCGCCCTTGAATGGGGTTGGCCTCTGGGCCATATTGGATCATACGCTGGCGTGTCAGAAACGGCGGCGGCCGGGGGCGGTGAAGCCTCCATAACTTCCAGAGGAACTCATGTCCGACTTCGACCGCAACGCAAGCGCCCGCTGGGGTCAGGGCGTCGCACGGGCAGGTCGCGCCGAAATCGACCAGGGCCTGCGCACCTTTATGCTCGGTGTTTACAATAATATGGTGGTGGGCCTCGCCTTGACCGGTTTGGTGGCGCTCGGCGTGAACATGCTCGCCACGACCGGCGACGCGTCGCAGGCCGCCGCAAGGATGGGCAGCATCAATCTGACGGCGTTCGGCGCGGCCATCTATGGCAGTCCGCTGCGTTATGTGCTGATGTTGGCGCCGCTTGCCTTCGTGCTGTTCTTTTCGTTCCGCATCAACCAGATGTCGGCTTCGTCCGCGCGCGCCCTGTTCTTCGCCTTCGCGGCGGCGATGGGCCTCTCGCTGTCGTCGATTTTGCTGATTTACACCGGCAATTCCGTCGCCAGGGCTTTCTTCATCACCTCCGCGGCGTTCGGCGGCCTCAGCCTCTACGGCTACACAACGAAGCGTGACCTCTCCGCGATGGGGGCGTTCCTCGTCATGGGACTGATCGGTCTCGTCATTGCGAGCGTCGTTAACCTCTTTGTCCAGAGCTCGGCTTTCCAGTTCGGCCTGTCGATCCTCTCGGTCCTCATCTTCTCGGGCCTCACCGCCTGGGATACGCAGGCGATCAAGGAAATGTATTACGAGAGCGACGGCCATGAGGTCGCGACCAAGAAATCCGTGAATGGGGCTTTGATGCTTTATCTGGATTTCATCAATATCTTCCAGTCGCTCCTCTACCTCAGCGGCAGCAGGAACAATTAAGCCCCGCTCGGGCACGGTTAAGGAAGGCTCCGCGCAGGCGGGGCCTTTTTTTTTGATTTGGCCTTCGCCTTATGGCGGCGGACCGCGTCGCGCCCAGGCCGCCACGAAGAGCGCGAGGCCGAGGATGACCCCGATCTGAACCCAGAGAAAGACGAAGGCGTCGGCGCGAACGCCGAGGGGCGGGGCGCCCGGCAACACGTTGCGCAGCATCGGCACGGCGAAGATCATCGCTCCGAGGGCGCCGGTCAAGGCCGCTTCGATCTTGCGCGCGCCGAGGAAGACGAGGCCTCCGATCGTCAACGCGCTGGCGGCGAGGAGGATCATTCCGGCGAAGACGACGAACGCGAAAAGGATCTGCGCGGAAGGGCGCTGCGCCCGCACATGGAGCGACAGCCCCTTGTCGCCAGCTGCGGCGTAGCGAGGGGACATTGCGACCTCCCAGCTGGCGATATTCTCCCATGTCCTAAGGCGCAGGGGGACGCTGATTCCGCCGGCGGCGTCCTTGCCCTCGATCGCCCGGATCCGCAACGTCCCGTCGTAACGGTCGAGCGGATAATTCTCGAATGGGCCGTCCACGCTGAGCGAAAGCGTCTTCGAAATCGCCGGCTGTCCGGCCTGCAGTGCGATCTCCTGGACGTCGCCGCCGTCGTTCACTTCGACCAGAATGTCCGTTCCAGGCAAGCCGGGAAAGCGCGGGGCGCCGGAGTTGCTTTGGGTCGCAAAGTCGAGCCGCACCTCGATCGCCTGTCGCGCCGGCTCTACGGCGAGCACCTCAAGGTAAATGTCGAGCGGCGGCCTCGCGTCCGCTTGCCGTTCCCGAAAGACGGATTCCGTGGGTTCAGTGAGGTGGTAGAAATCCGAAATCAGGACGGCATAGCCCACCCCAAGGACCGACAGGGCAAGGCACAGGGCCGCAAGACGCGGGCGCCGGATACGGGCGGCTGGCGCGGCTTGACCATCCGGCGGGGCGGCGTCGGGGGTGGGCGATGCATTCAAGTAGTCTACCCCGAGACGAGCTTCAGTCTCTTGTCGAGAATGGCTATCACGCGGCGCAGATCATGGCCACGCTTCAGCACAAGGCCCGTCGTCGCGACGACGCTATAGGCGCCCTGCTTCTTAGCCAGTTTCGGGGTTTTCTCGATCCTGAACAGGGCGCATTCCGAAGCGCGGCGGTAGATCGAGAACACGGCCTTTTGCGGCGTGAAATCGACGGCGTAATCGCGCCACTCGCCCTCGGCGACCTTGCGGCCGTAAAGATTTAAGATCTCGCGCAGTTCGAACCGGTCGAACGACACCGTCTCTGAGCCATGAACCGGGGGCGCGCCTGCAACGAGGCGCGGCGAGACGGGAGCAGCGCGGGAGGCGAACGCCTGCACCCTGCCGTCGGTCATGATCGGAAGGCGGCTATCCTCGGCAGGCTCCGGATCATTCATGCGTTTTGCTGCTCACGGCCAGGAACGGGCGGCATCATCGCGCGCTGATTAGGGCAGGGCAAGGCCTATCTTGACGCTTGTGCGACAGATCCGGCGCAGCCGTTTTCCACGCTCGCGGCACTTGCATCGAAGCTGCGCAAAGGCAATATCAGCGCCTTGCGGGGCCGCGCGCGCCGCCAAGGAGCGGGCGTGGCTTATTTACGCGCCTCCATTCGACGTGATGCCGAAAAGTTGCCGACTTTTCGGACCCGTATCATGCGTCAGAGCAAAGGCTTAGAGAGCAAAATGCGATTTGGCGCATTCTGCTCCGGACGGAAATTGATTTTGAGGAAAGAGTCGCTCGTCATGTCAGAAGCTGCTGGTCAATCCCAATCCTTTCAGGCACAGCCTTTTCAGGCCGATGTCGCCAGGCTGCTCCATCTCATGGTGCATTCGATCTATTCGGACCGCGATATTTTTCTGCGCGAATTGCTGTCCAACGCCGCCGACGCCTGTGAGAAATTGCGTTACGAGGCGCTTGCCGATCCTGCCCTCGCGAAGCAGCCCTTCAACATCACGATTGGCGTCGACAAGGATGCCGGAACCCTCGCCATCGAGGACAATGGCGTTGGCATGACGCGCGAGGACCTCGCCGATTCGCTCGGCACGATCGCGCGCTCCGGCACCCGCGCCTTTCTCGACCGGCTTGGCGCGAGGCCCGAAAGCGGCGAACTGTCCCCGCAAGAAGCCGAGGACGTGCGAGAGACCGAGCTGGAGAGCAAAGGCGGGGCCCATGTGGACCTTATCGGCCAATTCGGCATCGGCTTCTATTCGGCCTTCATGGTCGCCGATCGTGTCGAGGTCTTCTCCCGGCGCGCCGGATCGGACGAGGCTTTCGTCTGGAGTTCCGACGGCAAGGGGTCTTTTACCATTACGCCGCTCGACCTCGACCATGCGCCGGAGCATGGGACGCGCGTCGTGCTTCATCTGACCGAGGCCTCAAAAGACTATCTCGACGCGCACAAGATCGAAGGGATCGTGCGTGAACATTCAAGCGCGCTCGCGGCGCCGATCGAACTCGTCGAATCGCCAGACGCCGAGCCGCGCCGGCTTAGCGATGGCCAGGCGCTCTGGACGAAGCCCAAGAGCGCTATCACGCCGGAGGAATACGCTGATTTCTATCATACGCTCGCCGGCCAGTTCGACGCCCCGGCCCTGACCGTCCATTGGCGCGCGGAAGGGCGTCACGAATACACGGTTCTCGCCTTCGTGCCGTCCTCGCGCCCGTTTGATCTCTTCAATCCAGAGCGTCATGGCCGCGCCAGGCTTTATGTCCGCCATGTTCTGATCACCGACGACGCCGACGTTCTGCCAAGATGGCTGCGCTTCGTGCGGCTTGTCGTCGATTCCGCCGATCTTCCGCTGAACGTCTCGCGTGAGATGATCCAGGAAAGCCCGGTCTTTGGCGCGATCAAGAAGGGCGTCGCCAACAAGATTCTGCACGAACTCACAAAGCTTGCCGAAAATGATTCCGCCAAATTCGACGACGTCTGGAAGCATTTTGGCGTCGTATTGAAAGAGGGACTTTATGAGGAGCCCGAAAAGCGCGACGCTTTGTTCGCGCTGGCGCGGTTTGCGAGTTCGTCCCACCCCGAGGGCGGGCGCACGCTGAAGGACTATATCGCCGGCCTCAAGGAAAATCAGACGGCGATCTATTATCTCCTTGGCGATGATCTGAAACGGCTCGCGGCGAGCCCCCAGCTCGAAGGATTTGCCGCTCGCGGCGTCGAGGTTTTGCTCCTGCCAGATCCGATCGACGCCTTCTGGGTCTCGACCGCCGTCGGATATGAGGGCAAGCCTTTCAAATCCGTAACGCAGGGCGCAGCCGACATCGCCTCGATCCCGCTGCTCGACGCTGCGGCCGGCGAAGCCCCCGAGGCGCAGCCGCCAGCCGGCCTCGCGGCTCTTTTCGCGCTGATGAAACAGACCCTTGAAGACTCGGTGGCCGAGGTGCGCGCGTCCGACAGGCTGGCGCAGAGCCCGGCCTGCCTCATCGCGCCGGACCGCGGCCCTGACCGGCGGCTCGAACAACTGCTCGCCGAACATGGTCAGCTCGGCGCAGCGACGAAGCCGATTCTTGAGATCAATCCTAAACATCCTCTGATCCAGGCGCTGGCGTCCCTTGTCGGCTCGCCCGACAGGCAGAAGATTGAGGACATCACTTGGCTGATCTTCGACGAGGCCCGCCTGATGGAAGGCGAAAAGCCGGCCAATGCGCCGGAATTCGCCACCCGATTGACTCGGATTCTGCTCGAGGCGGCGGAGCGGTCGTCGGCGTGAGGGCGTTGAGGCGCAAAAAGGGGCGCTCGCCGCGGTGAAATCGGACAGCGCCTTCGGATTCGACGCTGCGACGCCGCGCGATGAGGCGCGGCGCATTTTGGCGCGCGCCTTCGCCGATGGCGAGATTGCGTCCGCCGAACTTGATGCGCGCGTCCTGCTCTGCGCGGCATTGGAGATCGATCACGCGGGACTTGTGCGCGATCCCGACGCGCCCCTCGGCCAAGGCGCGGATCGTCTCAAGACCCTCGCCTCGCGGCGTCTCGGCAGGGAGCCGGTTTCCCGAATCCTCGGGTACCGGGAATTTTGGGGCGCGCGATTCGCGCTGGGCTCGGCGACCCTTGATCCGCGCCCAGACACGGAAACCCTGATCGAGGCCGTGCTCGATCATTTTGCCGGGGATATCGAGGGAAGCTGGCGCATCCTTGATCTCGGCGCGGGCTCGGGCGCCATTCTGAGCGCTCTGCTGCAAGGCCTGCCGGGCGCGTTTGGCGTCGGAGTCGACCTTTCGCCAGCTGCCTGCGCCGTGGCGAGCAGCAATCTTTCCGCGCATGGGCTGGGCTCTCGCGGACAAATCATCTGTGGCGACTGGGCGTCTGCTTTGAGCGCGCGCTTCGATTGCATCGTCTCCAACCCGCCCTATATAGCGAGCAGCGAGATCGAAAGCCTCGCGCCGGAAGTGCGTATTTATGATCCGCGTCTGGCGCTCGACGGCGGCGAAGATGGGCTCGCGGCCTTTCGCGCCATCATCCCCGCAGCCGCGTCGCTGCTCGCCCCTCGGGGCGTCGTCGCACTGGAGTTTGGCGAGGGGCAAGGGGATGCGGTCGCGGCGTTGCTTCGAGAGGCTTCTTTTTCGAATTTCAAGTTCCGACTTGACCTCGGCGGTCGCGAACGTATTATTTTGGCAAGCGAGCTGACCTCGGCCTGATCGCACTTCGGACGCAGCAAATTGTCGCTTGGAGATATTTTCTAAAAGCCCTTGGCGTTTCATTCGAAAGCGGCTAGTTTCACGGAATAAGGATTGCCTTTTCGCTCCTGTAAAGCTGCGGTTAGCGTCGAGATCCACCTGTCCTCGCATAATACGCAGTGTGTGAACGTGGTGAGCCCGCTTCCGGCTAAGCTGAGACGCTCGGCGAAACCGAGGTAACGTCCCCCAAGCTCCAAGATCCTGGCTATACAGGGTCTAGGATTGATGCCACGGAAGCTCCGTGAGTATCGTCACCGGCTGGAGAGCCCAAACAACTGCTCGCGCCTTAACTCTTTGAAAAATGGTTCGATAAGGACCGTGACGACTCGCCCATAAGGCGATGCTCGGGGGTCGCGACTACGGCGCCACTCAAGGATCATCGATGAGACCAGGACAGAACAACAAACGCATGCGCGGTCGACCTAACAGTAATCGCAAAGGGCCGAACCCTTTGACGCGCTCCTATGAATCGAGTGGTCCGGACGTCAAAATTCGCGGCACCGCACATCATATCGGCGAGAAATATCTGCAATTGGCGCGCGACGCGCAGTCCTCGGGGGATCCCGTCACGGCGGAGAGCTATCTCCAGCACGCCGAACATTATTTCCGGCTCATCGCGGTGGCCCAACAGGCGCAGCAACAGAGCGCCGCCGGCTACCAGCGCCAGCCGGGCGACGCCATCGCCGACGAGACCGACGATGGAGACGATTTTACCGGTATTCCAGACCGGTTCGCTTCGCCGCCGGAACGCTTCGCAGCGCCGCAGCCGGCTTTCGCGCCGCAGCCGCAATCCGGCAATCCGCAACAGCCTCAGGATCGCGGCTTTTATGGAAACGGCGGCGGCAGCGCTGAAAAGCAGGGATTTGAACGGCCGGAGCGTGGTCCGCGTCAGGAGCGGGCGCCCTATCAGGAAAGATCCTATCAGGATCGCCCTTATTCCGAGCGCAGCAGCCAGGAGCGTGGCGGCCAGGACCGCGGTGGACAAGAGCGGTATGGTTCGGATCGCGGTGGTCCGTCCAGAGAGCAGGGCTCACGCGAGCCGGCATCCGGCCAGGCGCCGGGACGCGACGCTCCGGGGCGCGAGCAGGAAAGCCGGGCGTCGCGCGGCGGTCGCAGCCAGCGTGATTTTCGTGGCGAGGCCCCGCGCGAGCAGCGCGGCGACAGGGCGCCGGTCGATGATGGCGAACCCAAAGGCCTTCCTGCATTCATAACCGCGCCGGTCCGCGCCGTGTCCGACGCGCTAAGTGAACCGCTCGAAGCAAACGCCAGCGTTGAAACGCTGAATCCCATCGGCGACGGCCACTCGGATGCTGAGCGCGAGCCGAACGGCTTTCACCTGCGGCCGCGGCGCCGGCGTCGCAGCAAGGCGGAGATGGCGATCGATTCGGCCTCCGCCGATGATTCCAATCACGCGGAAAGCAGCGCGAAAGACCCTGTCGGAGATTGATGGGCGAGAGATTTTATCAATCTTAAGGGCCAAGGTCTTGCGCTCGTCGGATTATGGTGTTTCCGTTTCCATGTTGGGACGGAAACAGGTGAAGCCATGATCTCCAAAGCAATGCTCGCCGCCTTGGGAATTTCTCTTTCGCTGACGTCATTCGAGGCTCAGGCTTTGCCGAGCGCTCCGTCGCCGCTGCCGCCGTCTTCCGAGACAATTTTGATTCGGGGCGGCTGCGGATTAGGCTGGCATCGAGGGCCTTGGGGCGGTTGCCGTCCGAATGGCTATTGGCGGCGGCCGGGGCCGCGTTGCTGGTGGCGGGGGACGCCTTGGGGACCGCGCCGCGTCTGCGCGTGGTGATGGCTCCGTCGTAGTCGCGTCCGTGAATGCAAAGATGAAAGCGACCTCGCCATGGCGGCTGAGGCCGCTTCCGGCGGGCCTGACCGTTGTGGCGTAAGCGATTTCTGCGCCGCATCATTTTTTCTGAAGGCGAATAACCTTCCGCCCAGGCTTTTTTTTCCTACATTTGACTCAAGCAACCTGGGTAGCCAGACGAATTGAGTTAAGCCGCCAATGCCCGCCGACGGGTGCTTTTGCGGGGGAGACATACAGCCATGAATTTTGAGAAATACACCGAGAGAGCGCGGGGCTTCGTGCAGAGCGCGCAGTCGCTCGCCATGCGCGAAGGACACCAGCAGTTCACACCCGAGCATCTGCTGAAGGTGCTGCTCGACGACGAACAGGGTCTCGCCGGCGGGCTCATCGACAAGGCGGGGGGGCGCTCGCGCGATGCGCTGGTCGCAACCGATCTCGCTTTGGGGAAATTGCCCAAAGTCGAAGGATCCGGCGCGGGTCAGGTTTATCTGACGCCTGCGCTTGCGCGTCTCTTCGACAATGCCGAGAAGATCGCCGAGAAGGCGGGCGACTCCTATGTGACGGTGGAGCGTCTGTTGCTCGCGCTCGCGATGGAGAAGAACACCGAGGCGGGGAAAATTCTCGAAAAGGCCGGCGTCAATCCGCAGAACCTCAACAAGGCGATCGAGGAATTGCGCAAGGGCCGCACCGCCGACAATGCGACTGCGGAAAACGCCTATGACGCCCTGAAGAAATATACGCGCGATCTGACGGAAGCCGCCCGCACGGGCAAGCTCGATCCGGTGATCGGCCGCGACGAGGAAATCCGCCGCACCATTCAGGTTCTGTCGCGCCGCACCAAGAACAATCCCGTGCTCATCGGCGAACCCGGCGTCGGCAAGACCGCGATCGTGGAAGGCTTGGCCTTGCGCATCGTCAATGGCGACGTGCCGGAAAGCCTGCGCGACAAGAAACTGCTGGCGCTCGATATGGGATCACTGATCGCGGGCGCCAAATATCGCGGCGAGTTTGAAGAGCGGCTGAAAGGCATTCTGACCGAAGTCACCGCCGCGGCCGGGGGCATTATCCTCTTCATCGACGAGATGCATACGCTCGTCGGCGCCGGCAAGGCCGATGGCGCGATGGACGCCTCGAATCTTTTGAAGCCCGCTCTCGCGCGCGGCGAATTGCATTGCGTCGGCGCCACGACGCTGGACGAATATCGCAAGCACGTCGAGAAAGACGCGGCGCTGGCGAGGCGTTTCCAGCCCGTCTTTGTCTCTGAGCCGACGGTCGCGGATACGATTTCGATTTTGCGCGGCCTCAAGGAAAAATATGAGCTGCACCATGGCGTGCGCATCACCGATGGCGCGATCGTCGCGGCGGCGACGCTGTCGCACCGCTACATCGCGGACCGGTTCTTGCCCGACAAAGCCATTGATCTCATCGACGAGGCCAGCGCCCGCCTGCGCATGGCGATCGATTCGAAGCCCGAGGAGCTGGATGAACTCGATCGCCGCATCATCCAGCTGAAAATCGAGCAGGAAGCCCTGAAAAAGGAGACCGACACGGCCTCGAAGGAGCGGCTCGTCAAGCTCGAGTCCGAACTCGCGGAGTTGCAGGAAAAATCCGACGCGCTGACCGCGCGCTGGCACGCCGAGAAGGACAAGCTCGGCTCCGAGCAGAAGCTGAAAGAGCAACTCGAGACCGCCCGCAACGAACTGGTGCAGGCGCAGCGCCGCGGCGAATATCAGCGCGCCGGCGAATTGACCTATGGCGTCATTCCGGACCTCGAACGCAAGCTCGCCGAGATCGAATCGAAGCGCGGCGGCGTCCTCGTCGAAGAGGCGGTGACGCCCGAACATATCGCGCAGGTCGTCTCGCGCTGGACGGGCATTCCGGTCGACAAGATGCTCGAGGGCGAGCGTGACAAATTGCTGAAGATGGAGGAGGCGCTGAGTTCTCGCGTCGTCGGCCAGGCCGAGGCCGTGAAAGCGGTTTCGACCGCGGTTCGGCGCGCGCGGGCGGGGCTTCAGGACCCCAACCGTCCGATCGGCTCCTTTATGTTCCTTGGGCCGACGGGCGTCGGCAAGACCGAACTGACCAAGGCCCTCGCAGCTTTCCTGTTCGACGATGAGAACGCGCTGCTGCGCATCGACATGTCGGAATATATGGAAAAGCATTCGGTGGCGCGGCTGATCGGGGCGCCGCCCGGCTATGTCGGCTATGAGGAAGGCGGGGCCTTGACGGAGGCGGTGCGCCGGCGCCCCTATCAGGTCGTGCTTTTCGACGAGATCGAGAAAGCGCACCCCGACGTCTTCAACATCCTGCTGCAGGTTCTGGACGACGGCCGCTTGACGGACGGGCAGGGTCGCACGGTGGATTTCCGCAATGTGCTGATCATCATGACGTCGAATCTTGGCTCTGAATTCCTGGTGCTTCAGAAAGACGGCGAGGATTCGGGCGCCGTTCATGATGAGGTGATGCAGGTGGTGCGGGCGCATTTCAGGCCTGAATTCCTGAACCGCGTCGACGAAATCATCCTGTTCCATCGCCTGCGCCGCGAGGATATGGGGGCGATCGTCGAGATCCAGCTGAAACGCCTCGCCAAGCTGCTGGAGGATCGCAAGATCGAGCTGGAATTGACTCCCGCGGCGCGGTCGTGGCTGGCGGAAAAGGGCTATGATCCAGCCTATGGGGCGCGGCCCCTGAAGCGCGTCATCCAGAAGAACGTGCAGGACCCTCTGGCCGAACTGATCCTCTCCGGCAAGGTGCATGATGGCGAGCGCGTTCGCATCGGCGCGGATGAGACCGGCCTGCTGATCGGCGAAGACGCGATCCAGGCGGCGGCGTAGCGCCGTAGGGCGGACTTCAAAAACGCGCCCCCGGTCGCCCCGGGGGCGCGAAAATGGCGAGGCCGCGGCTTTTTGCCGGTCTGCGCCGCCGCCGTCCACGCAAGTGATCTCGCTCGGAAAGCGCAGATGTGGACAGGTCGCCGAAAAGGCCGCAAACCGGGCCAAAAAACATTAAAAAACATGACCTTCGCAGACGTTTCGTCTATAAGGGAAGGCTGTCGGCGTCGCCTTGGCGAGATGCGCCGGAAATCAACGCTTTACAAAGAAAGTCCGCAGATCAAATGGGTGAACCCGCCGCCGTGTCCAAGGTCTCCGTTCCTCCAGAGGCGGAAGCCTATTATGGCGCTGACTCGATCAAGGTTTTGCGCGGCCTCGACGCGGTGCGCAAGCGGCCGGGCATGTATATCGGCGACACCGACGACGGCTCCGGCCTGCATCACATGGTCTATGAGGTCGTCGACAACGCCATCGACGAGGCGCTCGCAGGACACGCGACGAGAGTCACGGTGACGCTCAACGCCGATGGCTCCGTGACCGTCACCGACGACGGGCGCGGCATTCCAACCGACATTCACAGCGAGGAAGGCGTCTCGGCGGCCGAGGTCATCATGACCCAGTTGCACGCCGGCGGAAAATTCGACCAGAACTCCTACAAGGTTTCCGGCGGTCTGCATGGCGTCGGCGTCTCCGTCGTCAATGCGCTTTCGACCTGGCTGAAGCTGCGCATCTGGCGCGACGGCAAGGAGCATCTGATCCGCTTTGAGCATGGCGACGCCGTGACGCCGCTTGAAGTCACCGGCCCCGCGCCCATCATCGACGGAAAGCCCAAACGCGGCACGGAAGTCACGTTTTTCGCCTCGCCCGCGACCTTCACCATGGTCGAGTATAATTTCGCGACGATCGAGCACAGGCTGCGCGAACTGGCTTTTCTGAATTCAGGCGTGCGCATCGAACTGACCGACGCCCGCGGCGCCGAGGTCAAGACGGAGGAGCTCTTTTACGAGGGCGGCCTCGAGGCTTTCGTGCGCTATCTCGATCGCGCCAAAAGCCCGCTCATCGCCAAGCCCATTCTGATCAAGGGCGAGCGTGAGAATATCGTCGTCGAGGTCGCCCTGTGGTGGAATGATTCCTACCACGAGAACGTGCTGCCTTTCACCAACAACATCCCGCAGCGCGACGGCGGCACCCATCTCGCGGGCCTGCGCTCCGGCCTCACCCGGCAGGTGACCGGCTATGCCGAGCGCTCCGGCCTGCTGAAGCGCGAAAAAGTCGATCTCACCGGCGACGATTGCCGCGAGGGCCTGACCTGCGTGCTGTCGGTCAAGGTTCCTGACCCCAAATTTTCCTCGCAGACCAAGGAGAAGCTGGTCTCGTCCGAGGTGCGGCCGGCGGTCGAGGGGCTTGTCAACGAGATGCTCGGCTCCTGGTTCGAGGAGCATCCGCAGGACGCCCGCACGGTGGTCGGCAAGGTCGTCGAGGCGGCGCAGGCGCGCGAGGCGGCGCGCAAGGCGCGCGAACTCACAAGGCGCAAGGGCGCGCTCGACGTCGCCAATCTGCCGGGCAAGCTCGCCGACTGTCAGGAGCGCGATCCTTCCAAGGCCGAGCTTTTTCTGGTCGAGGGCGATTCGGCCGGCGGCTCGGCCAAACAGGGCCGCAACCGTGAATATCAGGCTGTGCTCCCGCTGCGCGGCAAGATTCTCAATGTCGAGCGCGCCCGCTTCGACAAGATGCTGTCCAGTCAGGAAATCGGCACGCTGATCACGGCGCTCGGCACAGGCATCGGCCGCGACGACTTCAACGTCGACAAATTGCGCTACCACAAGATCATCATCATGACCGACGCGGATGTCGACGGCTCGCATATCCGCACGCTGTTGCTGACGTTCTTCTTCCGCCAGATGCGCGAATTGATCGAGCGCGGCCATCTTTATATTGCGCAGCCGCCGCTCTACAAGGTGAAGCGCGGCAGCTCCGAGCAATATCTGAAGGATGAACATGCGCGGGAAGATTATCTGATCGGCAATGGCCTTGATGGCGCTGTGCTGCGCCTTGCCGGCGGCGTCGAACGCGCTGGCGCTGACCTGCGCGGCATCCTTGAGGAGGCGCGGATCGTGCGCCAGATCCTCAATGCGATGCATTCGCGCTATGACCGTATGGTGGTCGAGCAGGCCGCCATCGCCGGGGCGCTGAAGCCGATCGGGCCGGATGATGAAGAGGCCGCCGAAGGTTTCGCCGCCTCCATCGCCGCGCGTCTCGACGAACTCGCCGACGATATGGAGCGCGGCTGGCAGGGCGCGGTCGCAAATGGCGGCTATGTCTTCAGCCGGCAGGTGCGCGGCGTCCGCCAGGCTGCGACCATTGACGCCGGATTGCTCGCCTCGAGCGAGGCGCGCCGCCTCAATGAACACGCGACGACATTGCACGACGTTTTTGCGCGACCGGCGACTTTTGTCCGGCGCGCCGATCAGACGCAGGTCTCCGGCTCGGGCGAACTTCTCGACGCCGTGATGGCGGCAGGCCAAAAGGGCATTTCCCAGATGCAGCGCTATAAAGGCCTCGGGGAAATGAACCCGGAGCAGCTCTGGGAGACGACGCTCGACCGCGAGGCGCGTTCTCTGCTGCAGGTCAAGATCAAGGAAGGCGATGACGCCGACGATATTTTCGTCAAGCTGATGGGCGATGTCGTCGAGCCGCGCCGCGAGTTCATTCAGGACAATGCGCTGAACGTCGCCAATCTCGACGTGTAGAGCCTGATCCTCCAGAGGCGCGGGCTTTTTAGGACAAGATCGCGCGCCTATATAACGGCGTGAACCAACGCCTTTTGGAGCGTCAATCATGCACACGACGACTTTCCCCGTGACGCATAGCGAAGCTGAGTGGCGCAAGATCTTGACGCCCGAGCAGTTTCATATCATGCGCGAGCATGGCACGGAGGCGCCGGGAAGCTGCGCCCTCAATCATGAAAAACGCGCCGGGACCTTTGTCTGCGCCGGATGCGAGCAAAAGCTCTTCGCCTCTAATGGCAAATTCGAGAGCGGCACCGGCTGGCCGAGTTTTAACGATCCGATCGAGGGGGCGGTCGAGACCTCAGAGGATCGCAACTACGGCATGCGCCGCGTGGAAGTGCATTGCAGCCGCTGCGGCAGCCACCTCGGACACGTCTTTCCCGACGGTCCGCCGCCGACCGGCCTTCGCTATTGCATCAACGGCGTCGCGATGAATTTTTTGCCGGAGTGATTCCTGCTGGCTTCCCCAACGCGCCTCGCGGCCAAATGCGGAGTTTGAGGCCCCTATTCCCGGCCTCAAGGAATATACACAGCCTCGATGACCTTGAGCTGCTCGCCCATGGGATCGGCCTCCATGCGCACGACCTCTGCCATCAGCTTGTCGCGAAATTTATAGGCGCGGCGCCAGCCGTCCTCGCTCGTCGGCGGCCAGGGCGTGAAGGTTTTCTTGTCGACCATCAAGGCTTCGCAGCGAAGCCGCGGTCCGGTGATGTTGCGGGCTATGATGTACATTTTGGGAGTCCTTGGCGCGAGTCCTTGCGGCATGGCCTGAAGGCGGCAGGCTTCATGCGTCGAAAAATGGCCTCGATCTCGAAAAAATCTTAATCTCGCCGCGTCTCCCGGTAAATGCGATTTTGCGCCGCTCCGCACGTATCGATTTAGCGCCGGGTCTGGTTCCGTTCGGAACGAAACGTCCTCACTGATAAGTTCGAGGATGGCGCCGCCCGAAAACAGGTTTCCACTTTCGGGCGTCATGCGCTAAGTGGCGGTATAGCCAAACCCCTCCCAATCAGCGGATGATCCTTATGGCGGCTTTGATCGACGGCCCGCGCCTGGCGGCGAAATCGCGTAAGACGAAACAGCTCGTCGTGTTCCTGCATGGCTATGGCGCCGACGGCACGGACCTGATCGCCATCGCCAAACAGTGGCAGCCCTTTATGCCTGATACGGCCTTCGTTTCGCCCAATGCGCCGGACCCTTGCGTGCAGGCTCCGGGCGGGCGCCAATGGTTTCCTTTGACGATGCGTGATCCCGAGGAGCGCTGGGTCGGCGTCAACAAGGCGGCGCCCGTGCTCAACGGCTTTCTCGATGCGGAACTGGAGCGTCATGGCCTCGATGATTCGAAGCTGGCTCTCGTCGGCTTCAGCCAGGGAACCATGCTCGCGCTCCATGTCGGGCTTCGTCGCGCCAAAGCGCCCGCGGGCGTCGTCGGCTATTCCGGCGCGCTCGTCGGGCCGGAGCATCTTGCGGAAGCAAGCGCCCGCAAGGGTGTAAGCAAGTCACCCGCGATTCTTCTGGTGCATGGCAGCGAGGACGATGTGATTTCGCCAGAAGCGCTGTTTCTTGGCGCCGAGGCGCTGGCGCAAGCCGAAATTCCGTGCCAATGGCATTTCTCGGCCGGGCTCGGACATGGCATTGACGCCGCCGGGCTCACGCACGGCGGCCTGTTCCTGGCGAACCGCTTCAATCTGAAGCTGCCTGACGGAGTCAAGGCTCGAACGTAGAAACCGGCGCGATGCCGACGGGCTCCGGCGCGGGCGCGAACTGCGGCCGGGAGTCCTGCGCGCGGCGCAGGCTCGGGATCGGACGATAGAGCTGCTTGGTCGCTTCGACGATCAGGACGCCGGCGCCGGGAAGGCCGAAAAACCCGCCGATGCGCTCGAACATAATCCCGGAGCGCAGCAGTGTGCGATGTTTGAACGGCGGCACATAAAGCGCTTCTGACCAATGCGTCGGCGAAAACAGCGTCTCACGCATCAGATCGCGTAATTGGCTGCGCGAGAATGGCTGGCCATGTCCGAAGGGCGTACTGTCAAGACGCGCCCAGAGCCCGGAGCGGCTTGGCGCAATGACGAGAATGCGCCCCCCCGGGGTCAGGATGCGCCAGAGCTCTGCGAGCAGATCGCGCGGATGTTCGGTGATCTCGAGCCCATGGATCAGGATCGCCCGGTCGATCGAGGAATCCGGCAAGGGCATCGTCGTCGTCTCGACCAGCGCGGAGGCCGAATAGCCGGAAGACGGCCAGTTGATCACTCCTTGCTGCGCCGGCATGAAAGCCAGCACGCGCACCGCTTCCTCGCGGAAGACGCCGAGATAGGGCGTCGCATAGCCAACGCCGAGAATCGAATAGCCGGTGCAATTGGAAAAGCGATGACGCACGATGCGTCCGATCAGCCGCCGCGCGACCTCACCGGCCGGCGAATCGTAGAAAGAGCGAAGATCGACGACGTCGAGCGACATCTGGGGCTGGCTTCATTTGGAGCTTTGGCGCGGCTTAAGATAAAGCCGATATGCGTATTAAGATTTTGCGTCGAAACAGAAAAAGGGAAAGCGCGATCGGCCCGATTTCGCGCGATTTGGATGTGGCGAACTTGTCCTGCGATCATCGGCCGTTAAGGTTCGAAAAGAAAGCCCGGCGGCGCGGGGTTTCACGCCGGGCGTCGGCGTGGCAAAATCAGGCGTCGAACAGGAAAGAAAACGATGGCGCCTCATATTTATCAGTTCATGTGCCTCAAGGACAATTTCGGAGTGCTCGTCCACGACCCCGAAACGCGGTCGACTGTTGCGATCGACGCGCCTGAGGCGGCGCCAATTCTCGCGGCGCTCGCTGCCCGCGAGTGGACGCTGACCGACATTCTGTTGACGCATCACCACGCCGACCATGTGCAGGGCGTCGGCGCCCTCAAAGCCGCCTTTCCGCGCGCGCGGGTCGCCGGCCCGCGCAAGGAGGCCGCGAAGATTGGCGGTCTCGATCAGGAAGTCGGCGAAGGCGACACCGTCAGGATCGGAGCCTTGGAGGGGCGTGTGATCGAGGTTCCGGGCCATACCAGCGGTCACGTCGCTTATTGGTTCGAGGAAGCCGACATCGTTTTTGTCGGCGACACTCTCTTTGCTATGGGCTGCGGGCGGGCATTCGAGGAGCCGCCGCAGGTGCTGTTTCATTCGCTGATGAAACTTGCCGCCCTGCCGGGAGAGACCGAGGTCTACTGCGGTCATGAATATACGCTGGCCAATGCGAAATTTGCGCTGGGCGTTGATTCCGCCAATGAGATTCTGCGAGAGCGCGCCGCGGAGGTCGCCGCTTTGCGCGCGGCGGGCAAATATACTCTGCCGACAACGATCGCGATCGAACTCGCCACCAACCCGTTTTTGCGGGCGGAAGAGCCCGAGGTTCAGGCGGCTGTCGGCATGCCCGACGCCGACCCGGCCGCGGTCTTCGCGGAATTGCGCGACCGCAAGAACCGCGCCTGAACGCGATGGCGGAAGATTCGATCGCCAGCGCGAGCGCGGAAGATGTCATTCGCCTGCTGGATTTGAGCCCGCATCCAGAAGGCGGCTTCTACCGCGAGACTTTTCGCGATCCTGCGACGAATGAGGCTGGCCGCGCCGCCTCCACGGCGATCTATTTTCTGCTTGCGGCGGGGCAGATCTCGCATTGGCATCGGGTCGATGCGGCCGAGAGCTGGCATTTTTACGCTGGCGCGCCGCTCGCGATCAGCGTTTCGCAAACGGGCGAGGATTTGAGCCGGCATCTGCTCGGCCCCGATCTCTTCAAAGGGGAGAGCCCGCAATTCATCGTTCCGGCGCATTGGTGGCAGAGCGCGACAAGTCTTGGGGCCTGGACGCTCGTTGGCTGCGGCGTCGCTCCGGGGTTTGAATTCGCGCATTTCGAAATTGCGCCGCCGGGGTGGGGGCCGCGCTCAGCAGCCCGCTAGAGCGCTTTCCGATCGAATGGAGACATTCGATCGATCAGAAATCGCTCCAGATTCAAAAGCTTGAGCAGCTTCCCTGAAATCACGCGCCGGCAAACCTCACTCTTTCGGCGTCATGCTCTCGATTCGTTTTTGCATTTCCTCGAGCTGACGCCTCATCTCGTCGATGTCGTTTTTCGTCGTGGCCTCCGGCTCCGCCTTGGGCGGGGTCGTCTCGGCGGGCGCAAGCGGCGCGACGAAGGGGCTGAACATGGCGAGCGCCTGATTGAACAACGCCATGTTCTTGCGGGCGGTTTCCTCGAGAGAGCCAAAGCTTGGCCCGATGCCCTGCGCGCCGAAGCCGCCGGCGACCTTGTCGCGGAACTTGCCTTGTTCGCTCGTCAATTTGTCGATCGAGAATTCGAGATAGCTTGGCACGAGCATCTGCATGCTGTCGCCATAGAAGCGGATGAGCTGGCGCAAAAAAGCGATCGGCAGGAGGCTCTGACCGCCTTTGCCTTCCTGTTCAAAAATAATCTGCGTCAAAACCGACCGCGTGATGTCCTCACTGCTTTTGGCGTCGAAGACGACGAAATCTTCGCCCTTTTTGACCATGCCGGCGAGGTCTTCGAGGGTCACATAGGCGCTCGTCCCGGTGTTATAGAGGCGCCGGTTCGCGTATTTCTTGATCGTGATCGGCTGCTTGTCATTCGCCATGGTCAGTCGCCCGCCTTCGGAAGTCGCTTTGGGAACCGTCTGCATCGCCGCGCCTCGATGATCATTCGATCTCGGTATGAATTTTATTCCACAAGCATCGATCCCAAATCAAAGCGTCCTGGTCAAGTCTCAATCCCCGCAACGGTATGTCTGACGCCGCTTTGCCGGCGTCTCCAACTTTGCCGCGGGCCGTCTCAACCTCTCCCCGCCAGCCAGAGAGGGTGTAGGATATTCCTATTATTTCAAAGCGAGAACTATTTTTCGAAGGCGATTTTTTCCTCCCTTTTTTTGCGAGCCCACTATAATCCGGTCCCGACGGCGCTCAGTTGTCGTGTTATCTTACCCGGCAAGAGCCAGGGAGCATGCGCCCCTCAACGGCCGGACCACGGAGGATGCCCAATGTCTGATATTGTTATCGTGAGCGCAGCGCGGACGGCTGTCGGCTCTTTCAACGGAGCCTTCGCCTCAGTTCCAGCGCATGAACTCGGCGCCGCCGTGATCAAAGGCGCGCTCGAACGCGCGAAGGTAGAGCCGGCCGAAGTCGATGAAGTGATTTTGGGTCAGGTGCTCACCGCGGGCCAGGGGCAGAATCCCGCGCGGCAGGCGGCGATGAAGGCGGGCGTTCCGCAGGAAAAGACCGCCTTCGGCCTTAATCAGGTTTGCGGCTCAGGGCTGCGCGCCGTGGCTCTCGGGATGCAGCAGATCGCCAGCGGCGACGCCACTATCATTGTCGCCGGCGGTCAGGAAAGCATGTCGCAGGCGCAGCACAGCGCCTATCTGCGCTCCGGCGTCAAAATGGGCGATCTTAAATTTGTCGATACGATGCTCAGCGAAGGCCTGACCGACGCCTTCAATCGCTATCACATGGGTCAGACGGCGGAAAACGTCGCCGCCAAATGGCAATTGACCCGCGACGAACAGGACCGTTTCGCCGTCGCATCGCAGAACAAGGCGGAGGCCGCGCAAAAGGCCGGCAAGTTCGACGAGGAAATCCTCGCCTTCACGATCAGCGGCAAGAAGGGAGACGTCATCGTCGACAAGGATGAATTCATCCGTCACGGCGCGACGCTCGACGCGCTCGCCAAGCTGCGCCCCGCCTTCACCAAGGAAGGCACCGTAACGGCGGGCAATGCATCGGGCATCAATGACGGCGCCGCCGCGGTCGTGCTGATGAGCGCTCATGAGGCCGCCCGGCGTGGGCTCGAGCCGCTGGCGCGCATCGTTTCCTGGGCGACCGCGGGCGTCGATCCGACAATCATGGGTACGGGACCTATTCCAGCCTCGCGCAAGGCGCTTGAAAAGGCCGGCTGGAAAATCCAGGATCTCGATCTGATTGAAGCCAATGAGGCCTTCGCGGCGCAGGCGCTCGCCGTCGCCAAGGACCTCGCCCTCGATCCGGCGCGCGTCAACGTCAATGGCGGCGCGATCGCGATCGGCCATCCGATCGGCGCTTCCGGCGCCCGGGTGCTGGTCACGCTGCTGCATGAATTGCGCCGTCGCGACGCCAAGAAGGGGCTGGCGACGCTGTGCATCGGCGGCGGCATGGGCATCGCGCTGACGATCGAGCGCTGATCGCACAACCGTCGGGATTACGCCGGCGGCCGCGGGGCAGGGCTAAAATCGGGGCGTTTGTCACTGCGCGCGAGGTGCGGAAAACGCCGCCAGAACGGGTCGATTGAAACCTGGTCGGATCAGTTTAAGGCGCTGCCCCGCCGGAGTGCGTTGCGCGCACTGGAGTGCGCTACATCAATGGGCCCGAACTGCTTTTGCGATAGGAATCAGTTCGCACATCGAAAACATCGAAAGCGCGTCTCGCCGGGTAAGGCGCGCTTCAACAAGGCTCAAGGCTGGAACTGGGGAGATGAAAATGGCGCGAGTGGCGGTAGTGAGCGGCGGCACGCGGGGAATCGGGGCCGCCGTCAGCAAGGCTTTGAAGGCGGCCGGCTATCAGGTCGCGGCAACCTACGCCGGAAACGATGCCGTCGCCGCCAAATTCAAGGCGGAGACAGGCATTCCTGTCTATAAATGGGACGTGTCCAACTACAAGGAATGTGCGGAGGGGCTGAAGAAAGTCGAAACGGACCTCGGCCCCATCGAGATCCTCGTCAACAATGCCGGAATCACGCGCGACACCCCGTTCCACAAAATGACGCCCGAGCAATGGTACGAGGTGATCAACACCAATCTGAACTCGCTCTTCAATATGACGCGTCCCGTCATCGAGGGCATGCGTGAACGCGGATTTGGCCGTATCGTCAATATTTCATCGATCAACGGCCAAAAAGGTCAGTTCGGTCAGACGAACTACTCCGCCGCAAAATCGGGCGATCTCGGCTTTACCAAGGCCCTCGCTCAGGAAAGCGCCGGCAAGGGGATCACGGTCAACGCCATCTGTCCTGGCTATATCGCGACGGATATGGTCAAGGCGGTGCCGAAAGAGGTTCTGGAAAAGTCGATCCTGTCGCAGATCCCGGTGCGCCGGCTCGGCGAACCGGAAGAAGTCGCAAGATGCGTCCTCTTTCTTGTCGCCGATGACGCCGGTTTCATCACCGGTTCGACGCTGACCGCCAATGGCGGCCAGTATATGATCTGAACGGCCGACTCTCGAGTCTGTCGCGCCCGGCGAAAGCCCGCAGGCTTGAGGGAGATGATTGGTCCCTCAAGCCTTTTACGATGTGGAGGCGCGTTGGCGGCGCTCAAACGTAGAGCTTGCCGCCGCCTTCGAGAAACTCGGCGCTCTTGCCGGCCATTCCTTTTTCGCGCTCCTCGATCGCCGCGACTTCGTCGCGAATATCCTGCGTGATCTTCATCGAGCAGAACTGCGGCCCGCACATCGAGCAGAAATGCGCTGTCTTATGCGCGTCCTTCGGCAGCGTCTCGTCATGGAACAGCCGCGCCGTTTCAGGGTCCAGCCCCAGGTTGAACTGATCCTGCCAGCGGAAATCAAAGCGCGCGCGCGACACCGCGTCATCGCGCAGCTGCGCGGCCGGATGGCCCTTGGCGAGATCGCCGGCATGGGCCGCGATGCGATAGGTGATGACGCCGGTCTTGACATCGTCGCGATCGGGCAGGCCGAGATGCTCCTTCGGGGTCACGTAACAGAGCATGGCGCAGCCGAACCAGCCGATCATGGCTGCGCCGATGCCGGAGGTAATATGATCATAGCCGGGCGCGATGTCCGTCGTCAGCGGCCCGAGCGTATAGAAGGGCGCCTCATGACATTCCTTGAGCTGCTTTTCCATATTGATCTTGATCTTGTGCATCGGCACATGGCCGGGGCCTTCGATCATCACCTGGCAGCCTTTCTCCCAGGCGATCTTGGTCAGTTCGCCGAGCGTCTCGAGTTCGGCGAACTGCGCCCTGTCGTTGGCGTCGGCGATTGAGCCCGGACGCAGCCCGTCGCCGAGCGAGAATGAGACGTCATAGGCGCGCATGACGTCGCAGATTTCGTCGAAGCGTTCGTAAAGGAAGCTCTCCTTGTGATGAGCAAGGCACCAGCGCGCCATGATCGAGCCGCCGCGCGAGACGATGCCGGTCGTGCGCCGCGCCGTCAGCGGAATGTAACCGAGCCGCACCCCGGCGTGGATGGTGAAATAATCGACGCCCTGCTCGGCCTGTTCGATCAGCGTGTCGCGGAAAATTTCGAAGGTGAGCTTGGTCGGATCGCCGTCGACTTTTTCGAGCGCCTGATAGATCGGAACAGTGCCGATCGGCACGGGCGAATTGCGCATGATCCAGTCGCGGATATTGTGGATGTTGCGCCCAGTCGAGAGGTCCATCACGGTGTCGGCGCCCCAGCGGATCGCCCACACCATTTTCTCAACCTCTTCCGCGACGGAGGAGGTCACCGCCGAATTGCCGATATTGGCGTTGACCTTCACGAGGAAATTGCGGCCGATGATCATCGGCTCGAGTTCGGAATGGTTGATGTTGGCCGGGATGATGGCGCGCCCGCGCGCGATTTCGTCGCGCACGAATTCGGGCGTTATGAAAGCGGGGATCGAAGCGCCGAAGCTTTCGCCGTCATTGAGCCGCGCCTCGGCGCCCTCCACCATATGTTCGCGGCCAAGGTTTTCCCGCGCCGCGACATAGATCATCTCCTCGGTGATGATCCCCGCGCGCGCAAATTCATATTGCGTGACGAGCGCGCCGTCGCGCGCCTTGCGCGGCGACGTATTGGCCGGGCAGGGCGGAACGAGCCGGTCGGGAGAGACGACGCCATTGTCCTCGGGGCGCACTTCGCGGCCTGAGTAGAACTCCAGTCCCTGCCGCTTGGCGATCCAGGGCTCGCGAATGCGGGGAAGGCCCGCCGACAGATTGATCTGCGGATCGTCTTCCGAATAGGGGCCCGAGGCGTCGTAGACGCGGACAGGCGGCTCCTTGGCGGAAGGGTCAAGCGCGATCTCACGCAGCGGCACGGCGATATCGGCGCGCCCCGCCGGCCGCGCATAGATTTTCCTGGAGCCCGGCAGCGGACCCGAGGTCACGGATTGCGGCGCGAGATTTTGTGGCTTGTCGTGAATATTCATCTATTCCTCCGCTCATTGTTTGACATTAGGGCAGGAGGCGGGTGCGGCGGGCATGGAGCGAATCGTGTCGATGCTTCAGCCGACTTGCCGGTCCCTGCGCTGGCATTATCCAGATTCAGGTTCTATGGGTGTGATCTCAGCCGCCGTCTCCAGCAGCACCCCAGGGCGAATGTTCAACGTAGCGCGCTATGCCGGATTGAGCAAGCGGGCGCGAGCTTTATGCGCGCCGCCGCATGGGGCAAACAGATCGGCCACGCCGCCCGTCTCCAGTGTTGCCGCTAAAGCACTGACTGTCTGAAAACAAAATCTCGGAGACTGAAGAGATGCGCAATGAATTGCGCCGATTCACAAAATATCACATCCTTCAATAATCAATAAAAATTGACCAAAGCTTGAAACGCGGCGGCGAAACGGATCATTCAAGTCAATTCCTGACCGGGGGCGCGGCTATGAATATTTTCCATCACGTACAGCGTTGCTGCTTGCTTCTGTATTTCTCCATAGTCCTGACGGCCGGATTGGCGGGTTCGGCGGCCGCTCAGAGCGCGGACGGCTTGCCCGCGCCGCCCGGCCAGATCATCGTTGGGCCAGTGTTCATCCGGGGCGACGGCTCAGTGCCCTCGATCATCAACGGCGCTCAAGCCAACGCCTATCTGGGCCAAACTCACGAGCCTTTTTCCTTTCTCGATTCCGCGCCGGCCGTTGTCGTGCGGACCTCGACGCCCACACAATATGTGCGTTTCTATTCGCCCCAAGGCGCCGCGGCCACGGGCAACGCGGGCGCCAGCACTGCGCTCGGGAGCTTTCTCGCCGGCTCAAATACGGTGCGCGGGTTGACCCCGGCGCAGATCAAGGACGCTCTGGCGCTGCCCTGGCTGCCCGAGAACGTGACGATCGTGACGATTCCTGCGGGAACCTGCATCCTCGTCGGGACAGGCGGCCCGGTCCTCGGACGTTTTCCCGGCGTGCCGGGCCGGAGCGGCTATCCGGCGGGCCCCTGGGGGAAGGGCGGCCCGGCGCAGGAATATCTGATCGGCACGAGCGCGAACCCCGGATGCGAGGGCGCGCAACGCCTGCCGCCTTCCGACTATGTCAACCAGCAGCCCGTCGGCGCCTACGCCCTGGCCTATACGCCGCGTGCAGGCGGGGGCAACGCCGGCGCGGTCGCGAACGCTCTCGATCACGCGATGCTGCCGCCATTGTTCAGCGACATGGACTCGATCTACAATGCGCTGGACCTCCTGAATGTTGGCAGTCCGACGCCCCTGCGCCTGGCGTTGACGCAACTCGATGGCGAGATCTACGCCGATGCGCCATCGGTTGCGATCAACGTCGGCCAGATGTTCCTCGACGTTTTGCACGATCAGACGCATTTGGCGCGCAGCCTCACGGGCCTCAACAACGGTAGCGGGTTGCGGCCCTGGATGAGCAGCTTCGGCGGCGGCGGCGCTTTGTTTGGCGGCAATGATGTTCATGGATTGGGCTATGGCGGCGGCGGCGGCGCGGTCGGCGTGGACTATGTTTTCAATCCGTCGTTGCAGGCGGGCGTCGCGGCGGCCTATGTCCGCAGCGCCTTCAACACCAGCGGCATTTCCGGCAGCGGCAGCCTCGACAGCGTCGCCCTTGGAACTTACGCCGGCTACACGGCCGGGAATATGTATATCGATGGGGCGCTCGGCTATTCCTACAACAGCGCGGGCGCGAACCGAACTATTGCCTTTCCTGGCGTGTCGCGCGAGGCCTTCGCCAATTGGGCGGCCAGCGCCTTCCTGTCCCGGGTCGAGGCCGGTTATCATTTCGCCCTTGTTGATCGCGCGACGATCACGCCCTTCGCGTCGATGCAAGGCATTGTCGTCGGACAGGACGGCTTCGGCGAAAGCGGCGCCGGCGCGATCAGCTTGCGTGTCAACGCCGCCACCACGGCTTCCGCGCTGGGCGTTCTCGGGACGGAGTTCGCCTATGACATCCCGGTGAACTCCGTCGCCCTGAATGTCGCGGCGCGCATCGGATGGGCGCATGATTATGCCGATACCCACCGTGGCGTCGTCGCCGGCTTTCAGGGCCTGTCGGACGCGAGTTTCGCGGTCGCCGGGGTCAACGCGCCGCGAGACGCCGCAGCGGTCGGCCTCCGCGTGACGCTGCCGTGGCAGCCGGGGGATCTCTTCATCCGCTACGATGGCATCCTCGCCAGCAAAGCCTCCATCAACAGCGCAACGGCGGGTCTACGCGTGTCATTTTGAAATGTGACGTCAACTCCGGCGCGTGGCTGCCGTTTGAGCGCCCTTTATGGCTTGCAGGGGTTCTGCGTGGTTGTTCGGTTGGCTAAAATCGGCTGTGTTGGCGCCGTCGCGCTGTTCATGGCGCTTGTCGCTTTCGGCAATGTCACGGATTACTGGACGAATTTCGCCTATGTCGCGCATGTGCTCGATATGGACGGGATTCCCGGCGGCTCGATGATCGGCTGGCGCGCGCTTGCCTCGCCGGCGCTCCACCATGCGGCCTATCTTGCGATCATCGCGACGGAGATCGCCATCACTGCGCTGATGGGCGTTGGCCTGTTGTCGATGATTGGCGCCCGCAAGGCCGAGGGACCGGCGTTTGCGGGTGCAAAGAGCCCCGCGATCATAGGGCTTGCGCTCGGCTTCCTGCTGTTTGAGGGCGGCTTCATCGCCATTGGCGGCGAATGGTTCGGCATGTGGCGTTCGCCCCTTGGCGCCGAGGCGCTGCCGAGCGCCTTCCGCATCGCCATCACCATGCTCGGCGTGTTGATTTTCATCGCGATGAAGGATGAGGATCTGGGGTGAGGCCAACAAGAGGAGGCGACATGAGCGAGGATTTTTGCCGGTGCGGTCGAGGACATGAATGGGGCCTCAGCCGTCGCAAAAGCTTTTCGGCGCTGCTTGGCGCCGGCCTTGCGAGCGCTCTGTTCAGCGCGCCGCAGCACGCCTCGGCCGGAGCGACGATGAAACCGCCTCTGCCTGAAGACGAAGGCTTCATGCGCATCGCCATCGCGGAAGCCGCGAAAGGCGATTTTCCCTTTGGCGCGGCCATCGTCAGCGAGGGACAGGTGATCGCCACAGGCCGCAATCTCGGCAAAACGAATGATGATCCGACGGCGCATGCCGAGATGGTCGCGATGCGCAGCCTGATTGCCGAGCGCCGCGAGAGCGTGCTGAAGAAAGGAGCGACGCTCTATGCCTCCGGCGAGCCCTGTCCGATGTGCATGGGCGCAATTCTCTGGTGCGGGATCGGGCGGATCGTCTTCGCCGCCTCGATCGAGCAATTGTCGCAAAAGATCGGGCAGATCATGGTGACGAGCGAGCAATTGGCCAAGGCCGCGCCTTTCGCCAATATCGCGATCACAGGCGGCGTGCTGGCGGCGGAGTCGATCGCGCTGTTTGGGTGAGGAGACGATATCGCGTTGAAGCCAAACCCGGTCGTAAATTCAAATCGCTTCGCTAAACACCATAGCCGCCGCCTCCGCTACGCCCAACCCCACAAACTCCCCCGGCGCGAGACTAACAGGCAACTCCAGCCCGCCAACGCGATCGCGATGCAGCGCCACAACATGATTGCCGACCGCCGCGAACATGCGGCGGACCTGGTGATAGCGCCCTTCGGTCACGGTCACATAGGCGCTTGTCGGCGAGACAACTTCCAGCGTCGCAGGCAATAGCGGCTTCTCTTCGCCTTCCAGCATCAAACCTCCAGAGGCGAAAATCCCGGCTTCATCGCCGCGCAGGGAAGATTCGAGCGTGGCGAGATAGCGCTTTGGCACATGGTTCTTCGGCGAGATGATCTTGTGCAGCAGCGCGCCATCGTCGGTGATGAGCAACAGGCCGGACGTCTCCTTGTCGAGACGGCCGACGGTCGAAAGCGGCGGCTCACGCAGGCGATAGCGCGGCGGCAGCAGGTTGTAGACAAGCGGCCCGGCCTCCTTGTGTGAACAGGTGACGCCACAGGGCTTGTTGAGCATCAATGCCAGACCCGGCGGCGGATCGAGCTTTTCGCCATTGACGCTCATGCGCTCGGACAAATCCGGCGTCAGCGCAATGCGGAGCGAGCCATCGTCCACCACCGATCCATCCAGCCTGACGCGCCTTGCGCGGAGCAATTGTTGCGCCTGGCTGCGCGTGCCATAGCCGAGATTGGCGAGCAGCCTGTCGAGCCGCAGGGACGCGCTCATTTCTGCGCTTCGAAAATCTTGTAGGCTCCCGTCTCGACCTTCATGGCGACATGCCGGAACAAGGGTTTCAACGCGGCCTCATAGGGCAGATGCCGGTTGGCGACGAGATACAGCGCGCCGCCCTTGCGCAGCATTTTCGCCGCGCGAAGGATGAATGCTTTGCCGAGGTTTTGATCTTCCGCGCCGCCATCGTGGAAAGGCGGGTTCATGACGATAAAGTCGAGGTCTTTGAGGTCGGCGTCCTCGCGCCGGGCGTCGGCCCAGAAGAAACGCGCACGGGGATCCTGGATATTGCGGCGCGCCGCCTCGATCGCGCGGCGGTCGATGTCGATCAGCGATATTTCGGCGAGTTTCGGCGCGGCGAGCGCGGCGATGGAGAGATAGCCGACGCCGCAGCCAAGATCCGCGCCGCGGCCTGAAAGGGCGGGCAGGTTCGCGGCCAGAAGCGCGCTGCCGGGATCGATCCGGTTCCAGCTGAAGACGCCGGGCTGAGACCAGAGACCGAGCTCTTCGACGCGCTGCAAAGCGCCTTCCGCGATGGCGTCCTCGATCCCTTTCAGGACGGCCGGACGCCCGCAGACACAAACGCGATGATGACGTTTTGAGCTTTCGTCCACCACGCAGCCGAAAGCGCGCAATTCCGCGGCGATGCGCGAGCCGCCCTTGTCTTTCGGGGCCAGCGCGGTCAGCAACGCCCCTTGCCGTAGAGCACGCAATGCAAGGGCGAGCGCGCGGCGGCGCTCCACTGTGCCGGGGGGGCCTAACATGGTCATTCCGGCAAGCGTCTCCGGCGCTTGGGTCTCGAGCACTGCCGCGCCCGGAACGAGCGGCGAGAACTGGATGGCGCGGGGAGGGGCGGAGGCCAGTTCGACTGGCGGCGCGCCATAGACGCCGCATTGTTCGGATTCGGACGGGCGCTCGCTTCCCGGCCGCGGCGGCAAAACATCGCTCAAAGGCGCCGCGGCGTCACTCGCCATCGGTCTCGGGAGCGGTTTCCCCGGCGACGCCGGCGGCTTTGTCGGCGTCGGCTTTTTCTTTTTCCTTTTCCGCTTTGCGCGCGGCGGCCTTTTCCGCGGTTTTCGCGGCCTTGGCCTTTTCGCGCTCCCTGCGTTCAAAATCATAGTTCGGTTTGCGCGCCATTTTATGCTCCAAAAGAATAATTCTGCTCCAGAAGGACAAGGCCCTCTCGGTTTGCGGTGGGTGAAAACGATTCGCTATTCAGCCGCTTTTACGCTGGCGGGAGGCCGTCGCTCCAGCACTTCGCGCAAGAACTGGCCTGTATAACTCTTTTTTGTTTTGGCGATTGTCTCAGGCGTTCCTTCGGCGACGATCTCGCCGCCGCCGTCGCCGCCTTCAGGGCCAAGGTCGATCACCCAGTCGGAGGTTTTGACGACTTCGAGATTATGCTCGATGACGACAATGGTATTGCCCTGATCGACGAGTTCCTGCAGCACCTCCAGCAGCTTGGCGACGTCGTGGAAATGCAGCCCGGTGGTCGGCTCGTCGAGGATATAGAGCGTGCGCCCGGTCGAGCGCTTCGACAATTCCTTGGCGAGTTTTACGCGCTGGGCTTCACCGCCCGAGAGCGTATTGGCCTGCTGGCCGACCTTGATGTAGCCGAGCCCGACGCGCGCCAGCGTCGCCATTTTCTCGCGGATCGAGGGCACCGCCTTGAACAGATCAGCGGCCTCCTCGACCGTCATGTCGAGCACGTCGGCGATTGATTTGTTGCGGTATCTGACGTCCAGCGTCTCGCGATCATAACGCTTGCCCTTGCAGACGTCGCAGGTGACATAAACGTCGGGCAGAAAATGCATCTCGATCTTGATGACGCCGTCGCCCTGGCAGGCCTCGCAGCGCCCGCCCTTGACGTTGAAGGAAAAGCGGCCCGGCTGATAGCCGCGCGCCTTGGCTTCGGGCAGGGCGGCGAACCATTCGCGGATCGGCGTGAAGGCCCCGGTATAGGTCGCGGGGTTCGAGCGCGGCGTGCGGCCGATCGGCGATTGGTCGATGTCGATGACCTTGTCGAGATGCTCGAGGCCGTCGATCCGCTCGAAGGGCGCTGGATGCTCCGCCGCGCCGTTCAGCCGGCGCGCGGCGGCCTTATAGAGGGTGTCGATGACAAGGGTCGATTTGCCGCCGCCCGAGACGCCGGTGATGCAGGTGAAGAGCCCGAGCGGAATCGAGGCCGACACATTTTTCAGATTATTGCCGCTGGCGTGGATAATGTCGAGCTTGCGCTTCCCGTCCGGCTTGCGGCGATGGCGAAGCGGCGCGACTTCGCGAACGCCGGTGAGATATTGCCCCGTCAGGGAATGGGGATCGGCCATGATCTCCGCCGCCGTCCCCTGGGAGACGATTTCGCCGCCATGAATGCCGGCGCCCGGCCCGACGTCGACGACATGATCGGCGGCGAGGATCGCGTCCTCGTCGTGCTCGACGACGATGACGCTATTGCCGAGATCGCGCAGGCGCCGCAGCGTATCGAGCAGGCGCGCATTGTCGCGCTGATGCAGGCCGATCGAGGGCTCGTCCAGCACATAGAGCACGCCGGTGAGGCCGGAGCCGATCTGGGAGGCGAGGCGGATGCGCTGGCTCTCGCCGCCCGACAGCGTGCCGGCGGCGCGGCCTAACGTCAGATAATCGAGCCCGACGTCGATCAGGAACGACAGTCTCTCGCGGATTTCCTTCAGAATGCGGGCGGCGATCTCACGCCGCTTCGGGTCGAGCTTTTCCGCGAGCGCGTCGAACCAGGCGGCCGCCGCGCGCACCGCAAAGGAGGTGACCTCGCCAATGTGCAGCCCGTCGATCTTGACCGCCAGCGCCTCTGGCCGCAGCCGCGCGCCAAGGCAGACGCTACAGGGCGTCGCGGTCATATAGCGGCCGATTTCCTCGCGCGACCATTCGCTCTCCGTCTCGCGATAGCGCCGTTCGAGATTGCGTATGACGCCCTCGAAGGGCTTGTTCGTCTCATGCGAGCGAAAGCCGTCTTCATAGGTAAAGCGCACGCTCTCCTTGCCCGAGCCGTAAAGGATGACGTCCTGGATCTCTTTTGGGAGCGTTTCGAACCGCGCGTCGAGGCGGAATTTGAAATGGCGGGCGAGCGCCTCGAGGGTCTGCATATAGTAGGGCGAGCTCGAGCGGGCCCAGGGCGCGATGGCGCCTTTGCGCAGCGTCAGCTTCGGATCGGGGACGATCAGATCGGGATCGACGGTCTGTTCGAAGCCGAGGCCGCCGCAATGCGGGCAGGCGCCGAAGGGATTGTTGAAGGAAAACAGCCTCGGCTCGATCTCGGGGATCGTGAAGCCGGAGACCGGGCAGGCGAATTTGGCCGAAAAGGTGATGCGTTTCGGCGCGCCCTTCTCATCCTTTTCGTCGGCATATTCGGCGATGGCGATGCCGTCGGCGAGTTCGAGCGCGGTCTCGAAACTCTCCGAAAGACGCGGCGTGATGTCCGGCCGCACCGAGATCCGGTCGACCACGACGTCGATGTCGTGTTTGAACTTTTTGTCGAGCGCCGGCGCGTCGGCGATTTCGTAGAACTCGCCGTCGATTTTCAGGCGCTGAAAGCCGCGCTTCATGAAATCGGCGATTTCCTTGCGGTATTCGCCTTTGCGGCCGCGAACGACAGGCGCCAGCAGATAGAGCCTCGTGCGTTCAGGCAGAGCGATGACGCGATCGACCATCTGGCTCACGGTCTGGCTTTCGATCGGCAGACCCGTCGCAGGAGAGTAGGGAACGCCGACCCGCGCATAGAGAAGCCGCATATAATCGTAGATTTCGGTGACGGTGCCGACCGTCGAGCGCGGGTTCTTGGAGGTGGTTTTCTGCTCGATCGAGATTGCCGGAGAGAGGCCGTCGATCTGGTCGACGTCCGGCTTTTGCATCATCTCCAGGAACTGCCGCGCATAGGCCGACAGCGATTCGACGTATCGCCGCTGGCCCTCTGCATAAATCGTGTCGAACGCCAGCGATGATTTGCCCGAGCCGGAAAGCCCCGTGAAAACGACGAGCTTGTCGCGCGGGATGGTCAGATCGACGTTCTTGAGATTGTGCTCGCGCGCGCCGCGGATGACGATCGTGCGGCCGTCGAAGGCGCGCACGGCCGGCACAGACGCCGCCGCGCGCTTCGGGGCGGCCTTCGGCTCAGCTTTGGGCGAGGCCGATGCCGCCTTGGGGCCGGCGGACGGCTTGGGTTTCTTCATTGATCCGTCTGGCTTTGAGTGATCGAAGCGTCAGGACGCGGCCGCGGCTCGATTTGGCCCGCCCTCCGCATGTCTTTGCTGTCCCTAATTTAGCGAGCTTCGCGCAATTTGCCATTGCATTTTGGGCGAATCCTGAAAGCCTGCCTGCTGAAGAGCGCGCGACGCTGGTGACGGCGGCGACCCCGCGCGGGCAAAAACAAAAAAAAGAGGTCCGGCCGCGGGCCGGACCACTGACAGCTTTGGAAGCGGACTCCAATGGTCGCGATTTCGGCAAGCTCCCCCGCTGGCGCTGCGGCGAAGCCTTTCTACAAAATTCTTTATGTCCAGGTTCTGATCGGGATCGTGCTCGGCGCTCTGTTCGGATGGCTCCTGCCCGAATATGCGACCAACGCCTGGGTCAAGGCGCTCGGCGACGGCTTCGTCAAGCTGATCAAAATGCTCATCGCGCCGATCATCTTCTGCACGGTCGTCTCCGGCATCGCGCATATATCGGATGCGCGAAAAGTCGGCAGGGTCGGCGTCAAGGCTCTCGTCTATTTTGAGATTGTATCGTCTTTCGCGCTCATCTTCGGCCTCCTTGTCGGCAATCTGCTGCGGCCGGGCGCGGGCTTTACGGGACATGGCGACGCCGCCGCGGTCGCGGGCTTCGAGAAACAGGCCGGAGCGCATCACGCGGTCGATTTCGTTCTCGACATCATTCCCGACAGCGTTGTCGGCGCCTTCGCCAAGGGCGATGTGCTCCAGGTGCTGCTTTTTGCGATCCTGTTCGGATTCGCCCTGATGGCGCTCGGCCAGCGCGGAAAGACCATCCTGTCTTTAGTCGACGATCTGGCGCACGCGGTTTTCGGCGTCATCAATATCGTCATGAAGGCGGCGCCTATCGGCGCTTTCGGCGCCATGGCCTTCACCGTCGGCAAATATGGCGCGCATTCGCTCGGCAATCTTCTCGGCCTTGTCGCGACCTTCTATTTGACGTCGGCCCTGTTCATTATCCTGATCCTTGGCTCGATTGCCCGGATCGCCGGCTTCAATATTTTCAAATTCCTGAATTATATCAAATCCGAGCTTCTGATCGTGCTCGGCACGAGCTCATCGGAAAGCGCCTTGCCGGCGCTGATGGAGAAGCTTGAGCGTCTCGGCTGCTCGAAGCCGGTCGTCGGCCTCGTCGTGCCGACCGGCTATTCCTTCAATCTCGACGGCACCAATATCTATATGACATTGGCGACCCTGTTCATCGCGCAGGCGCTCGGCGTCGACCTGAGTTTCAGCCAGCAGATGACCATACTCATCGTCGCCATGCTGACATCAAAGGGCGCGAGCGGCGTCACGGGGGCGGGCTTCATTACACTGGCCGGCACGCTTGCCGTGGTCGATCCGGCGCTTGTTCCGGGTATGGCGATCGTGCTTGGCGTCGACAAATTCATGAGCGAATGCCGCGCCTTGACCAATATCATCGGCAATGGCGTTGCAACCGTCGTCATTTCATGGTCGGAAGGCGAACTTGATCGCGCCAAGCTCAAGGCCGCGCTCGACCGCAAGATCGACGTGTCCGACGTTCGCGCCGGCGTCTCGACGGGCTGAAATTTCCGCCTTCGGCGCTTGCCGCCGCGAGCGCCGGCTGCTAGAACATACATAGAACATAGGCGCGGTGGTGGACAAGCCGCGCGCGGCGCCGCTAACTGCATTGAGTGATCGGATCAGCCGAGTTTTTTGCAAGCGTTTCCAGGGAGCATAAAGAATGGCGGGGAGCGTCAATAAGGTAATTCTCGTCGGTAATCTCGGCCGCGATCCGGAAACGCGGCGGATGAATTCCGGCGACGCGGTGGTAAGTTTCAGCCTGGCGACGACGGAGTCCTGGCGCGACAAGGCGACCGGCGAGCGCAAGGATCGCACTGAGTGGCATAACATCGTGATCTTCAACGAGAATCTCGGGAAAATCGTGGAGCAGTATTGCAAAAAGGGCTCGAAAGTTTATCTCGAGGGTCAACTGCAGACGCGCGAGTATACCGATAAGGAAGGCAACCAGCGCAAGACGACGGAAGTCGTGCTGCAAAGATTTCGCGGCGAACTGACTCTGCTCGATAGCCGCGGCCGAGGTGATTCCGAGGCTGACCGCGGCGGATTTGAGGACGCGAGTTCGAGTTTCGGCCGGTCGTCGCCGATGGAGCGCGCGCCCGATCGCCGTCCCGCCGCCGCGGGCGCTGGCCGCACCGCCGACATCATCGACGACGATATTCCATTCTAGAGGATATTCCGATCAGATTGGTTCGATCCGATCGACGCGAATATGCTCAAGCTTTTGAATCTGGAGCGATTTCTGATCGATCGAATGACCCCATTCGATCGGAAAGCGGTTGGGCGTTCGGCGAATGTAGTCGCCATGAAGGCTGCCCGGCCTATCGCCGTGCGGTCGGGCCTTTGCGTGCAATCTCTGGTTTTGCTCGGTTTTCGCCGCGTAAAGCTGGCGTTTTGGCGCGTGGGCCTCTAATATTGGGCCTTGAACTCATTTTTGGACTAGCTTTCATTGGCCGATACTGACGACACCGGACCGGCTGCCCCCGGATCCGACATCAGACCCGTTTCCATCTCTGACGAGATGCGCCGCAGCTATCTCGATTATGCGATGAGCGTGATCGTCAGCCGGGCCTTGCCCGACGTGCGAGACGGTCTGAAGCCGGTGCACCGGCGCATTTTGTTCTCGATGAACGAGAACAACCACACGCCCGACCGTCCTTACGTCAAATGCGCGCGTATCGTCGGCGACGTCATGGGTAAATATCATCCGCACGGCGACTCGGCGATCTATGATGCGCTGGTGCGCATGGCGCAATCCTTTTCGATGCGTCTGCCTCTCATCGACGGCCAGGGCAATTTCGGCTCGGTCGACGGCGATCCGGCGGCGGCGATGCGCTACACCGAATCGCGCCTCGCGCGTCCGGCCATGGCGCTGCTCGAAGACATTGATTCCGATACCGTCGATTTTCAGCCGAATTACGATGGCAAGGAACATGAGCCGGTCGTGCTGCCGGCGCGCTTTCCGAACCTTCTCGTCAATGGCGCGGGCGGCATCGCCGTCGGCATGGCGACGAACATCCCGCCGCATAATCTGGGCGAGGTGATCGACGCGGTGATCGCGCTGATCGAGCAGCCCGAACTCACGATCGAAGAGTTGATCGCCTATGTGCCGGGGCCAGATTTCCCGACCGGCGGCGCCATTCTCGGCCGCGCCGGCGTCCAGTCCGCCTATCTTACCGGACGCGGATCGATCCTGACGCGGGCGAAGGTCGATGTCGAGGTTTTGCGCAAGGAGCGCGAGGCGCTGATCGTCACCGAGATCCCTTATCAGGTAAACAAGGCGACCCTGATCGAGAAGATCGCGGAACTCGTGCGCGACAAGCGCGTCGAGGGCATTTCTGATCTGCGCGACGAATCCGATCGCGACGGCATGCGCATCGTCATCGAACTGAAGCGCGACGCCGTCGCCGACGTTGTTTTGAACCAGCTCTGGCGCTTCACCGCGCTGCAGTCGAGCTTTCCGTGCAACATGATCGCCTTGAATGGCGGCCGTCCGGAAATGCTGACGCTGAAGGATTTCCTGACCGCCTTCATCGATTTCCGCGAAGAGGTCGTCACACGGCGCACAAAGCACCTGCTGGCCAAGGCGCGCGACGCCGCCCATCTCCAGGTCGGCCTCGCCATCGCGGTCGCCAATATCGATGAAGTCATTCGGCTGATCCGCACCTCGGCGGACGCCGGCGCGGCGCGCGAGGCTTTGATGGCCCGCACCTGGCCGGCGCACGATATGGCGCCGCTGATTCTGCTCATCGCCGATCCGCGCCATATCGTGTCGGAAGACGGCCATTGCCGTCTCTCGGAGGCGCAGGCGCGCGCCATTCTGGAATTGCGCCTGCAGCGGCTGACGGCGCTGGGACGCGAGGAAATCGCCGAAGCGCTGAACAAGCTCGCCGTCGAAATCGCCGACTATCTCGAAATCCTGCATTCGCGCGAGCGCCTCTTTGGCATCATCAAGGATGAGATGCTGGCGGTCAAAAGCGCGCATGCAACGCCGCGCCGCACCATCATTCTCGACAGTGCGCCCGGCGTCGAGGATGAGGATCTGATCCAGCGCGAGGATATGGTCGTCACTGTCTCGCATCTTGGCTACATCAAGCGCGTGCCGCTCGCGACCTATCGCGCGCAAAGACGCGGCGGCAAAGGCCGCGCCGCCATGCAGACGAAGGACGAGGATTTCGTCGCAAGGCTGTTCGTCGGCTCGACCCATACGCCGGTGCTTTTCTTTTCGTCGCGCGGACAGGTCTATAAGGAAAAAATCTGGCGGCTGCCTTTATCGGCTCCACAGGCGCGCGGCAAGGCGCTCGTCAACATCCTGCCGCTCGAGCAGCGCGAACGCATTACGACCATCATGCCTTTGCCGGAAGACGAGGCTGCCTGGGCGACGCTCGACGTCGTATTCGCAACGACCCGCGGCACGGTGAGACGCAACAAGCTGTCCGATTTCGCGCAGGTCAATCGCGCCGGCAAGATCGCCATGCGGCTCGATGAGGGCGAGGAAATCGTCGACGTGCAGATCTGCTCGGAAGACGCCGACGTGCTCCTCACCACCGCGAAAGGCCAGTGCATCCGCTTCCCGGTCACCGACGTCAGGGTGTTCAAGGGGCGTGATTCGATGGGCGTGCGCGGCATCTTGCTGGGTGAGGGCGACCGCGTGATATCGCTGGCGATTTTACGCCATATCGAGGCGGACAGCGGCGAGCGCATCGCTTATCTCAAAATGCGGCGCGCCGTCGCCGGCGAGGCCACGATCGAGGGCAATGGGGAGGCTGCGGCGGAGGAAGCCGGCGCCGAGGAGGCGCCTGCCTTGAGCCTTAGCCCCGAGCGCTATGCCCGGATGTCCGCCGACGAGCAGATCATTCTGACGCTGTCCTCCAATGGTTTCGGCAAGCGCACCTCGTCTTATGAGTACCGGATCACCGGGCGCGGCGGCAAAGGCATCGTCGCCATGGCGGTCAACCAGCGCAATGGCCAGCTCATCGCCTCAATGCCGGTCGAAGACGGCGACGAGATCATGCTGGTCACTAACGGCGGCCAGTTGATCCGTTGTCCTGTCGACGGCATCCGCGTCGCGGGGCGCGGCACGCAAGGCGTCATCGTCTTCAACACCGGCGCAGACGAACAGGTCGTGTCGGTCGAGCGGATCAGTGAGGAAGACGCCGCCCGGACCGAGGCGGATGAAGAACCGCCGGCGGCGCAGCCGGGCGACGACGCTTAGCGCCGGACGGCTTTGAATGGAATCGCGCCGCGATTCCATTCAAAGTTTCTCATTAAGAGGCTAATGCAAGCTGCAGCTTTTCGGCGTCATGCTCTAGCCTCGGATGATCGCGCCGCGCTGTTTCGACGCCAGAACGCCTGAAGGCGGCGGCTGTTATAAGACTGATGCTGGCGGAGCGGCCGATGGCGATGATCAAAAGGGTCGCGGTAACCCGCTTCCGCGCCAAGCGGGACGAATTGCGCGACCCGCTTCTTTCCGTGCTCACCCTTTTGCTGATCCTGTTCCTTTTCGTGATCGTGCCGCTCCATGCCGCGGGAACGATCTCGGCCGAGGGTTACGGCTTCATCATCGTCCTTTTGCTCGCCAGCTGCGTGCTCATGCAGTCGACAAGATGGGTCGTGCTGGTGGTTCTGTTCAGCGGCGTCGCGCTCGCGGCCGCCGCCGTGGTCCTTCGTTCCCGATCCCCCTCGGCCGTCGACATCCTTCTTGAAGCGATCGCGTGGGTGATCATCGACATCGCGCTGATTTTCGTCATCGCCGGAGCGGTGTTTGCTCCCGGCCGCGTCACCTATCATCGCGTCAATGGCGCGGTGCTGCTTTATCTGACCATGGGCATGACTTTTGTCGGGCTCTACACGCTTGTCGGCCTGTGGTCTCCGAACGCGTTTTCCGGCCTCGTCGTCTATCACGAAAGGGGGATGGCGAGCAGCGTCATCTATTTCAGTTTTGTCACGCTGACCTCCGTCGGGTACGGCGACATCGCGCCGGTTCACCCGATGGCGCGCGCGCTCGCAAATCTCGAAGGGATTATCGGGCAGCTTTTTCCCGCGACCTTGCTCGCCCGCCTGGTGACGCTCGAACTGCAGGACCGCCACGATCGCCTCAAGGGCAAGGATTAGTTCCGGCGCGCGGTCCTGATCTGATAGGCTCCGTCCTGCGCGCGCACGAAGATTTCATCGACCTGCGGATGACGGATGGGATCGCCGGACGTGTCGGGCAATAAATTCTGCTCCGAGACATAGGCGATATATTCTGTTTCGGCGTTTTCCGCGAAGAGATGATAGAAGGGTTGGTCCTTGCGCGGACGAACCTCTTCGGGAATGGACTGCCACCATTCGTCGGTATTGGAAAAGACCGGGTCGACGTCGTAGATGATGCCCCGGAAAGGATACTTCCGGTGCCTCACCACCTGACCAATGCCAAACTTTGCGATAAGAGGCTTCATGACGTCTCGTCCGCACTCAAAATCGCCGCCGGACGCAGTCAAACCAGCGTCAGGACGAACTTTCCGGACATTATTCGGGTATCTTTCACTTGCGTCAATGTCAACTTGGCTGGCGCCGATCCCTGGAAGCGTTCCCTATGACTTCTCATCGTCTGCCGCCTGAACTTTTGAGCAATTCGGAAATGGCGGAGGCCGACCGGCTGACCATCGCCTCGGGAGTCCCCGGCTATGCGCTGATGGAGAACGCCGGGGCCGCGGTCGCCCTGGAGGCGAGCTGGCTCGCGCCGCGTCACGGACGCATCGTGGTCCTTTGCGGACCGGGCAATAATGGCGGAGACGGCTTTGTCGCCGCCCGGCTTTTGAAGGCGCGGGACTTTTCCGTCACGCTCGGATTGCTTGTCAGCATCGACGCGTTGCGCGGCGACGCCGCAGCCGCCGCCAGAGCCTGGAATGGCGAAATCACCGCCATCGAGGCGCTGGACCTCGACGCAGCGGATCTTGTCATCGACGCTTTGTTCGGGGCGGGCCTCGCCCGCGACCTTGACGGGCCGGCGCGGGCGGCCGTGGATCGCCTCAACGCCTTCTCGCGCGAGCGAAAAAAGCCGGTGCTCGCGGTTGACGTTCCCTCCGGCATTGACGGAACGAGCGGGCAGGTCCGGGGCGTCGCGGTGTGGGCCTCGAAAACCATCACTTTTTTTCGTCGCAAGCCGGGTCATCTGCTGCTGCCGGGGCGGCTGCATTGCAATGAGACGATCGTCGCCGACATCGGGATCACATCGGCGGTGCTTGATGTCGTGAGGCCGGCGACGCAGGCCAACGAGCCGGAGGTCTGGGGCGGCCTCTACCCGGTTCCCCGCATCGACGGCCACAAATACGCGCGCGGCCACGCCCTTGTTCTGTCCGGCGGCCTCGCCCACACCGGCGCGGCGCGGCTTGCGGCTCGCGGCGCCTTGCGCGCGGGGGCCGGCCTCGTGACCATCGCGACGCCGAAGGAGGCGCTCGGCGCCCATGCGGCGGCGCTGACCGCGATCATGACGGCGGTCTGCGACGGTCCGGAGGAGCTCGCGGCGATCCTCGAGGACGGGCGCAAGAACGCCCTCGTTCTGGGGCCAGGGCTTGGCGTTGGCGCGGCGACCCGCGCCCTGACGCTTAGCGCGCTGGCGCCGGCATCGCGCGCCAAAATTCTCGACGCCGATGCGCTGTCGAGCTTCAAGGGCGACGCCTTTTCCCTGGCGCAGGCGATCAGGGGCTCGGGCGGCCCCGTCGTTTTGACGCCGCATGATGGCGAATTCGCCCGGCTTTTCGGCGATCTTTCCGCCGATGACGAGCGCCGCTGGCTGAAGTCCGACGCGGACCCTGAAACGCTGCAAAAGCGGCTCAACGGCCTGAGGTCTGTCTCGAAACTTGAGCGCGCGCGGGCGGCCGCCGCCCTCGCCGGCGCCATTGTGCTGCTCAAGGGCCCCGACACGGTGGTGGCGCATCCCGACGGGCGGGCAATGATCGACGATACGTCGCCGCCCTGGCTCGCAACGGCGGGGTCGGGCGATGTTCTTGCCGGAATGATCGCGGGCCTCTGCGCGCAATCCATGCCGCCTTTCGAGGCCGCCTCGGCCGCGGTCTGGCTGCATGGAGCGGGCGCACGCCATTTTGGTCCTGGGCTCGTGGCTGAGGATATACCCGAGAGCCTGCCGGCGGTCCTTCGGGCCCTGTTCCAGAGCTTCGGCTTGACCTTTCCTTGAGGCGCGGCGCGGAGTCGGGCTTCGCGCGGTCTCTACTTTGCCTGACTTTGCTCCAACAGTTGGCGCGGAAGTTGCGGACGTTCGAAGCAACAACCGGTCGTTAGAATGCCGACGCGGCTTTCGATGTCCAAATGAGGATGTCGGCTGTCGCGAGAAACGGCGGGACGTATGTCGGAAGACTCATGCGCGCACCTAATGAAATCGATTTCTGGCGCGGCTTTGCTCTTCTGACGATCTTCGTCAACCATGTTCCTGGCCTCTATTTCGAGCGCTTCACCTATCGCAATGTGTCGCTGTCGGATTCCGCGGAACTCTTCGTGTTCCTCGCCGGCTGGGCGATGCGCAAGCTGATCGACGGCCCCGTCGCCTCGCTATCGGCGGGCGCTCTCGTGTTCCGGCTCGAAAGCCGCGCCTTGCATGTCTATGTCGCCCAGACCGTCATCACCGAGATCGCGATCGCCCTTCTCGCAGCTTCGGCGCTGCTTTTCGACGCCCCGTTTCTTCTCGACTGGCACAACGCCTCGGCCGTCTTCAATGATCCCGTCCGGGCGCATGTGGGGCTTGTCCTGCTCACCCATCAGCTTGGCTATTTCAACATTCTGCCGCTCTATGTCGTCCTGATGTTCGCCGCCCCCTTGATCGCGCTGACGCATCGCTTCGCGCCGCGGCTTCTGCTCCCGATCTCCTTTACGATCTACGCTTTCGCCTTGATAACGGGCGTCAATTTGCCCACCTGGCCGGTCGAGGGTACATGGTTCTTCAATCCGCTCTGCTGGCAGCTGATCTATTGTCTTGGCTTCGCGCTGGGCGGCGAGGACGGCCTTGGCGCTTTCGCCCGGCGCCATCGGCGCGTCCTCTGGTTCGTGGCGCTGCCGATCATTCTCGTCGGCGCAGTTGTCGCCTTGATGAATTTCTCGCCCAATCCGATTGCGGCCCCGTCGCCAAAGCTCGTGTTCATGTTCGACAAGACATTTCTGTCGCCGGCGCGGCTCATCCATAGTCTCGCGCTCACAGCTTTTTTCGCAGGCTCTTTCGTAACCATCCGGCAGGCGCTGCCCCTCCTTGCGAAATATTTATCCATGCTTGGGCGTAATTCGCTGAACGTCTTTTGCGCGGCGTCTTTGCTCAGCCTCATTTGCCAGATCTTCCGCTTTGTATACGGTGGACATATTGCAACAGATGCGCTGATCGTTATTCTCGGCGTATCGGTTATGGGCGTGGTTGCATGGGCTTCGGAATGGCGCGGAAGACTATCGGCGAATCCGCCCAAAAGGGTGCCCTCGCCCTAGCGTTCTGCGTCTGCGCCGCGCTTCCTTTGCGCGCCGAGGAGGCGCCGGCTCCCGTCGCCGCGCCGCCGCTCAGCCCCTCATGCGAGGTGCCGGCGGTCGATATCGCGACGCCCGCGTCGCTTCCCAATTTCGCGGCGGCGCTGCAAAAGCATCAAGCCGTGCATATTCTGGCGATTGGCTCGTCGTCGACGGTCGGCATAGGATCCTCCGGCTCGAACAAATCCTATCCGTCACTGCTCGAGGCTATCCTTGAACATGCGCTAAAAGGCGTCGATATCATCGTCGTAAACCGCGGCTTGCCCGGCGAGGTGGCGGAAAGCACATCTGAACGCATCAGGAACGAGGTCGCGTTGAGCAAGCCTGATCTGGTGCTGTGGCAGCTTGGGACCAATGACGCTCTCGCACGGGTTTCGCCTGCGGATTTCGAGGCGACCGTTCAATCCACCATTGAATGGCTGAAGGAAAATCAGGTCGACGTTGTGCTCGTCGGCCTCCAATATGCGCCCCGTCTCGCCCGCGATTCCAATTACGCGGCGATCCGCGACGCGCTGAAAAACATCGCAGCCAAGGAAAATGTCCTCTACATCAGCCGCTACGACGCCATGCGGTTCATCGCCAAGACGCGCGCCAATCTGCAGCTGATGTCGCGCGACAATTTCCACCTGAACGATCTTGGCTATCAATGCATGGCCGAGCATGTGGCCCATGCCGTCATCATCAGCCTGTTCATGAAAAGAGTGCGGCCTCTGGCGAACTGACCGGGCTCGCACGCGCACGCCGCGGCGCAGGCAAAGCTGGCTGGAACCGGAACAGCCCGCGCCGTGTTTCAATCCGTCGGCGGCGACTGCGGCGAGCCGGCAGGCCAAGCCCGCTTTTTAACCATCAACGCGCCAGACTTTCATGAGCGGGCAACCGAAAGGCTCCGATTTGACCAGCGATGAGCGCAACAGCCTCAGCCCGGCCTCCCAGCTGGAGGATCTTTCGGGCGCGGAAAAGGCGTCGGTCGCCGAGCAAAGCCACCCGAACGCCGCTCTTATCCATGAAACGATCCGCGCCGAAGGCGAAGCCGAACTTAATCGCACCAAGACCGCGCTGGTGCTGTCGGCCTTCGCGGCCGGGCTCTCGATGGGCTTCTCCCTCGTGGTGCAGGGCGTGCTGCAGTCGAGCCTTCCCGATGCGCCGTGGCGGCCTTTGATCAGCTCCTTTGGCTATACGACGGGATTCTTGATCGTCGTGCTGGGGCGTCAGCAATTGTTCACCGAGAATACGCTGACGCCGATCCTGCCGCTGCTTCATAACCGGGACAGGAAAACGCTGATCAAGGTGGCGCGGCTCTGGTCGCTCGTGCTGGCGGCGAATATCGCGGCGACATGGATTTTCGCAGCCGCCCTCGCGCATTTCTCAATTTTCGACGCCGGCGTTCAGAAGGCTTTTGTCGAGATCAGCGTCCACGCGGTGCGGGGCTCTTTTGGAGCCGTCGTTCTGAAGTCGGTCTTCGCCGGCTGGCTGATCGCATTGATGGTCTGGATTCTCCCGGCCGTCGGCTCGGCGCGGCCGTTTATCATCATCATCATCACCTATGTCGTGGCCATTGCGGGCTTCTCTCATCTGATCGCCGGGTCGGTCGACGCCTTCTATGCGGTCGAAGCTGGCAAGGCGTCCTTTGCCGACTATGCCTTGCGCTTCTTTCTGCCGACGCTGCTCGGCAATGTGATCGGCGGCGTCGCCCTCGTCGCCGGCCTGAATTATGGTCAGGTCGCGCCTCAGCTTGCCGATCCGATCCTTCCCAGAACATGATGCCGAAAAGCTGCGGAGTCGTTGGACCCAACCGAGCGCTGAAACGAAAGCTTGAAGAGCGGGAGCCGATTTTCGCTGGAGCGCGGCGCGCTCAGAGAGGCTGGACCGCCGTTCGCTGATCCCGCAAAGCCCGCGCAAGAGCGGCAAAGCCTTCAACGCCAATTTCTTCGGCGCGCGCGGTCGGCTCGATCCCGGCCGCGGCGAGAAGCGTTGCGATGTCGCGCACCGGCAAGGATTTCAGCGATTGCCGCAACATTTTCCGGCGCTGCCCGAAAGCGGCCCGCGTCACCGCCGAAAGCAGCCTCGCTTCGCAGGGAAGCGGCGCGGCGCGAGGGCGTAACTCGACGACGCTGGAGGTGACTTTCGGCGGCGGCGTGAAGGCGGAGGGCGACACATCAAACAGGATGCGGGTCTCACAGCGCCAATTGCACAGGACGGCAAGACGTCCATAGGCCGCGCGCTGGGATGGGGATGCGACGATGCGTTCGGCGACCTCGCGTTGAAACATCAAGGTCAGCCGGTCGAACCAGGGCGGCCAGACTTCGGCCTCGACCCAGCGCGTCAGCAAGGCCGTGGCGATATTGTAAGGCAGGTTGGCGCAAATCCGCGCCGGGCGCGCTTCGCCGACAAGAGCGCCAAGATCAATATCGAGCGCGTCGCCGGCGATGACGTCGAGACGGCCCGGATAGCGGGCCGCGATTTCGGCGAGCGCCGCGAGGCAGCGCTCGTCGCGTTCGATGGCGACGACTTTTCTCGCTCCCTCGGCCAGCAGCGCGCGGGTCAAGCCGCCGGGGCCAGGTCCGATCTCGACGATGAGCGCGCGCTCGAGCGGCCCTGCCGCGCGCGCGATGCGGGACGTGAGATTGAGGTCGAAAAGGAAATTCTGTCCGAGCGCTTTCTTTGCGTCGAGCCCATGCGCGGCGACGATCTCTCGCAGCGGGGGGAGATCGTCTAGCGGGCCGGGCATTCGTTCGCCAATCGCCCGGCCAACCGCAGAGCCTCGATGAGGCTCGAGGGATCGGCGACGCCCTGGCCGGCGATGGCGAAGGCCGTGCCGTGATCGGGCGAGGTCCGAATGAAGGGCAGGCCAAGGGTCACATTGACGGCGTGAGCGAAGGCGATGGTCTTGATCGGGATCAGAGCCTGATCGTGATACATCGCAATAACGACGTCATAGGTCTTTCGGGCTTTGGCGTCGAACAGCGTGTCGGCTGGATGCGGACCCGAGACGTCGATCCCTGCGGCTTTCAGTTGTGCAAGCGCTGGAGCGATGACGTCGATCTCCTCGCGCCCCATCGCGCCTCCCTCGCCTGCGTGCGGATTGAGGCCCGTGAAGGCGAGGCGGGGATGCGCGAGGCCAAAACGCTGGCGGAAATCATGCGCCACGATGCGCCCGGTCTCGACCAGAAGGTCCGTTGTCAGGCGGGCGGGGACGTCTTTCAGCGCAATATGGATCGTCGCGGGAACGACGGCGAGTTCGGGCGACCACAACAGCATGACAGGGCGTACGCTGGACTGATACAGCCGCTCGGCCAGAGCGCCGAGGAATTCGGTGTGCCCGGGATGCGGAAATCCGGCGCGATAAAGAACCTCTTTGGCGATCGGGTTGGTGACGATCGCGGCGGCCGCGCCCGCTTTGACAAGGTTCACGCAGGTCTCGATGGAGGCGATGGTTCCGGCGGCGTCCTCGGCGTGGGGCGAGCCGGGCTTGCCCTTGACCGTCAGCTTCGAGTCGAGCACCGGCAAGGCCCGTCGGAACAGGGCGGCCGCGTCCGTCGCGGCGCCGATCGGCTCGATCGGAACGGCAAGGCGCAGCCGCTGCGCCAGCGCCGCGAGATGATCCGGCTCGGCGGCGATCAGGAACGCTGGCGCCTCCGGATCCTGATGCAGCGCGGCCCAGGCCTTGAGGGCGAGCTCGGGACCGATGCCGGATGGATCGCCGCGGGTCAGCGCGAGAAGGGTCTTTCCATGCGGCTCGCCGGTCATCAAGGCTGTTCTCTCAAGGAGACGCTTTCACGACGACGGCTCTTGCGCGCAATTCCTTCAGGCGTCGCGCGGAGTCCTCGGCGATATGGGCGGCGAGCAGCCTCTGCGCGATGGCCTGGCGCACGGCGGTGTCGTCCTTGGCGGGGCCTTTGCTGCAAACGGCGACCATCTCGAATCCGTTGGCCGAACGCTGAGGCGGCGTTAAGTGGCCGACCGGCGTTTTGTCGAGCAATTGCTTGAGCGAGTCATTGATCTCGTGGGAAGTTCGCGTCAGAGGATCGCGCACGGTCACGTCGTTGATTGCGCGGGCGATGGGAACGCCCGTGGCGCAATCGGAAAAGCGCGCGCGCAGCTGTTCGACCTCATGCGCGCGGGCGCTGACGGCGGCGGGAGTTGCTGTCGTCGGCAGCGCGAAGATGATCTGCTGCACGGTATAGGCGGTGCCGGCGGCGGCCTTGCCACCTGCCTTTGCGAGTTCCTCACGAACCTGCGTTTCGCTCGCCTCGACGCCCTTGTTCAGCGCCTGCACGAGAATGCCAAAGGCGAGATTGGCGCGAAAATACGCCTGAAAATGATCTTGCGAAACGCCCGCGCGCTGAAGCTCAGCTATCAGCGCCTCGGGCTGCACTTTCATTTCCTGGGCAACCCTGACGATCTCCTGCGGAAGATCGGAAACCTTTGGATTGACGCCGTATTTTTCCGCCTCGTGGATTTCCAGGCGCTCGGTGAAAAGGCTTTCGATCGCCGCTTCGCGCGTCGCTGGCTTGCGCAGCACGCGCAGCAGCTTCATGCGCTGATCAATGTCGATATTGGTGATGGGATCGCCATTGATGCTCGACACGATCGTTTGAGCGTGAACCGGGCGGGCGGCGAGGAGCGATCCACCGGCCAGCGCCGCCATCAGGAGACAGGTTCTGAAAAGAGCGCCGGCGCAGGGGCCGGCCTTACGCACATCATTCATTCTCCGCATCAAGCCCGATTCCCATTTTTTGCAGCGGCGTCGCCGCGCGTCGGCGAACCGGCGCGGTGGCGGTCAGTATTTCACGCCGTCAAGCGCGGCGGTGTTGTTGAAGCTTTCACTGAGTTTGGTGCCGCCAAGGGTCCGCAATTGCAGTTGTAACAGGACTGTCTGGTTACGAATAAGAGCGCCATTGCCATTGTCCTGATAAATCGAAGAATAATTCACCGAGAAAGTAGTGCAATCATCGTTATAGCCGGCGCCCATGCCAAACGCGGCGATGGCGAAAGGACCGGGGCTCGTATAGCCGATGAGAGCAGCAGGATAGAACTGACGGCTCATGTCAAAGGTAATGTTTCCCTGAGCGAAATAGTTGTCGCTGATCTTATAGCGCGAATTCAGGGAAAGACCCTCCCGGCGCACATAATATCCGATCACCGGCTGGGCCTGGTAATTTGCATATTGGATTCCCCCTGTCCAGGCGCCGAGGTTATAGTTGCCGACAAGGTCGATGCGCCTTGGCTCGAAGGTGTTGACGTCGAAGCGGCTTTTGGCGGTGAATGAGAACGCGGAGTTGGGGGCGATCGAAAGCGCGCCGACGTAGTCGGAAGCCCTCGTGTCGAGACCCGAGCTCAGCCCGACATTGGCGGCGTCCGCCGTCGCATAGGAATTGGTGCCGGCGACCTGATAGGATTGGCCGCCGATGACGTTGATGTAGCCGCCGTCTTTGAAGTTCAGCGTGAACTGGCCTCCGTAATTGGCTCTCATGCCGGTCTCAAAGCGGTCGTAGCCCGAATATTTATTCCAATCAAACAAAGTCGACTCGTCGAAGACGAGGCTTTGCGCGTCGAGATTGACGTTGGAAAAAGCGCCGATCGGATTGTTCGGGCGCATGATGATCTGCGCGATCGGCTCGACAGTGACCGAGCCAAAGCCAAGTTTTGCGAAGAATGGATAGCGATATTCAAGCCCGACGCCGGGCACGAACGCGCCGTAGAAGCTCACGTCCCGGTTGCCGAGGAAGTTCAGCTGAGACGAATTGCTGAACGTCGAGGAGCCGAAACTCGACGAAAACGTATAGGAATTCGTGGTGTTGAGATCGAGCCACTCGCCGTTGACGTGCGCGAAGGCGAAGGGCGTCCAGACCTCGCCGATCGGGTCGATCAGCTTGCGCTTCCAGGAAATATCCACCGTCGTCCGCGTATATTCGCCGCCGACGCCGCGCAGAAGACATTTGCCGGCGACGGTGCCCGGCACATAATTGGTGCAGACGTTATACATTTGATAGGCGTTGTCGAGCACCTGCGTGCCGACGGACTGATAGCTCGCGGCGGCGGCGGAAAGGCTCGTCAGGTTGAAGTCGGCCTCAACCTCGCCGCCGATCCCCCAGGAATTTGCTGGATCGATGTCTATCGTTTTGTTGTAATCCCAGACCGGGTGGGCGAGCGGCTGCTGCGGCTGGAAGTCGTGCGTCGACAGACCTTCGAAATAATAGCCGCGCAGGTCGAAATAGCCGCGATTGCTCTGGCCGGTCAGATAGACCGTCGAGGTCGTCTCGGCGATATAATTGGACGAAAGGGTCTGGCTCGGGACGTTGTAATCATTCAGGAACCATTTATCCGACAGCAGCGTGAACGCCCAGCCGAATTTCCATTGATCGGCGATGGCGAGTTCGCCCGCGCTCTCGAACGATCCGCGCAGCGTCTGGTTGCCGGCGCCCCACGGGGACGTCGGGAAAAAGCTCGGGTTCATCTGCGAGATGCCGTTCGCCCTGATGTAATATTGGCCGATGTCGAAGCGCTGGCGCCATTCTCCGCTGGCGAGGAAGCCCTGCTTTGACAGGGCGGTCGGCGTGAACGTCAAATCATAGTCGGGCGCGAGCGCCCAAAAGATTGGAATGCCGACGCCATAGCCGAGCGTCGACCTGTCGATGAGATGCGGCGACAGAATGCCGGATTTGCGCGTGACCGTGGGATCGGGCGCCGAAAAGAACGGCACATAGGCGAGCGGAACGCCGAGGAACTCAAGCGAAGCGTCCTCATAATAGATCATCTGCTCGTCGTTCTTGTGGACGATGCGCTTGGCGCGCACCCGCCACAGCGGCGGCTTGTCGGGGCTGCCTGTGCAGGCGGCGCAGGCAGTGTAGGTGCCTTTGTTGAAGACCGTAGTGTCGCCCTCGATGCGCTCGGCGTGCGGCGCGCTGAAAAAGGTCTTGTCCGAGGTGTCGGCGCGCAGGCTTTCGATGAATCCGTCGCGGAAATCATCGGTCAGGTCGAATTGATCGCCGTGCAGGATGCTGCCGTCGGTTTCGGTGAGCTTGGCGTGACCTTCGGCTAAGACGCGGCCGGTCTTGCGGTCATAGGTGACGCGGTCGGCTTCGAGAACGCGACCCTTATAATAGACGCGCGCATCGCCGACGGCGGCAACCGTATTCTTCACCGTATCGTAGCGAAGTTCGTTCGCCTCGACGAACATCTTGTCGGGCGGCTGGCCGGCCGGCGGCTGCGGCGGCCGCTCCGTCGCCGCGATGGCGGCGGGGGCGCTGACGGCGGCGAGGCAAAGGAGGGCGAGGCAAAGGAGGGCGGCGAGCCAGGCTCGCGCCGAGGAACGCTGGGGCGGCGCTGAAGCAGGGGCGTGGAAAATCCGGCCCCGGACAGGGCCAAACAAGCCGCGAAGACCAGATACGCAAGCCCGCGCGCCATTGGGGCAAAAACGCCGCCCCATCAACCATCCTCCTGATTCAGCAACGCGAGCGCGCCGAGCATGCTGGCGACGATGGCGGGAGACCACGCAGCAACAGGCGCGCTGAGCAATCCGGCTCCGCCGAGGTCGCCGACAAGCTTAGTCGCCACATAAAGCACGAAGCCCGTCGCCACGCCACCGCCAACCATCTTGCCGATTCCACCAAAACGGAAAAATCTTAAAGAAAAGGCCGCGGCGATCAAAACCATCGCTACGAACAGCAGAGGCCGCGCCAGAAGCGACTGAAATTGCAGTTTAAAGCCTGTCGAGTCGAGGCCCGCCCTGTCGGTCTCCCGGCGCATCGCCTGCAGGTCCCAAAATGGCACGGAGTCCGGCGCCACCGGCCCCTTCGCCACTTGCTCTGGCGTCAGATTGGTGGCGAGGAGATAGGCGCTGACTTCTTGTATTTCTTCTCCCGGCATGAAAATGCGCGCATTTTCGAGCCGCCAGACCCCCGGCTGGAGCTCTCCGCGCCTGGCTTCCACCTCGGCCTCGAACTTGCCACGCCGATCATAGACATAGGCCGTCACGGAGGCGATATGCGAGCCGTCGCGGGAAGCCGACTTGGCCTTGATGATCGCTTCACCGTCGACCCCTTTTTGCCGGAGCCAAATTCCTGATTCGGGGTCCGCTTGGGTCACGCGGCCGAAGATCTGCGTCTCGATTCGGTCGGCGCGCTGCTTCATCATGGCCGAGACCGGATTGAACAGCGTGACGGAGCCAACGCCGATGATGATGGCGATCGCCACGGGCGGGACGAGAAAGCCCCAAACCGAAACGCCGACGGCGCGCGCGACGAGGAGCTCCAGCTTGCGCGTCAGGTCGAGAAACGCCGCCATGGCGCCGCACAGGACGCAGAACGGCATCAACTGTTCCGAGGCGGAAGGCGCGCGCAACAAGGACAGAACCGCGACCGAGCGCGTCGAAGCGCCCACCATGTCATTGGTGCGGCGTAGCATTTCCACGAAATCAACGACAAAGATCATGCCGCAGACGGTCAGAAACACCGCCATGATCAGGGTCAGAAAACGGGCTGAAAAATAGCGGCCGAGGGTCCAACCAATCATCGCGCCGCGAATCCGTCCGCGCGCGCAACAACAGGGCATGCCGCGCCCAGGCGGCGGCAATCGCCGGGCGCGGGGCCGATGGGGTTGGCAGCGTCAACGGTGATGCTCGACATTTTGAAACTCAAACCCGTACCGCCCCGCGCCCAATTTGCTACAATGCAGCCGCCGCCGCCAGTCATCTCGCCCCTGTTGGAGCTGTTGCGCTGCGATATTTCCCATCCCGTGACCTTCGCATCACAGATCGCCCTCGCCGGCGAACCGTCGAGGAAGACACGACCGCGCCTCTTGGCGCAAACGCGGGCTTTTGCCCTTTTGCTTTGGAGCCAGCCTGACTAAAGTCGAAGCTCACGGCAATTTTTCGGCGCGACCCCGCCGGCAGGGCAACGGCCAGGCGGCGCGGGCTCCCCTTGCTGAACCGCTCACGGTCCGACATATGCGTATGAAAAGGCATTTTCAATGCGAGTTTGATATGACCTGAACCAGTTTCCCCGTTCTTTCGCATGATTTACGCCGTCGAGTTCGGCTCCCGTCGAGGACGCCGTGAGCGCGGCAGTCACGCTTTTTTGAGGATCAAATGTCGCAGTCCGTGAAAATCGAATTTATCGCGCTGGCTTCTTTGACCGGCGCCCGGCCGCAGCCCGACGCCAAGACGGCGGCCCAACCCGCGAAAGGCCCGCAATCGCTCGTGGTTTTCAGCGGACCTGACTTCAAATTCGGCGATGCGACGCTGAAGTTGCTCGGCGCCGATGGGGAAGCTCTGATTCGCAAAGCCGCCGTCGTCTCCAGGTTCAAGGGCAAGGCCTCGACGGCGCTCGACATCATCGCTCCCGCCGGGATCGCGGCTGATCGCCTGCTCGTCATCGGAGCGCCGGGCCCGCAAGCCGAGGCAAGCGAGCGGAACGACGCCGATTCGCCGGAGGCGGCCAAGATCAAACCCGCCGCTCCCGCGCCCGTGGATTACGCCAATCTCGGCGGTTTTGTCCTCGGCAAGCTGGGTCGCGGCGGCGCGGCGACAATTGTCTTCGATCCGCCGGACGCGCCGGCCGATCCGGCCGCGGCCGCCGCCGAATTCGCGCTCGGCGCTCAGCTGCGCGATTATCGTTTCGACCGCTACAAGACCAAGAAAAAGGACGATTCTGACGACAATGGATCGAGCGAACTCGTGCTCGCCGTCGCGGACCCCGCCGCCGCGCGCGGCGAAGCGAGGCGTCGCGCCGCCGTCGCGGAAGGGGTTCTTACCGCGCGCACCCTCGTCAACGAGCCCGCCAATGTGCTCTATCCGGAGGAGTTCGCCAGTCGCGCGCGGGAGCTCGAAAAGATCGGCGTCGAGGTCGAGATTCTCGATGAGCCCGCTTTGAAGGCGCTGCGCATGGGAGCGCTCCTTGGCGTCGGGCAGGGGTCCGCCCGGCAAAGCCGCGTCGTCGTCATGCGCTGGCGCGGAGGAAAGGGCTCCTACAAGGGCAAGGCCCAGCCGGTCGCCTTCGTCGGCAAGGGCGTCACCTTCGACACCGGCGGCATCTCGATCAAGCCGGCCGGCGGCATGGAGGATATGAAGGGCGACATGGCGGGCGCCGCCTGCGTCGTCGGCCTCATGCAGGCGCTCGCCGCCCGCAAGGCCAAGGTCGACGCCGTCGGCGTCGTCGGCCTCGTCGAAAACATGCCGGGGCCGGAAGCGCAGCGCCCGGGCGATATCGTGACGTCCATGTCGGGGCAGACGATCGAGGTCATCAATACGGACGCCGAAGGCCGTCTCGTGCTCGCCGACGTGCTGTGGTATGTGCAGGACCGTTTCAAGCCGAAATTCATCGTCGACCTCGCGACGCTGACCGGCGCCGTGCTGGTCGCCCTTGGCCAGGACCACGCCGGACTTTTCACCAATGACGATGACCTTGGCGAGAAGCTGCTCGCCGCCGGCAAGGCGACGGGGGAAAAACTCTGGCGGCTGCCGCTCGCCCCGGCCTATGACAAGCTGATCGACTCGAAATTCGCCGATATGAAGAACACCGGCGGACGTCACGCGGGCTCGATCACCGCCGCGCAGTTCCTGCAAAGATTCGTCAATGGCGCGCCTTGGGCGCATCTCGACATCGCCGGCACCGGCATGAGTTCGCCGGCGAGCGACGTCAATCAGGGCTGGGCCTCCGGCTTTGGCGTCCGGCTTCTGGACCGGCTCGTCTTCGACAATTACGAGGCGAAAGCGGACAAGGCGTGACCCTGATGGCGTCGGAGCCCATGCCGTAATGGAGATCTGGTTCTACCACCTCCAGCGCCAAAGCCTCGACCAGGCGCTGCCCGGCCTCATCGAGAAATCGCTCGAGAGAGGCTGGCGCGTGGTCATCCAGGCGCGAAGCGAAGAGCGGCTGGAGGCGCTGGATCAGTGGCTCTGGACTTATTCCGACGCCAGCTTTATCGCGCATGGCCGCGCCGCCGACGGCGATGTCGAATCGCAGCCGGTCTATCTTTGCACGGGGGCGGAAAATCCGAATGGCGCGGCGGCGCGCTTCTTTGTCGAGGGGGCGCAGATTGCCGCCTCCCTCGGTGATGACGCGGCCTATGAACGCGCGATCGTCGTCTTCGACGGAGCCAATGAGGACGAGCTTGCCGCCGCCCGGCTGCAATGGAAAGAGCTGAAGCAACGGGGCTTTGCTTTGACCTATTGGCAGCAGAGCGAGGCCGGGCGCTGGGAAAAGAAGGCCTGAACGCGGCCGCGCCTCAATCCCTGAAAGGAAAAGCAGCATGAGCGGATTTTCGTCCGATCCCGGCTTTGCCGAGCGCCGCGCCAGGGCGCGGATCGAGCTCGACGCGATCGATCCGGCCAAAGGGGCGGCGCCAGACGCCGCCGATCCGCTGCGAAGGGGCTGGTTCGAGGCTGTCTATGCCCTCGCCGAAAATGATGCCGCGCGGGTGCCCTGGGCCAATCTTTCGCCCCATCCGCTCACCCGATCTTTCGTCGATTTGCAAATGCGCGGCCTCGAAGGGCTTTGCGTGCTCGACGTCGGCTGCGGCCTTGGCGACAATGCCGAGTGCTTTTCCGCCGCCGGCGCTGACGTTACGGCTTTCGATCTGGTCGAGGAAGCCGTCCAATGGGCAAAACGGCGTTTTCCAGATAGCAAAGTCGCCTACAGCGCGGAGGATCTCTTCAAAGTCCCTCCCGAGTGGCGCGAAAAATTCGATCTTGTCCATGAATGCTACACTTTGCAGGCCCTGGCGCCAGAGCTCCTGCCGAAGGCGCTCGCCGCTCTCGCCTCGCTTCTTGCGCCAGATGGAAAACTTCTTGTGATCGCGCGGGCGCGTGACGAGGACGCGCCGGCCTCGGGGCCGCCCTGGCCGCTGCCGCCGTCGATTTTCGCGCAGGCCGAACGCCACGGCTTGCGCAGGGTCGTCATCGAGGACATCGCCGCGACGGCGGAGGTTCCAATCCGCCATTGGCGCGCCCTGCTGCGCCGCTCCGACGCAGCTTGATGGGCGCCTTGCGCGGCGCATCCGATGCGCCCATCGCCCCAGAGTCTGAAGATCGCGCGATCAGGGCCGGCTTCATCGACGCGCGGGCGCGGCGCGAATATTTTCAGCTGGCGCTTGCCGCTTTTCTCGTCTCTTTCATGTATTCGCACGCCGCGCTGCTCGCCGTGGTCTTCGCCCGCGAAGGTTTCGATCTTCATACGGTCGGGCTTTTGCTCTCGCTCTACGCATTTCCGGTCATTCTTTTCACCTTTTTGTCCGGCGCTGTGGCCGCGCGCATCGGCGTTCTCAACACCTGCCGGGTCTCCGTGGCCCTCATGGTCGTCGGCTTTTTCAGCCTGCGTTATACCGCCGGCGCGTTCTGGCCGGCGCTCGCCTCCCGTCTCGTTCAGGGCGTCGGGCAGGGGCTCTTGCTCAGCTCCTTCGTCACCTATGGGCAGAGCCGGCTCAATGCGCGCAAGTTCGTCTATCTGAACGGGCTATTTTCGAGCATGTTCGCCGTGGCTCAGGCCTTCGCGCCGCCATTCGGCGCCTTTATCCTGAATAAGTTCGGCGCTCCGGCGATGTTTCTGGAAGGCGCCATTCCCGCCTGTCTCGGGCTTGCGCTCACCTTCGGCGTCCGGCCGATCCCGCGCCCGCGGCAGGCGCGCGCGCTCAATTTTCTGGGCGGCCTGCGGCGCAGCCGCATCCCGGCTTTTTTTGCCGTTTTCGTCAACGGAACGATGTTCGGCTTCACAGCCGCCTATCTCGCCGCCTTGTTGCAGGCGAAGGCGCTGCCGATCGGCGCGTTTTTCTTCGCCTCGACGACAACCCTTTTCGCCAGCCGCTTTCTTGCGATGGGCATTTTCGAGTCTCTCGATCGGCGCGTTCTCGTCGCCGGCGGATTTCTGGCGCAGGGCGCGGGCTTCGTGCTTCTCGCCTACGCCGGGCAATCATGGCTGATCGTCGTCTCGGGCGTGCTTTTTGGCATAGGCTATAGCGTGGTCTATCCGGTCCTGTCCGCCTGGATGAGCGAAGGGGTCGAGCCGGCCGAGCGCGCCGGCCCGCAGGCGCTGCTCAATACAGCGTTCAACATCGGCATTTTCCTGATGCCCTATCCGCAGGCGCTGCTCATCGGCGCTTTCGGCTATGGCGCGACGGCGATGTTCTTGGCCGCTCTTGCTATTTTCGCGGCCCTCGCGATGTTCGCGCTGAGGTTTTTCCCGGGCGAGGCGTAGTCAGCCCGCCCCCAGCAATCTTATCGCTTCGGCGCGCTCGAAAATATTGAGCAAAAGGCGCAGCGCCTCGCCGTTCTCTCCTTCGAGCCGGGGATTTTCCGCGACGATGCCTTGCGCCTGCCGGCGCGCCTCAGCCAGCAGATCCCCATGCGCGGCGGGGTCAGCGAGGCGAAAGCCCGGCAGGCCGGACTGTTTCGAGCCCAGCACCTCGCCTTCGCCGCGCAGACGTAAATCTTCCTCGGCGATGCGGAACCCGTCCTCGCTCTCGCGCAGAATTTCGATGCGGGCCTTCGCGGTCTCGCCGAGCGGGCCTTTATAGAGAAGGATGCAGGACGACTTCGCCGCGCCGCGTCCGACCCGGCCGCGCAGCTGATGCAATTGCGCGAGGCCGAAGCGCTCGGCATGTTCGATGACCATGATGCTGGCCTTCGGCACGTCGACGCCGACCTCGATCACCGTCGTCGCCACCAGAATTTTCGTCTCTCCGCCAGCGAAGGCGGCCATGGCCGCGTCCTTGTCGCGCCCTTTCATCCTGCCGTGGACGAGACCGACCTCGTCGCCGAAGAATTGGCGCAGATCCGCGAAACGCTCCTCGGCGGCGGCGACGTCGAGAAGTTCGCTTTCCTCGACCAGCGGGCAAACCCAGAAAGCCTGCGCGCCAGTCTCCAACGCCCCGCGCAGCCGCTCGACGAGTTCGCCGATTCGCTCGGCCGGCAGAGCCCTGGTCTCGATCGGCTTGCGGCCAACAGGCTTTTCGCGGATCAGCGAGACGTCCATGTCGCCGAAATAGGTGAGTACGAGGCTGCGCGGGATCGGCGTCGCCGTCATCACCAGAATGTCGGCGCGCTCGCCTTTTTCACCGAGCGCCAGACGCTGATGCACGCCGAAACGATGCTGCTCGTCGACCACCGCAAGGCCGAGATCGTGGAAGGCGACGCTCTCCTGAAACAGCGCATGGGTGCCGATGATGATGTCGATCGCGCCCGAGGCCAGCGCCTCGAGCGTTTTGGCCCGCCCGGAGCCCTTGTCGCGGCCAGTGAGCAGGGCGAGCCTCAATCCGGCGGCGCCGGCGAAGGCGCCGAGCGCGGCAAAATGCTGGCGCGCCAGAATTTCCGTCGGCGCCATCAGCGCCGCCTGCCGCCCGGCTTCGACGCAGGACGCCATGGCGAGCAGCGCGACGACCGTTTTGCCGGAGCCGACGTCGCCCTGCAGCAGACGCAACATGCGCGCCTCGCTTGCGAGATCGGCGCGGATTTCCGCGAAGGCGTGTTTCTGCGCGTCCGTCGGCGTAAAGGGCAGGGTTTTGAGGATTTTATCAACGAGGCGCCCGTCGCCCGCGTTGGCGCGCCCCGGCGCGCGCCGCGCTCTCGCCCGCATCAGCCCCAGCGCAAGCTGGCCGGCGAGCATTTCGTCAAAGGCGAGGCGTTTGCGCGCTGGCGCCTCGGGCGCGATTTCTTCCGGCGTCTGCGGGCGATGCACGCGGCGCAGGGCCTCGGTGAAAGAGGGCAGGGCGGGAGCGGGGCGCCACTCCGGCAGCGCGGGCAGGCGCGCCAATGCGCCCTCGATGGCCTTTGAGAGAAGCCGCGATGACAGCCCCTCGGTCAAAGGATAGATCGGCTCGACGGGCGCCAGTTTGGCGAGGCCTTCGGCGTCGAGAATCCGGTCAGGGTGAACCATCTGGCGATGGCCGTCCCAGAGTTCGAGCTTGCCGGACACCCAGCGCCGCGCGCCGACGGGCAGGCTTTTCTCGATCCACTGATGATTGGCGAGGAAAAACACGAGCAGAACATCGCCGGTCTCATCCTCGATCAGCACGCGATAGGGACCCTTCGCGCGGGGCGGCCGATGCTCAATGATCGTTCCCTCGATCACCACCACCGTATTCAGCGGGGCCTCAGTGATCTTCGGCCGGTTGCGACGATCGAGGACGCCGACCGGCAGATGGAACAGGAGATCGAGAACGCGCGCCTCTTTGCCGCCCTCCGCCAGCAGCCGGTCGAGCAGCTTGCCGGTTTTGGGCCCAACGCCCGGCAGGCTCGCGGCCGAGGCGAAGAGGGGGTTCAGAATCGATGGACGCATGGGGTTTGCCGCGCGGAGGTTCAGAGCTTTATGCGCCGCCCGCGGCCGGGGAGGCAATGATCCTATCGGGACGCATCTGACGGCCCGCCGCGCGGACCCTGTTCGACGGTAGTGAGTTGTTCCACGCGCTTGCAGAAGCAGGCGGGCCGCCTGTGCAAGTGCTCATCGACTCCTCGGCGGTGAAGGCGCATCGCTCGGCCAGCGGCGGCAAAGGAGGAGAAAAATCAGGCCATCGGCCGCTCGCCTTTATGCTCACCGGCGGCCACGTCGCCGACTGCACGGCGGGCGCGCAATTATTGGAAAAGCTTTCCGTCTGCGAAATCCTGCACGGCCCTAAGGGCTACGATAGCGACGCCATCGGCCGGCAAGTCGAGGAGCGGCGGAGCTATGCCGAACATCCCGCCCAAGGCCAATCGCAAATGGAAGAACTGCTTCTCTATCGAAACCGGAACGCCATCGAACGCATGTTCCGCCGTCTGAAAGATTTCAGGCGCGTGGCTATCGCTATGACCGAAACGCCATAAACTTCCTCGCCATAGTCTCCATCGCCGCTACGGTCAGCTACTGGTTGTGAGTCTGCACTCTAATGCGCTGCAAGTATCGCGCGTGCGAGGGGAAGATTGTTTTTGAGCGCGCTTGATGAGCAACGGGCAAAATTCCGATGCAAATAGTGATAGATCGATGACGAAGTGTGACATCGCGTCACATCCGGTCTGAAAACTCTTCACTGCTGTAAATCCGCCACACTGTTCCAAAATGCGACCTTGAATCGCCGTCCGGTTGCAATTTGAAATTGCAACCGGACGTAAACTACGTAGCCTCCATCACATTCGCGTTATCTCTGATATCCAAAAGGAGTGGCACCTCATGTTACGTCGCCTGTTACTCGCTTCGGCTGGCGCGATCGCGCTCGCCGGATCGGCCTTCGCCGCCGATCTTCCCTCCCGCGCTCCGCCGCCGGTCTATGTGCCGCCGGTCCCGATCTTCACCTGGACCGGCATCTATGTCGGCGCCCAGATCGGCTACGCCTGGGGCACGTCCAACATCAATGTCACCGATAGCTTCGGCGACTTTGCAAGCTTCCAGGGCAGTAACAGCGGCGTCATCGGCGGCGGGCACATTGGCTATAATCTGCAGTTCAACCAGTTCGTGGTCGGCCTCGAGGGCGACGTTGAGGGAACCAGCCTCAGCAAAACCAGGTCGGGCAGCCCCTTCTTCGAAGGCCTTGGTTCTGTGCCGGTCGCGGTGTCCACCAAAGCGGACATTATGGGTTCGATCCGCGGCCGCGTCGGCTACGCCTGGGATCGCGTCCTCCTCTACGCCACCGGCGGCGTCGCCTTCGCGGGCGTCGAAGGCACCATTTACGGGCCGTTTGGCGGCCAGGTTAGCTCCTCGTCGACCCGCGTCGGCTGGACTCTCGGCGGGGGTCTTGAGTATGCCGTCACCAACAACTGGTCGATTCGCGCCGAATACCGTTACGCGCAATTCGGTCATTCCAGCTTCGCCGCCGACAATGCCTTCGCCACTCCCGGCCTGGCCGCGCTCGGCGTTATTGCCAGTCGCACGACCAACCTGAACCGCGTGGAGGTCGGGGTCAGCTACAAGTTCGACACCGCCGCTCCGGCGCCGGTCGTTGCCAAATACTAAAGAACCACACGTCAACTTTCAGGGTGAGAAGCAGAAGGCTCGGTGAATGGTTCGCCGGGCCTTTCTCTTGCGTAAGACCATCAAACCGACGCATTGTCTATGGCGTTCACGGCCCAGCCGGCATGACCCAGCAGCGCCGTTATGCGTCGGTAGCCGTAGCTGCCATAGGCCTCGGCCAGTTCGATGATGTCGACGGTCAACTGCCCGCAATCTGCCGCGGAGACGGCGCTAAAGAGCAGCTTCGCCCCCGTCGAGGCGGCCCTCATCGCCGCGGGCTTCGAGCCGGGCGGGATCACGTTGCAGCCCAACGCGAGGGGGCGCATCATCGTCAGCGATGGAAAAAAGGCCGCGCTGCTCGAATTTTGCCAGTAAACCAGTAAACAAGCCCCCCGCCTGCGCGTCATGCGGGGGCCTTGCCGGCGGCCCGTCCGAGCGCTCCACGCATTACCGCCGCCGGAAAGGGCTGACAGTTGTGCGCGCAAAGACTATATGGCTGCGGGGAGCTCCGCGCGAGGCGGGGAAACGCCTTGAAGACCGGAGATCCATCCATGTCCGTCCCGCAAACGGCTGACGTGACCGTCGACGCAAGACGCCGGCGCATCAAATTTCGCTCGTGGCATCGCGGCATGCTGGAAACCGATCTCCTGCTCGGCCGTTTCGCCGACGCCGAGGTGGAGCGCCTGAGCGAGAAAGAGCTCGATGATTTCGAGGCGCTGCTCGAAGCTCTCGACCGCGATGTGTTCAGCTGGGCGACCGGCGAAGCGCCAACGCCCGAGGCCTATGATACACCGCTGTTCCACAGAATCGTCGCTTTCCATGCCGGTTTTGATCCTGCAAACGTCTGATCGCTTTTTTACTCCCTGACGCTTGCGCCGGGGAAAACGCTTGAATTGATTTTGCAACGTGGCTGATCTTAAACGTGCGCTCGCCGAACTCGCCAAAGGCGGCTCGCTGACGCTTTCCTCCCTGACCGATGGTTTTGACGCCTTTTGCGCCGCCGATCTGACGCGCGCGCTCGCAAGGGAGGCGGAGGATCGCGCCGTCGTGCTGGTGCATGTCGCGCGCGACAGCCAGCGCGCCGCGGCCTTTACCGAGGCGCTGTCTTTCGCAGCGCCAGACATCGAAATCCTCGATTTTCCGGGCTGGGACTGCCAGCCTTACGACAGGGTTTCGCCCAACGCCTCGGTCTCCGCGAGGCGCATGATCGTCCTGTCGCGCCTCGCCCGCTCCCGGTCCAGCGTCGAGCGCCCGCGCATTTTGAGCACGACCGTCAAGGCGCTGGTCCAGCGCGTCGCGCCCATTCAGCAAATGGCGGCGGACACGTTTTCGGCGGCGCCCGGCAATGTCGTCGATATGGACGCGCTGACGCTGTGGTTAGAGACCAATGGCTTCGCCCGGGCCTCCAGCGTGCGCGACGCCGGCGAATATGCGGTGAGAGGCGGCATTCTCGATCTTTTCGCGCCCGGCATGGCGCAGCCCGTGCGCCTCGATTTCTTCGGCGACACGCTGGAATCGATCCGCGCTTTTGATCCTGAATCGCAGCGCACGATGTTTCCCTTGCGCGGGCTTGACCTTGTGCCGATGAGCGAGGTGCAGCTCACAAGCGACACGATGCGGCGCTTCCGGCAGGCCTATGTCGCGAATTTTGGCGCGCAGACGCGCGGCGACGCGCTCTATGAAGCGATCAGCGAAGGGCGCAGGCACCCCGGCTATGAGCATTGGCTGCCGCTGTTCTACGACCATCTCGATACGATTCTCGATTATGCAGGCCGGGCGCCGCTGATTCTCGATCCGCTCGCCGATGAGGCGGCGCATGAGCGCATCGCGCTGATCGCCGACTATTACGACGCGCGAAAGAGCGCCCATGACGCTGACCCCGTCCATTCCAACTATAAGCCGCTGAAGCCCGACCAGCTTTATCTCTCCGAGGCGGAGTGGAAGCAGCGCCTTGGCGGCGCGCGGGTGATCCGCACGACGCCCTTTGCGCAGCCGGAGGGCGCGCGCGGCCTCGTCATCGACTGCGGCTCGAAGCCGGGGCGGAGCTTCGCGCCCGAACGGGCCGATGAAAGCGCCAATGTTTTCAGCGCGGCGGTCGAGCATGTCCATGCGCTCCAGGCGCAGCAGAAGCGCGTCATCGTGGCGGCGTGGTCCGACGGCTCGCGCGAGCGTCTCTCCCATGTCCTCGTCGATCACGGCCTTGCCAACCCGGCGCCGGTTTCCTCGCTGGCGCAGGCGCTCGAGCTGCCGCGCGCAAGCGTCGCTCTGGCCGTCATCGGCCTCGAGGCCGGGTTCGAGGCGGGCGATCTCGTCATCGTCGGCGAGCAGGATATTCTCGGCGACCGCCTGCTGCGCGCCCGCAAAAAAACGCGCCGGCCCCAGGATTTCCTGAGCGAAGTCGGCGCGCTGACGGCGGGCGATATCGTCGTCCATGTCGATCACGGCATCGGCCGCTTCATCGGCCTGCAGACGATCGAGGCGGGCGGCGCGCCGCATGACTGCCTCGAACTGCATTACGCGGAAGGGGCGAAGCTTTTTCTGCCGGTGGAGAACCTCGAGCTTCTGTCGCGCTACGGCTCCGAGGACACCGAGGTCCAGCTTGATCGCCTCGGCGGCGGCGGTTGGCAGAAGCGCAAGGCGAAGATGCGCAAGCGCATCCTCGAAATGGCGGCGGGCCTCATCAAGATCGCCGCCGCGCGCCAGACCAAGGCGGCGGCCAAGCTCGCCCCGCCCGAGGGACTTTACGCCGAATTCTGCGCCGGTTTCCCCTATGATGAGACGGACGATCAACTCGCGACGATCGAGGCCGTGCTGGAAGACATGGCCTCGGGCCGGCCGATGGACCGGCTCGTTTGCGGCGACGTCGGCTTCGGCAAGACGGAAGTCGCGCTGCGCGCCGCCTTCGCCGCGGCGATCGAGGGCAAGCAGGTCGCCGTCATCGTGCCGACGACGCTTCTCGCGCGTCAGCACTACAAGAATTTCTCCAACCGCTTCGCCCATCTGCCGATCAAAGTGGCGCAGATGTCGCGCATGGTCAGCACGGCCGAGCTCAAGGCCGCGAAAGCCGGCGCCGCCTCGGGCGACATCGACATCATTGTCGGCACTCATGCGGCGCTTGGCAAAGGCGTCGAGTACAAGGATCTTGGCCTTGTCGTGATCGACGAAGAGCAGCATTTCGGCGTCAAGCACAAGGAGCGCCTGAAAGAGCTGCGCGCCGAGGTGCATGTCCTGACGCTTTCGGCGACGCCGATCCCGCGCACCCTGCAGCTGGCTCTGACAGGGGTGCGCGAACTTTCGATCATCGCGACGCCGCCGGTCGACCGGCTGGCGGTCAGAACCTTCATCACGCCATTCGATACGCTGCTGGTGCGCGAGGCCCTGCTGCGCGAGCGCTATCGCGGCGGCCAGAGCTTCTACGTCTGCCCAAGGATCGACGACATAGAGGAGGCCGCGGCCTTCTTGCGCCAGCATGTACCCGAAGTTAAATTCGTCATCGCGCATGGCCAGATGGCCGCGACCGAGCTCGAAGACAAGATGGCGGCCTTCTACGATGGCCAGTATGACGTGCTGCTCTCGACGGCGATCGTCGAGTCGGGCCTCGACATTCCAACCGCCAACACGCTGATCGTGCACCGCGCCGATATGTTCGGGCTCGCGCAGCTCTATCAATTGCGCGGCCGGGTCGGGCGCTCGAAGATCCGCGCCTATGCGCTGTTCACCGTTCCCGCCGATCGCGCCATGACGCCGCAGGCCGAAAAGCGGCTGAAAGTGCTGCAGTCGCTCGATACGCTGGGGGCCGGCTTCCAGCTGGCGAGCCATGATCTCGACATCCGGGGCGCCGGCAATCTTCTCGGCGACGACCAGTCCGGCCATATCAAGGAAGTCGGCTATGAACTCTATCAGCAAATGCTGCAGGAGGCGGTCGAAGCCTTGAAGGCCGGCATAGCGGAGCCTGTGGACGAGGCCTGGTCGCCGACGATCACGCTTGGAACGCCGGTGACGATCCCCGAGGATTACATCGCCGATCTCCCCTTGCGGCTCGGCCTCTACAGACGTCTCGCGGGTCTTGAGACCGACGAGGAAATCGAGAGCTTCGCCGCGGAGATGATTGATCGCTTCGGGCCTCTGCCGCCGGAAGTCGAGCAATTGATGAAGCTGGTCTCGATCAAGGTTTTGTGTCGCAAGGCCCATGTCGAGAAGGTCGACGCCGGGCCAAAGGGCGTCATCATCTCGTTCCGCGACAATTCCTTCGCCAATCCGCAAGGGCTCGTTCGCTATGTCGCCGAGCAGGGCCGCGACGCCAAGGTGCGGCCGGATATGAAGATCGTTTTCGCGCGCGATTTCGACGAGGTGAAGGACCGGCTCGAAGGAACGCGGCAAATCATGCGCGCGCTTGCCGCCATCGCAGTGAAGAAGGCGGCGTGAGCTCATCGCGGCGGGGCGGCGTCATTTGCGCGTTCCGGCGTCGATCGATGTGATCCCCCTAAACATTCGCGCCGCGACGCGCTATATAGGGCATTAAGCCCAAGCGCCAGCCAGCGCCCCGGAGGGATTGATGCTCAAGCCGAAATTCGCCGCCGTTTCCCTGACCGAAGCCGCCGCCGCTCGCGCGCGGGAGCTGATTGAAGCCGCCGGCAAACCGGTCGCCGGCATCAAAGTCGGCATCAAAAATGGCGGCTGCGCCGGCATGAGCTATGTTTTGGACCTCGCCGACGAGGTTCTGCCGGGCGACGAAGTGATCGAGGATCAGGGCGTCAATATTTTGATCGCGCCGAAGGATCTGATGTTTCTCCTTGGCACGAAACTCGATTTCGAGACCAGTAAATTCACCTCGGCGTTCACTTTCCAGAACCCGAATCAGACTGCGGCATGCGGTTGCGGCGAATCGGTTTCGATCACGCCAGCGGCCGACTGAACGCAGTCTGCGCAGGCGCTTTCCAATCGAATGGAGTCATTCGATCGATCAGAAACCGCTCCAGATTCAAAAGCTTTAGCATTTTCTTGTCGATCAGATCGAACCGATCTGATCGGAATATGCGCTAGGCGTCCACCGCGACGCCATATTCGGCGATCGCGGCTTTCAGAGCCTCGCGGTCCGTGAAGGTCACCGTTTTAATGCCGAGGGCCGCGGCGGCCGCTGTATTCTCCGGGCGATCGTCGATGAAAATGCATTCTTCGGGGCGCCGTCCCTCGAGCTCCAATACTTTCCTGAAGGCGCCGGCATAAGGCTTCACCAGCCCCAGTTCGTAGGACATATAGGCGGCGTGGGCATGTTCGAGCACGCGGTAGTTCGCCCGGATATGTTCGATATGGGCCGAATTGGTGTTCGAGAACACGACGACGCGATAGCGTTGGGCAAGGGCGAGGAGGAGCGGCTCCATCCCGGGCTCCGCGCTGAAATGGCTGCTCCAGAGGTCAAGGAAATGGGCAAAGCTTTGCCCGAAGCCCTGCTCGGACACGAGACGGGCGTGCAGGGCGTCGACGCCGAGCTGGCCGGTCCCGATCTCCTCATCGCCGAGAATGTTTTCCATGACGACGCGGGCGCCGCCCGGATCGGCGCAACAGGCGGCGAGCCGGTCATAGAGGATGTCGTTGTCGTGGCGGATGAGGACGCCGCCGAGATCGAAGATGATGGTTGGCGCTGAAGGGTTCATGCGCTCAGCCTAACGAAAAATGGCGACGGCTTAAAGGCCGCCGCCAAGGCCGATTGCTACGCGGCCTGCTGAATCCCGGATAATTTCCAATCATTTGCCGAGCCGCCCGGAAAGCGCGTGAACGTCCAGATTTCGGTCGCCTCCTGCGGCGTTGCGAGGTCGCCCGAGACAACCCGCCCTGTCGTCCGGTCGAGCATGGCGTCGTTCAGCGAATAGCGCATGGCGACGCTCGCATAGTCGCCGCCGGCCTCGCGCCAGGCTTCCGACAGATCCCCTTGCAGGAAAGCGACGTTGGAGAGCTTGTTGACGAGGCCCTTCCTGGCGCTCTCCGCGAGTTCCTCAGCAAAGTAAGAGGCCATTTCCGGCGTCGTCATCGACCGCAAAGCGGTCATATCTTCATCGCTGTAGGCTTTCTGAACGGCGCCAAGCCGCTGTTCGAAAGCGCTGAAGTCAGCCGGACCGACATCGAGCTTGGAGCCTTGCGAGGCGCCCCCTCCAAATCCGGCGAATCCGCCAGCGCCCGGCGCGTTTCCTCCAAAGGGCGCGGAGCCCGCCGCCGGCGAACGATTAAAGGCGCCTCCCTGCATGGCCGGTGAACGGTTACGGAGGAAGCTCATGACGAATTTGAAGAGGAAGAATAAAAGCGCGAGCTGCAGCAAAAGCCCGATGAAGGACATGCCGCCCCCAAGGCCGCCCCCAAATCCATGGCCGAACAGCATGCCGATGAGGCCCGCGCCGAGAAGGCCGCCGAGGAGGCCGCGGCCGAAGCCGCCGGAGAAAAAGCCGCCGCGTGCGCCGGGAGCGCCGAAACCGGGGCGGAATATCCCCTGGTTTGGCGACGTCATCGACCGGCTGAAGGGCGAGGCGCCATTCGGCGCCGTCATTGTCGAGGACGGCGCGCCGAACGTGCGCGAGCCGCGGCTGCCGAAGGACCCGCCGCTGCCGGCGCGCGCGAAAGCGTCGGCTGAAAAACCCGCGGCGAGCATCAGCGCAAAGGTCAAAATCAACGTCTTGTGGCGAATCGCCATGGAAATCGTATCCTGCCGTTAGTGGGACGCAGAAGCCCCAACGCCAGCTATATAAGATCGGGACTGCGCTAAAGGAAGGGCGCGGCCCCGCGCGCGCCGCAGAATGTGCCTGCCGCGCCAAGGGAATCGCGCCTCGGAGCGCAAATTCGCCCGGCGGCGCTTCCGGCGCTTCGACGCCTGTGTTAGAAGGCCGCATTTCCGACGGCCCAGCCGCCCGGCCGCAGCACGGAGAGACAAAGAGTGACGCAAGAAAGCAAGCGGCGCCAGAGCTTCGAGTATGAAGACCTCATAGCCTGTGGCCGCGGAGAGCTGTTTGGGCCTGGCAACCCGCAATTGCCGTTGCCGCCCATGCTGATGTTCGATCGTATCGCGGAGGTGTCCGAAACGGGCGGCCCCAACGGCAAGGGCATGATTCGCGCGGAATTTGCGATCAATCCCGATCTCTGGTTTTTCGGCTGCCATTTCAAGGGCGATCCGGTCATGCCGGGCTGTCTTGGCCTTGACGCTTTATGGCAGTTGCTCGGCTTTTATCTTGGCTGGCTCGATCTGCCGGGGCGTGGCCGCGCGCTTGGCGTCGGCGAGGTGAAATTTGCTGATCAGGTGCTGCCGACCGTTAAACGGATCATTTATGGCGTCGATCTGAAGCGCGTGTTCAAGACAAAGCTTGTCCTTGGCATCGCTGACGGCTGGCTGGAAGCCGATGGAACGCGCATTTATGAGGCGAAGGATCTGAAAGTCGGATTGTTCCGGGCGGCGACCTGATCGGCAGGATCTTCGCGGCTCCCGGAACTCCCGGCGGAACGATCAATCGCCGTCCGGCGACTGTTTCTCATACGGTGCCGGCAGCACGCTGGTGTACTGTTTGTTGACGCCGACCGCCTCGTCGAAGAAGTGGAAGCGGTCCGTTCGGACCGCTGCGGCGCGAAAATGCCCGTTGTCCCGGTAGTAGGAGACGCCATCTGGGTCGATCGCCGGGCAGCGATGTTCTTCGCAGAGGAATTTGGCCGGATCGATCAGGGTCGCGCCGATCGACGCCGCGATCGCGGCCAGATTGCGGTTCACGAGAGACGCCGTTTTGTCGAACTGGTCGCGGTCAAAATAAGAGATTGCTTGCAGGTCCATCCCAAGGAATTGCCGTTTCAGGAGTTCTGACGGGACGTCCCACTCGCCATAGGGCGTCGCCGAAACAAGGACGACCTCGGCTCCGCGATCGCGGAACGCCCGCAGGCGCTCGCCAAGCGCCGCGAAAACGGCTTCCACATGCGGCGTAAACCACGGCAGATCGCGTATTCGCGTGACGCAGGTGTCGCCTTCGACAAAGCAAAGCTTCTCATTGTCGGGATGGAAATAGGCGAACCAGTTCGACGCGAGCACGATGCGGCTGGGGTTTTGCGTGGCGGCGTATTCAAGGGCTTTTTCGAAAAAGCCGTCGCAGTGAAGCGGGTCCGAGACGAATCGGATGCCTGTCACGGGCGGACATCCAGAGGATGTCAGAAAGACAAACGAGCCATGAAGATTGGCTTTTTCGGCTTCCAGCCTGTGGTAGATCTGCATGGCGAAGGAATCGCCGAGGATCAGCGTCTCCGGACCCGTTGATTTACCGAGCCGGCAAGGTCTTACGCTACCGGCCGCGTTCGAGCCGTCGCAGTCACGCGGGAAATCCCAGTCCGTAGACGCCACCCGATAGGCTGCAACCTGCTTGGCGATTTCCGGGGTGCGGTTTGGAAAGCCGCGATAGACATCGACCGTGAGCGCCAGGCCAAGGGCGATCGAAAAGCCGAAAGCGAGCGCCCCCACGGCCCACGCAGGCCGGGGAGAGGCCGACCGCCAGCCGGACGCCTCGCCAAGTTTTCGCACGGCTGACAAAAGCAGGGCGCCGCCGGAAATAATCGCCGCCAGAATCGCGAGCTCAGTGATGACAAGCGCGGCGTTCGTCTTTTTGAAGTTGAAATAGACAAAAGCGACTGCGATCGGCCAGTGCCAAAGATAGATCGAATAGGACCATCGTCCCAGCGTTTGCACGACGGGGAGCCTGAAAGGCGCGGCGGCGGCCCGATTCGCGGCGATGACCAGACAGGCGCCGATCACCGGGATCAAAGCGCGGTAGGAAGGCCAGATCGTGTTTTTATCGAAATAGATGAGGGAGAAGGCGATGAGCAGGAAGCCGGCGCCCAGCAATAGGCTCGCGTATTTCGGCGCCCATGTCTTGAATTTCAATGCGACGACGCCGCCCGCCGCCATTTCCCACGCTCTCTGTGGCAGCAAATAAAATGCCGCCGGCTCATCTGTGCTCGACAGCGAGATGCAGAGCGCCAAAGATAGCAACGCTACCGTTATGAGGACCAGCGCCAGGTGGCGCCTCGTCACCGAAAACCTGTTGAGCGCCATGAGTACGAGGGGATATACCAAATAAAACTGCCACTCGGCGGATAGACTCCAGGTGTGCAAAAGCCACTGTGTATTGACCGATGGACTGAAATAGCCTTGAGATTGATAGAAAAGGATGTTTGAATAAAATAAAAGGGCGGAAACGCTTGTGTAACTCAAAGTATTATAGCGGACTGGATCGATCATAAAATAGCCGACTACAAGAAGCCCGAAGCAAAGGCCGGCCAGTCCTGGAACGATCCGTTTTGCGCGATCATAGTAGAATTTTAGAACGTTGAAATTATCGTTCTGCATCCGGCCGACGATAATGTCAGTCATCAGATAGCCGGATATGACGAAGAAAATATCGACGCCTACAAAGCCGCCCGGAACAAAATTGACGTTATAGTGATATAAAACCACCGAAGCGACCGCCAAAGCGCGTAGCGCATTTATGTCATATCTGAATTTCGTCATTCGCCCCTGCGCGCCAATTGTCTGAAATCGCTGAATAAAATACCGATCCGAGGATCAAACGATCGATCGATCCTCGCACCTGTCTTCTCAAATCCGGCCGGGAAGGCTGGTCAATTCGTCGAAAGCTGCCCGCACACAGTTATTCTTCAAAGATTGTGACTTTCGTCGGGCGCCCGCGCCCCTTGCCGAATGAATAAACCAGCATGCGAGCGTTAACGCGAGCTTAACGATGAGATGCGCACTGGGGCAATAGCCAGAGCGCGGCGAATGCCGGATCCGTGTGGAAAAAAGCGCCGCCGGGGCCGGTCCGGGCCGGCGCGCGGAAAAGGGCCGGGCATTTGCGAAAAGCCTTTGCCGCGCTGGCGACTTCCGGCTTCGCAATCCCTATGTTAGAAGGCGCGCGACGATCGCCCGCCTCAGGTTGAAATGGCGCGCGAAGCCGCTGGGATGGGATGAGAGGGCGCCGCGCCGGCTTGGCTGAATGTTGAGCCTGTCGGGGCGCCTGAACGGGGCGCTCAATCGGCGCGGACTTTGCGGCGTCGATTGAACAGGTTTTGTTTTCGCGAAACGATCGGCTTCGCGAAGAAATAGATAAGCTCGAGTTGAGCAGGAGTAATCGTATGAGACGTGTCGTCGTCACGGGAATGGGGATCGTCTCATCGATCGGCAATAATTCCCAGGAAGTGCTTGCATCGCTTCGGGAAGCAAAGTCCGGGATCGTCCGGGCGGATAAATATGCGGAGATGGGTTTCCGCAGCCAGATTCATGGCATGCCGACTCTCGATCCGGACCCGATGATTGATCGCCGCGCGTTGCGCTTCCTCGCAAAAGGAGGCGCCTGGAACCATGTCGCGATGGAGCAGGCGATCCTCGACGCGGGCCTTGGCGAGGAAGAGATCTCGCATGTGCGCACCGGCATTATCATGGGCTCGGGCGGCGCCTCGCTGAAAACCATCGTCGACGGCGCCGACATCGCGCGCTCCAAGAGCCCGAAGAAAGTCGGTCCCTTCGCGGTGCCTAAAGCGATGTCCTCGACCGCTTCGGCGACGCTCGCCACCTGGTTCAAGATCAAGGGCGTCAACTATTCGATCTCTTCGGCCTGCGCGACGTCCAATCATTGCATCGGCAACGCCTATGAGATGATCCAATATGGCAAGCAGGACGTCATGTTCGCCGGCGGCAGCGAGGAGCTCGACTGGACCCTGTCGGTATTCTTCGACGCGATGGGCGCCATGTCCTCCTCCTATAATGATCGCCCGGCCGTCGCCTCGAGAGCTTATGACAAGAACCGGGACGGCTTCGTCATCGCGGGCGGCGCAGGCGTCGTCGTGCTGGAAGAATATGAGCGCGCCAAGGCGAGGGGCGCGAAAATCTACGCCGAGATCGTTGGCTACGGAGTGACGTCCGACGGCTATGATATGGTTGCGCCCTCAGGCGAAGGCGCGGTGCGCTGCATGAATATGGCGCTCGAGAACGTCAAGACGCCGATCGACTACATCAATCCGCACGCCACTTCGACCGGCATCGGCGATTTGCGCGAGATCGAGGCGATCCGCGCCGTGTTCGGATCCGGCGAGGCTTCGCCGCCGATTTCGGCGACGAAATCGCTGACGGGCCATTCTCTCGGCGCGACCGGGGTGCAGGAAGCGATTTATTCTCTGCTGATGATGCAGAGCGGCTTCATCTGCGAGAGCGCCAATATCGAGGAGATCGATCCCGCCTTCGCCGACATGAATATCGTGCGCGAGCGCCGCGATAATGTGAATTTGCGCGCCATATTGTCGAATTCCTTCGGCTTTGGCGGCACCAACGCCAGCCTCGTCTTCAAGCATGTCGACGCCTGAACTCGGTTTCGCCTCCAAAGGCTCCCTGATGGCCGGCAAGCGCGGTCTCATCATGGGCGTCGCCAATGATCACTCGATCGCCTATGGGATCGCGCGCTCGCTCACCGAACAGGGGGCGGAACTCGCTTTCACCTATCAGGGCGAGGCGCTTGGCAAGCGGGTCAAGCCGATCGCCGCAAAACTTGGCTCGAGCCTTGTCCTGCCATGCGACGTCGAAGACCTCGCCTCCGTCGACGCGGCGTTCGCGGCGATCGCCGAGGTTTGGGGCGGCCTCGATTTCGTCGCGCATTGCATCGCCTTTTCGGATAAATCCGAGCTGAAGGGACGCTACGCGGACACGACGCGGAGCAATTTCCAGCGCACCATGCTGATTTCGGCCTTTTCCTTCACCGAGGTCGCCGCCCGCGCGGCGAAGCTCATGAAGGCCGGCGGGTCAATGGTGACCCTGACGTTCGGGGGTTCCATGCGCGTCATGCCGAATTACAATGTCATGGGCGTCGCGAAAGCCGCGCTCGAGGCGAGCGTGCGCTACCTCGCCGCCGATTTCGGACCGCAGGGGATTCGCGTCAACGCCATTTCGGCTGGTCCGGTGCGCACGCTGGCGGGCGCAGGCATCGCCGACGCGCGCTTCATGTTCAATTTCCAGAAAGCGCACGCGCCCTTGCGCCGCACCGTCACCATAACGGACGTTGGCGGCTCCGCGCTCTATCTCCTGTCGGAGCTTTCGAGCGGCGTCACGGGCGAGGTTCACTATGTCGATGCGGGCTACAACATCATTTCGATGCCGCATCCGGACGATGTGAAAGGCAATGGCGCGCCGCCGCCGGATTAAGGCCGCGTAACCGCCGGCTGCGCGAACGAATGGAAGCGCTTGTAAGGCCGGAAGCGCCATGCTATTTGCCCGATCGACCATCCGCAGCCGAGCCTGAAGCGTTTTGCGTTCGAGCAACGAAAAGCGCTTCCGGATCAATTGCGTCGCGTTCGGCAAAACCGGGCGGCGCAACCCGTTGCGGTCCACGGAGAGGTGGCAGAGTGGTCGAATGCACCGCACTCGAAATGCGGCATAGGCGCAAGCCTATCGGGGGTTCAAATCCCTCCCTCTCCGCCAGCCACCCATTTTCAGCCGTCCCTAATTGTCCGAAGCGCTTCGTGATCTTCAATCGGTCCGCAAATCGCCCGATTGAGCTCCGGGAGCGCCTTCCTGCACTTTTCTATAGCGATAAGCCAGTTGCGGCCTTGTAAGGCCCAGCGCTTTGGCGGCCTTGCTCAGATTTCCGGCCGCTCGCTCCACAGCGCGCGCGATCAGTTCGTTTTCGAACGACTCGAGTTCGAATTTGCTGTCCAGCAGACGGTCCAAAGCGCCCGTATCGTGCCGCGCGCCGCCATCGTCGCGTTTCGGAATGAGCAATCCGTGATTTGAGAGCCCGTAAATGCGAGGATTGCGCTCGTCGATTGGCGAGGTCAGATAGGCTACGTCCAACGGTCCCCGATTCGGCGCCATGATGATGGCGCGTTCGATCATGCTTTCCAACTCGGTCACATTGCCGGGAAAATCATGGGTCAGAAGATAGCCGACAGCCATCTCCGACACGCCTGTTATCTTTTTGCCGTAACGACGGGAAAAGACGTCCAGAAAATGACGGATGAGCAGAGGCAAATCGGTCCGACGCTCGCGTAGCGGAGGGACCACGATGGGAAACGTCGTCAGACGATAGTAAAGATCTTCGCGGAACGATCCATCGCGCATGGCGTCGATCAGCCGCGCATTCGATGATGCAACGACGCGAATGTGGACCGGCCTGGGTTGGGCGCCGCCAACCCGTTCAACCTCGCCGGTCTGCAAAACCCGAAGAAGCTTTGTTTGCGCCCGCAAATCGAGCCGATGGACGTCTTCGAGGAAAAGAGTTCCCCCGTTCGCGCGTTCGATGCGGCCGCTGCGCGAAACCTGCGGCCCGCTGGCAGAGGTGCTTTTCTCGACGCCAAAAAGATCGACATCGAGCTGGTCGCACGAAAGCGCGGCGCAGTTGAAGGCGACAAATGGTTTCGAGCATCTCGCGCTCAGCTTGTGCAAAAGCCGCGCGCAGCTTTTCTTGCCGGCGCCGGGTTCCCCGATGAGCATCACTACGGCGTCGGTTCGCGCCACCTTGTCCACCATATGCATCATCGCCACAAACCCCGCGGATGCGCCGACCATGCGATCGTGCGGCCAGCCGCCGGGATGGTCAGGCTCTCCACAGACGGAGGCCCAGGACGAGCCGGCCTCGGCCTGGGTGTCCGCGAGGTCAAAGCCCTGGTGCAGATCGTCGCGAACCGCATCGTCCCATTGATCGGCCGGCTTGCCGATAATACGGCAATGGGCGGCGCCGGTCGCGCGGCATTCCACCTCCCGATAGAGCACAGGAAGTCCCATATAGGCGCTGGTGAAGGCCGAAGCATAGCCAAGCAGCGCCCAACAGACCGGTTCGGCGCTGATGCCATAGGCATGGAGATGAGCGTCGACCTCGGCCGAGTTTCGCCAGATCCATTCTCCCGCATAAACGTCCGTTTCAGGATCGACATCGAGCAGAACCGGCTCCACTGCGACCATCCCTTCAAGCGCGTGGAGCCCTGGTCCGATCATGAACGACTCGCGAATCCCCATGTCGGGCTTCGTCCGGCGTGCGAGCGCCGCGTCGGCCGCTCCCGACGCATGGCCCATCCGCGTGATCAGGCCCCGAGCGACCTCTATCCCGAAAGTGTCGATGAGCTCTCGCCGGAGACTCGCGAAGGCCGTCAAGTGCAGCATCAGCATGCGCTGGCCCTCGAGCCAGATGCAGCCCTCTTCTGGATTGAAGCGAAGACGCGCGGATAGATGGCCGATGTCGACGCCGACCGTGGTTGAGCTGTCCATCACCGCTCGCCCCCGATGACGGCGAGCGCCCTCAAGCCCGGCATTACCTTCATCGATTCACTCCCGCAGCATGTTATTTTTCTACCCGCTACTATGAGGGCGCCGCCGGCGAATTACAAATCCTTAGCTCAAAGATGCGGCTGTTCATTGTCCTACGCGCGCCTCTTCATCAGATGATGAAAGCTGCTGCGATGCAGCGTCATCAAATGCTTAGACCCGCGCTCCAAAACAGGCTGGCGGATCGCCGTCGAGATGTCCGTGCTGTGCCTTAAAGCGCTGTTTTCACGACACAATCGAAAATAGCTGCCAGTGATATTCATTTTTTTTCCTTGTTGATTGAACCGGAAGGCTCGCCGCCGCATCATCGTCCCGCTCGCATCAATGTTGTGCGACAGGGAGGATTGAAATGGCGGACCACCGATGGTCGGCTGCTGCCGAACACGGCGCGCCAATGCGCGCCGCCAGCATCTCAAAATATGAGCGCGAGGATGATGGTGCGACGCTGGATCTAGCCCGTCGCTACATCCGCGTCGTTGGCGTGAGGTGTGGATTCATCGAGTTTGAGTTCACCATCGCTGATCCAATGCTGACTATCGAGCTCATCATGCCGCCCAGCGCATTTGATGAGTTCTGCCGCGCACAAGGCGCCAACATAAGCGCGACCGACGATGTCGAACTGGCGTTCGCTCGGCTGCGGGAGCGGAGCGCGGGCCAGTCGAAGACCGCGAGCACAACCACAAGCAAAAATTAAGAGGAGGACGACGCAATGGCGCTTGAGATCAGAACCAGTACCGTCCGGCAACGGCGACAGACTTTCTCCAATGTGGCTCGCCGGCTTGGCGCCGACAAGCCGGGGTCCCGTTACGAGGAGGCGTTGTACGACCTCCAATCCGAAGTGAACTTCCACTATCGGCCAACCTGGGATCCGGCGCACGAACTGTTCGACAAGAGCCGGACGAAAATCAGCATGGCCGATTGGTACCAGCTGAAAGATCCCCGGCAGCTCTATTACGGCACTTACACCATCCAGCGGGCCAGAATGATGGAGGCGGTCGAGAAGAACTTCGCCTTCGCGGAAAAACGCGGGCTGCTTTACTCGTATGATCCAGAGTGGCGGGAGGTGATCCGCTTCTATCTGCTGCCGCTCCGTCATGTTGAGTGGGGCGCGAACATGAACGCCTGCAATATGGTTGACAAGGGCTACGGCGTCGCAATCACCCAGCCCGCAATGTTCGCCGTTACGGATCGCCTGGGGATTGCGCAGATCATCAGCCGCATCGGCCTCGCCATGGGGGGCGCCGGCGCGTTGGACCAGGCCAGGGAGCGTTGGATTACGGCGCCCGAATGGCAGCCGATGCGCCGGCTCGTGGAAGACACGCTCGTCATCGAGGATTGGTTCGAGCAGTTCGTCGCCCAGTTCCTGAGCCTTGACGGATTGCTCTATCCGCTGGTCTACGGTCAATTCGACGCTGCGGGCCTGCAACATGGCGCCGGCGCCCTCTCGATGCTCGTTGAATTCATGGTGGACTGGCAGGATGACACCGCCAAATGGGTCGACGCTGTGCTGAAACGCGCCGCCAGCGAGTCGGCCGCCAACCGGCAGTTGATCGCCGGATGGCATGAGGAATGGATTGAGCGCTCCCGCGCCGCTCTCGCGCCGCTTGCGCAAAAGGTGCTTGGGCCGGCCGCTGAAGAGGCGTTGTCCTCTGTGCAAGCGGCGCTCGAGAACAGGGCGGACCGGTTGGGCGTCCGACTTTCCACGGAGATGGCGGCATGAGCAGCGAAGTCTCGATCAGCTTGCAGAATACAGACGACGGGCGAGGGATCATCGCCGCCATCGTTGCGGACAATCCGAAGGCGAAGGTCAGCAGCTATCCGGCGATGACGAAAATCGACTGTCCCGACCGCTTGGTGATGAATCGGTCCACGATAGAGCAGCAACTCGGGCGCGAATTCGATCTCCATGAGCTGAACCTCACAATGATCAGCATTTCGGGAAACGTCGACGAGGACGACGACCGATTGCTGCTCATGTGGAATTCCTGAATCAATGAGGACTCGGCACTTTTAGGAGAAATCTGATGAACGTCGTCAACCCCAATGAACGCCCTCGCAAGCTCAATCTCAAGGAACGCTACGCCATTCTGACGCGCGGCCTCGACTGGCAGCCGAGCTATCAGGACAAGAAGAAGATCTTTCCCTTCACCGACTATGAGGGAATCAAGATCCACGACTGGGACGCATTCGAAGATCCCTTCCGCCTGACGATGGACGCCTACTGGAAGTATCAGGCCGAGAAGGAGCGCAAGCTCTACGCCGTCATCGACAGTTTCGCGCAGAACAATGGACAGATGAATATTTCCGATGCGCGATATATCAACGCGTTGAAAATCTTCATCACCGCCGTGTCGCCGCTCGAATACGCCGCGCATCGCGGTTTCGCGCATCTCGGCAGGCATTTCGAGGGAGTTGGTCCGCGCGTGGCCTGCCAGCTTCAGGCGATCGACGAACTCCGGCATGTGCAGACGCAGATTCACACGATCAGCCATTTCAATAAGTTTTTTGATGGTCTCCACGATCCAATGCATATGTACGATCGCGTTTGGTATCTTTCGGTGCCGAAGTCGTTTTTCGAAGACGCGATGACTGCGGGACCGTTCGAGTATATCACCGCAGTCTCGTTCAGCTTCGAATATGTTCTGACCAGCCTGTTGTTTGTGCCGTTCATGTCGGGCGCCGCCTATAACGGCGACATGGCGACGGTGACCTTCGGCTTCTCGGCGCAGTCTGATGAAAGCCGGCATATGACGCTTGGGCTGGAGATCATCAAATTCATGCTGCAGCAGGACGAGGCCAATGTGCCGATCGTTCAGAAATGGATCGACAAGTGGTTCTGGCGCGGATACCGCCTGCTCTCCATTGTCGCGATGATGATGGACTACATGCTTCCGAAAAAGATCATGTCATGGAAGGAGGCGTGGGAAATGTATTTCGAGCAGGGCGGGGGCGCGCTGTTTCAGGATTTGTCCCGCTACGGCATCCGTCTGCCAAAATATCATGAGGTCGCGAAGGCTGAGAAGGATCATTACAGCCATCAGGCCTGGAGCACTTTCTACCAATATTCTCACGCCGCGGCGTTTCACACCTGGACGCCGAGCGAAGACGAGATGGCCTGGTTCGCAGAAAAATATCCCCAGAGCTTCGACCAGCTCTACCGGCCGCGCTATGAACATTGGGCCAAGGCAGCGAAAGCGGGCGAGCGCTTCTACAATAATGGGCTGCCGCAACTCTGCCAGGTCTGCCAGATTCCGACGTTTTTCACCGAACCGGGCGATCCGACGCGGATAGCCACGCGGACGACGACATACAATGGCGAAAGATACTATTTTTGCTCTGACGGATGCCACGACATCTTTGAAGATGAGCCCGAAAAATATGTTCAGGCCTGGTTGCCTGTGAGCCAGATCTTTCAGGGCAATTGCGGCGGCGCGACCGTGCCCGAGGTGCTCGACTGGTATCATTTGAACCAGGGCGCCGATAATCTGGACTATGTCGGATCGCCTGATGAGAAGCTCTGGGAAGAATGGCGGGCCGAACGCAAGCGCGTCGCCACCCCCTGAACAACACTTACAAAAAATCGAGGAAACGTCGCATGACCACTGTAGCGATAGGACCTTACGCGTTCCCCCCGCGTGATCGGGTCGAAAATTTCCACGGGCTTCAACTCGTGCATTTCTTGTGGGAAAGGCATCTGATGTTTGCGTCGCCGGTCACAGCGCCCCTATCCGCCGCGACGCCGTTCTCTGCGGTTATCGGCGAGGTTCTGCCAATGCTTTACAGCAAGCATCCTGACTTCGCCGCGATCGACTGGAACGCCGTGGAGTGGGACTGCGACGGCGTCCCGTTCACTCCTGATCTGGCGCTGACCCTGGCCGATCTCGGAATTGGCCACAAATCGCTGTTGCGGTTCCGCACGCCTGGCCTCGAGGGCTTGGCCAAAGCGAACTTCTGAGCGGATCGTCGCCATGACCTATCAGCTCACAATCGAACCGCTCGGGGAGACAATCGCTGTCGAGGACGGCCAGACCATGCTCGACGCCTGCTTGCGCGCGGGCGTCTGGCTTCCGCACGCCTGCGGGCACGGTCTGTGCGGAACGTGCAAAGTGGAGGTCCTCGAGGGTCAGGTGACGCATAACGAAGCGTCTTCCTTCGCGCTCATGGACTTTGAGCGCGATGAAGGAAAAGCGCTCGCCTGCACCGCCACGCTCGACGCCGACACCATCATAGAAGCCGAGATCGACAACGATCCCGACGCGCGCCGGATCCCGATCCGCGATTTCAAGGGCGTGATCGAACGCGCGCAAATGCTGGCCGAGGATGTTCTCGGCCTCTGGCTCAAAGTGCCGGGAGAGGGAGTTGCGTTCCAGGCCGGGCAATATCTCGCCGTATCGGCGCCCGGAGTTGAAGGCCCGCGCTCTTTCTCGATTGCGAGCCCCCCCTCGCAACCCAACTGCATAGAGCTGCATATCCGTATTGTGCCTGGAGGCAAGGCGACGACGTGGCTGCGCCAAAATGCGGCGCCGGGTATGCCGCTTGACTTCGCCGGTCCCTACGGCCGTTTCTACGTGCGCCATTCGGTCGCCCTGCCGAGATTGTTTCTTGCGGGGGGCTCCGGCCTTTCGAGCCCCCAGAGCATGATTCTGGATCTGCTTGAACGCGGCGAAACTCAGCCGATCACGCTTGTCCACGGAGCGCGGAGCGCGGACGGCCTCTACCATAGCGCGCTGTTTCGCGAGCTTGCCGAACGCCACGGGAATTTCCGTTACATTCCCGCGGTTTCAGGCGAGACCGATGGATGGAAGGGCGAAACCGGCTTCGTGCATGAAGTGATCCATCGGCTATACAACGGGCGTTTCGATGGCAACCAGGCCTATCTGTGTGGTCCGGCGCCGATGATCGACGCCTGCATCACGACGTTGATGCGGGGCCGCCTGTTCGAACAGCACATCTTTACCGAAAAGTTCCTGACGCCGGCGGACGCGGAAAAGGCGCGCTCGCCGCTTTTCAGGAAGATCTGACAAATGGCCCCGCTCCTCATCCAAGTCCTCAACGTCGACCAGCCGTTTCGCTGTGGGCCTGACGAAACGGTGTTGCGGGCGCTCGCGCCCATCCACCACGACCGGATCGGTTCGGGCTGTCACGGCGGCGGTTGCGGGGTCTGCCGCATTCGCGTGCTGCAAGGCGATTATGTAGTTGGTTGCATGAGCCGGGCGCACGTCAGCATCGAGGAAGAAGCTTCGGGATTGACGCTGGCGTGCCGCACCTGGCCGCGCTCCGACCTCGCCGTCGAGCCGGTCGGCAAGCTGCCGGCGCGGCTGATGCGCCGCTTCCGCCTGCTGCCGCCAATGAACGATGATCGGGTCCAAAGTCCCGACGACAGGGAGAAATGAATATGGCGGTCATGAGATTAGGCCATGTAAAGCTGCGCGTTCTGTCGATCGACGACGCGATCGATCATTACACCAATACGCTCGGCCTGCTTGAGACGCATCGCGATCCCGACGGCTCCGTCTATCTGAAGGGATGGGACGAGTGGGACAAATATTCGGTTGTTCTGTCGCCGTCCGACCGGGCGGGCCTTGAGCACGTCGCTTTCAAGGTCGAAAAGGATGCCGAGCTTGACGCCTATCGTTCGCGCATCGAGGCTCGCGGGATCAAGGTGATGGAGCTGAAGCCGGGCGCTCTGCCATTCTGCGGCCGCGCGCTTCGGTTCCTGCTACCCAGCGAACATGAGTTCTTCCTATATGCCGAGAAGGACTTCGTCGGTAAGGCGGTGGGCGCGCTTAATCCGGAGCCTTGGCCGGATGGATTGAAGGGGGCCGGCGTTCATTGGCTCGATCACGTGATGCTCATGTGCGAGGTCGATCCGGCCCGCGGCATGAACAAGGTCGCCGAGAATGTCGCTTTTTTCCGGGACGTTCTTGATTTCGGGCTGTCGGAACAGGTGCTGGCGGGTCCTGAGGGCGAGGTGCAAGCCGCAGCCTGGATGTTCTGCACGACCACGCCGCACGACATTGCTTTCGGCGCGGGGCCGCGCGGCGGCCTGCATCACATCTCTTTCTTTCTGGAAGATTGGTCCGACATCCTTAAGACTGCGGACATCCTCGCCAAGCGCCGCGTTAAGGTCGACGTGACTCCGCAGCGTCACGGAATCACGCGAGGCGCGACGACTTACTTCTTCGATCCCTCCGGCAATCGCAACGAGACCTTCGCAGGGCTTGGCTACCTCACCCAAAAGGACATGCCGACGATCACCTGGAACGAGGAACACCTGTGGCGCGGAATTTTCTATCATTCAGGCGATATTGTCGGCGACTTTCTCGGCGTCTACACCTGACCGCCGCCTCCGGTAAATCTCAAAGGCGGCGAGAAACGTAGCCGCCCGGCGCGTCGGCGGACATTCCGGCGGTCAGCCGCCGTCAGGACGGTTTCGGCGGCGCTCCCTTGAGGACGCCGCCGGCGGCGAAATGATGGGCGGGCACTTCGCGGATGATGATGCGCACGGCCTCGCGCGGCGCCTTGATCGAGGAGACGATCGCCTCGGTCACTGCCGCGACCAGTCGTGACTTATCCTCGTAGGTGCGTCCTTCGATCAGGGTGATCTCGACGATTGGCATGAAGCGTTCCTCAAGCGACGACGGAGAAGGCGACGGCGCCGAGACTCTGGAATGTCGTGCGCACATATTGGCCGGGCGTCAACGGATAGGCGGCGGTGGCGCCGCCCGCCATGACGATGTCGCCCGGCTCCAATCGCTCGCCGGCGCGTGCGACAAGACGCGCGGCGGAGACAAGAGAGCGGATCGGATTGCCGAGTATCGCGGCGGATGAGCCGATCTGCACCGGGCGGCCGTCGACCTCCATCACAATGCCGAGGTTGGCTACGTCCGTCGACGCCTTCGCCCACGATCCCACATAGAAGCCGGAAGAAGACGAATTGTCGGCGACGACGTCCGGCAGAGCGAATTTGAAGTCGCGATAACGACTGTCAATAATCTCCATCGCTGGAGCCACCGCCTCTACGGCCGCGAGCGCTTCGGCCGCCGAGACGTCGCCTTCAAGCGGCTTGCCGATAATATAGGCGATCTCCGGCTCGACGCGCGGATGGACATAACGAGACCGGACGAGGTCTCCGCCCTCGATCAGCCGCATGGCGTCGGTGAGCCGGCCCCAGATAATCTCCGAGACGCCGACCTGTTGCATTTTCGCGCGGGAGGTCAACCCCATCTTGTATCCCGCGCGCCGTTCGCCGCGCGCCCGTCGCCGGGCGAGAGACAGCGCCTGGATCGCATAGGCGTCTTCGACCGAGAGGCCGGGCAGGCTTTCGGTCAGTTGCGGGATGGCGATGGCGGTGGACGCCGCCTCGTCGACAATGGTCGCGAGTTCCGCGAGGCTGGTCATGCGGCTTCTCCGCGATTCTTGAGGATGTCCAGCGCGACGTCGACAATCATGTCTTCCTGGCCGCCGACCATGCGCCGCTTGCCGAGTTCAGTGAGGATGTCGCGCGTATCGACGCCATAGAGTTTCGAGGCGTTTTCCGCATGGCGCAGGAAGCTCGAATAGACGCCGGCGTAGCCGAGCGAAAGCGACTCGCGGTCCACCCGCACCGGACGGTCCTGCAGGGGCCGCACGAGATCGTCCGCCGCGTCCATCAACATGTGCAGGTCGCAGCCGGTCTCGATTCCCATGCGGTCGAGCACCGCGATCAGAGCTTCGAGCGGCGCGTTGCCGGCGCCCGCGCCCATGCCCGCCAGCGAAGCGTCGACGCGTACGGCGCCTGCCTCGATTCCCGCCACGGCGTTGGCGACGCCAAGCGTCAGATTGTGGTGGGTGTGCACGCCGATTTCCGTCTCGGGCTTCAGCGCGCCGCGCACCGCTTTTACGCGCTCGGCGTACTGGTTCGGCAGCAGCGCGCCAGCCGAATCCGTCACATAGACGCATTCGGCGCCATAGCTTTCCATCAGCAGCGCCTGCTCGACCAGCTTCTCCACCGGCGCCATGTGCGCCATCATCAAAAAGCCGACCGTATCCATGCCAAGCTTGCGGCCCGCCTCGATATGCTGGCGCGAAACGTCCGCTTCCGTGCAATGGGTGGCGACCCTGACGGAACGCGCGCCCGCCTCATAGGCGCGCTTGAGATCATGCACGGTGCCGATGCCCGGCAACAGCAGCACGGTGATGCGCGAGAACGTGCATTCGCCGGCGACCGCTGCGATCCATTCGGCATCGTCATGCGCGCCGAAGCCGTAGTTGAAGGTCGAGCCGGTGATGCCGTCGCCGTGGCTGATCTCGATGGCGTCGACATGGGCGCGGTCGAGCGCACGGGCGATGGCGCGCACCGCGTTAAGGCTGTACTGGTGACGCACTGAATGCATGCCGTCGCGCAGCGTCACGTCCTGGACGTAAAGCTTGTTCGGATTGATGCGGGCCATCACGCGGCCTCCTTCTGCAATTGCTTGGCCGCCCAATGGTCGGCAGAGACCAGAGCCGCGGAGGTCATGATGTCGAGATTGCCGGCATAGGCCGGCAGGTAATGCGCCGCGCCTTCCACCTCGAGCATGATCGTGGTTTTCAGGCCGGAGCACAGGCCGACGCCGGGAATGCGCACCGGCGCGTTGTCGCCGATATTCTCGAACTGCACCTTCTGCTTCAGGCGGTAGCCGGGCACATATTTCTGCACGGCGGCGACCATGTCGAGGATCGACTGCTCGATGGCTTCCCTGCTGCCGCCCTGCGACAAAGTGAACACGGTGTCGCGCATGATCAGCGGCGGCTCGGCGGGGTTGAGAATGATGATCGCCTTGCCATGTTCGGCGCCGCCGAGGATCTCGATCGCTTTCGAGGTCGTCTCGGTGAATTCGTCGATGTTGGCGCGGGTGCCGGGACCGGCGGATTTCGACGAGATCGAGGCGACGATCTCGCCCCAAATGACGCGGTCGGTGGCGCGGCGCACGGCGCGCACCATAGGGATCGTCGCCTGGCCGCCGCAGGTGACCATGTTGATATTAGGCTCATCGATATTGGCGTCGCCATTGATCGCCGGAATGGTGAAGGGGCCAATCGCCGCCGGGGTCAGGTCGATCACCTTCTTGCCGTCGGTCTGGAGAAGCGCGTTGTTGTGGACATGGGCGCCGGCCGAAGTGGCGTCGAAAACGACTTGAATGTCCTTGTATTCGGGTATCTTCCGCAACCCGTCTATGCCCTCGTGGGTGACGGGAACCTTCAAACGAGCGGCTCTCGCCAGCCCGTCAGAGTTCGGATCTATGCCGACCATCGCGCCCATCTCGAGGTTTTTGGAGGTGCGCATGATCTTGATCATCAGATCCGTGCCGATATTGCCCGATCCGATGATCGCGCATTTCACTTTGGCCATGTGTCACTCCTTGGCGAAGGCGGCGCAAACGGAGCCGAGGCCCTCGATGCGTACGTTGAAGACGTCTCCCGGCGCGACGGCGGCCATGGGTCCGAGCGCGCCGGATAGAATGGTGTCGCCGGCTTTCAGCGGATAGCCGACGCGCGCCATGACCTTGGCGAGCCACAAAGCGGCGTTGAGCGGCGAGCCCATGCAGGCCGCGCCAGCGCCGACCGAGACGGGTTCGCCGGCCTTCTCCATCACCATGCCGCACAGACGCGGATCGAAGGCGTCGAGCTTCACCGGGCGCGAACCCAGCACGTAAAGGCCGGAGGAGGCGTTGTCGGCGATGGTGTCCGTGATGCGGATGTCCCAGTTCTGGATTCGCGAGCCGACGATCTCGATGGCCGGAACCGCATATTCGATCGCCCGGAAGAGATCGCTGACAGTCAGCTGTTCCTGCGTGAGATCGCGGCCGAGAACATAGGCGATCTCGCCTTCGACCTTGGGTTGCAGGACGTCCGCGAGAGCGATGTCTTCCGCGTCGCCCCGCGCCATGTCGGAAAAGAGCATGCCATAGTCGGGCTGGTTGACGCCCAGCTGGCGTTGCACCGCGAGCGATGTCAGCCCGATCTTGCGGCCGACAAGACGACGGCCCGTCTTGATCGCGCGCCTCGTGTTGATTTCCTGGGCCGCATAAGCGGTTTCGAGATCGTGGGCGGCGAAAAGATCCCGGATCGGAGCGCAGGGAACGCCCGATCCGGCCGCCGCATGGAGCCGATCGGCGGCTTCGCGGAACGACTCATTTGACGTGGTCATGTCTTCCATTCGCCTTTCAGAGTTTGACGCAGATGTTGGTGAGCTCGGTGTAGAACTCGAGCGAGTGGACGCCGCCCTCGCGGCCGATGCCCGACTGCTTCGCGCCTCCGAAAGCGGTGCGCAGATCACGCAGGAACCAGGAGTTCACCCAGCAGATCCCGACATCCATTCTGGATGCGACCCGATGGGCGCGCGACAGATTCTCGGTCCACACCGCTGCGGCGAGGCCGTAGGGCGTCGAATTGGCGAGCTCTATCGCCTCCTCCTCAGTGTCGAAGGGGCGGATGTGGCAGCAGGGGCCGAAGATCTCCTCATTGACGATCGCGGCGTTGTCTGGAGCGCCAGTCCATATGGTCGGCTCGATCCATGAGCCGCCGGCGAGATCGGCCGGCACCTTGGGCACTCCGCCGCCGGTAATCACCGTGGCGCCTTCCTCGATGGCCCTGGCGTAGTAGGACAGAACCTTCGCCTGATGCTCCTTGCTGACCAGCGGGCCGATCCCGGTCGACGGATCCTCGGGCCGACCGGGGCGGAGAGATTCGGCGCCCTGCTTCAGGCGCGCGACGAATTCGTCGAAAATGTGCCGCTCGACATAGACGCGCTCGGTGCCGAGACAGACCTGCCCGCAATTCGAGAAAGCCGAGCGCATGGTGCCTTCGACCGCTTTGTCGAGATCGGCGTCGGCGAAGATCAGCGCGGGGTTTTTTCCTCCGAGTTCGAAGGATACCGGCCGGATGCCGTGCGCGGCCTGGCGCATGATCGCCTCGCCGGTGCGGGTCTCGCCGGTGAAGGTGACGCCGTTGACGCGAGGGTGCTGGGTCAGGAGCTCCCCGGCCGAATTCGGGCCGAGCCCGTGCACGACATTGTAGACTCCCCTTGGCACGCCGACCTTGTTCATCACCTCGCCGAGGAGGGTCGCCGTGAGCGGGGTTTCTTCAGATGGCTTCACCACCACGGCGTTGCCGAGCGCCAGCGCCGGGCCGACCTTCCAGGTCATCAACAGAAGCGGCAGGTTCCACGGCGATATGACCGCAATCACGCCGCGAGGACGCCGCAACGCATAGTTGAGGGCGCCGGCGCCGTCGGGCGTCGTCATCGGGAAGCATTCGGTCGCGACCGTCTTGGCGACGTCGGTGAACATCTTGAAGTTCGCAGCGCCGCGCGGAATGTCGATATGCGACGCCAAACTCATCGGCTTGCCGGTGTCGAGGCATTCAGCTTCAAGGAATTCATCGAAGCGCCGGTTGATCTCATCGGCGACGGCGCCGAGCAGGTCGGTGCGCTCCACCACGCTCATCCGGCCCCAATCCCCGCGCAGGGCGGCATGGGCGGCCGTCACCGCGGCGTCAACCTCGGCGCGGCCGCCCTCGGGCACGCGGCCGATCAGGCTGCCGTCGACAGGGTGGAAGTTTTCCCAGCTCTTGCCTGTGGTCCCCTGGGTGAACGCGCCGTCGATGAAATGGGCGGCGTCTCGCCGCGCGCTCGACTGGCCGAGAGGGCGGCGCTCGTAAAGCTGGTGAATGGTCATGGGCAATCTCCTTGCACGGCCGCTGGCGGCGGAATTCTAAGGTTTCAAGCGGGAGTCGGGCCGAGGACTGCAAGTCCTGCCGCCGCCGCGGCGCGATCGTCGTCTTCCGAGCCGCCGGAAACGCCGATGGCGCCGACGATTTGGCCATTTTCGACAATTGGCAGGCCGCCGCCGAACAGGACGACCCCCGGACGCAATGCGATCCCCTCGCGCAGCACCTCCCGATGGGAAAGCGCGGCGGCGAGATCATCGGTGGAGGTCTTGAAGACGGCGGCCGTCCAGGCTTTGTCGCGCGCGATCTCAACGGACGCGGAAAAGGCGCCGTCCGCCCTGAGACATGCCACAAGGTCGCCGCTCACATCGACTACGGCCGCCACCACGGCGGCCCCGCGTTTCGCCGCATGAGCGACGGCGGCGGCGACGGCCTGGCTGGCCGCCGCCGAGGTGACGGTGGCCATCATATGGGAGATCGTCATGGTTTGTCTTACCGCCTCGTCAGGTCACGACCGAAAGGAAAGCTTCGTTCAAGACGCGCTCGTAGTAGAAAATCGCCTTGCCAATGTGAGCCTCGTCCCAGGTGCGGGTCGGATGGTCCGGATAATAGGTATAGCCGCCGCAAAAGACCTCGTTGCGATTGCCGGACGGATCGAAGAAGTAGATCGTCTGTCCGCGCGTGATGCCGTGGCGGGTCGGACCGAGGTCGAGGGACATATCGTAGTGGGTGAGGATGTCTGCCGCGTGGCCGATGTCGTTCCAGTTCTCGAGTTCGAAAGCGGCGTGATGCAGCTTGTTCGGCTCGGGATATTTCACGAAGGCGATGTCGTGGGCCTTCATGCCGCAACTCAGCCAGATGGCGAACACGCCGTCGGGCGTCTCGACCTGCTCGGCCAAACGGAAATCGAGCGCTTTGGTGAAGAAGTCGAGATTCTTGTCGACGTGGGGACCATAAAACAGGGCGTGGTCGAAGCGGCGCGCGCGCATGCCGTGCGGACATTCCAGCCAGACCCCCGGATTTTCGATCGCGGGCTTCGGGTCGGATTGGTCAGCATGGGAAAAGAGTTCGATGCGGTGGCCGGAGGCGATCGTCCAGCCGATGCGTCGGCCGACGCCGGGCTGCTCGCCGGCGGGGACATGATCGACCGGAAAGCCGTATTCGACGATGCGCCTTTCGAACATATCGAGGTCGCTGTCATTGAGAACCTTGAACGCCATCAGGTCGACGCCGGCTTCGGAGGCGCGGCGCAGGACGAAACTGTGGTGATCAAATTCATCGGCCGACTTCAGATAGACGCGGCCGTCGGGACCCTCGGTCACCTGATGCAGTCCGATACGATTGGTGTAGTGTTCAACCGCAGCGGCCATGTCGAGTACGCGCAACTGAATGAATCCGGGTCGCAATACGCCTGTCTGAGCCATGCTCATTCCTCCTTGGTGTATCGGCCATTTGGCCTTTTCTCTTTGATGACAGTCTGTGTTTCGAGGCGCAGCAGAAGATTGCTGAGCGGATAGACGGAGCAGGACAAAATGAGCCTGTCGGCTTCGTCCACTTCCGAGATGTGGGCGCGGCTCATAGGCTCGCTTCGGTATTCGCCTTCGAGCACTCTGGCGCGACAGACGCCACAGCCGCCGCGGCGACATCCAACAGGCAGTTTGCAGGGAAGACCCCGAAGTCTGCCCGAACCCTGGCCCTTTTCGAGCGCGACAAGAACACGTTCGCTAGCCAGGCAGGACGTCGATCCCGCGCCTTCAACAGTGATGATGAAGCACCCGGTCTTCAACGGCCGCCGCCGTAAGCCGCCTCAATCGCCTTTCTGGCGTCGCGTACCCGCTTGACGCCTTCTCGCCGGGCGGAAATTCCGTCCAGATCGGTCCGTCTGTCCGTCAGGCGTCTGCCCGAAGCTGGCCCGGGCGCAAATTGGCCCATTTCATCCTCCCGGATTCTTTAGAGCGATGCCGAAAAGCCGCAGATTTTTTGGACCGGCATCATGCTTTAACTTATTGGAATCAATATCATTTCATGATTCTGGATTTGATTCAGTCCGAAATCGTCGGAGCTTCAGATGCTCTACGGCTCGACGCGTTCTTTATCCAGCGCCGTCCGAAAGCTGTCAATGATAATTTCGAGATTTCAGATAAAATCGGATTTCTTGGCGCCAGCGCCTTTCTTTAAAATGGCGCGACTCTCCAATTGCCTTTTCCAGAACCATCTCGTGTTGGTCGGCGCGCGAGGGCGCGCACTTGGCCAATGGTGGATGACGACACGCAGGAGTGCGGGACAATGGAGCAAGAACCGCCCGCATTCCCCCTCAATCTCTGATAAACGGCAGATTACAGATAAATACGAGAGTTTGCATAGTTTATAATAATCTCGAGATTTCTATTGACTCCTCCGACGGGCCCGGCCGATAAAAGGCCATAAGAATGGGATGGCCCTGAAGCGCGTCCCACGTCGCAGCGGGGGAGGGGAGAGATGGGCGTCCGGCAGCCTTCGGAAGGCGCAATGCGCTCGACGATGCGCAAGCGCCTAGGGCTTACGCTTGCGCTCCTGCAACAGTGTCAACCCTCTTCCCTGAGTTCGAGCGCGGCGCGCCGGATGAGTCCGATTATGTCCACGAGCGGCTAAAACCCGGCGACAGCTTTCTGTTCCTTGATGCCCATGGCCGCTTTTTCGGGGCGACGTCGCGGGTGTGGACGGCTCCCGTTTCCGGCCGTCGCCAATCAAGCGCCTTGGCGCCGTCTCCGATCGTGCTTGAGAAGACCAATGCCCGGCTTTTCCAGAAGTTATGACGTCGTGTGGTTGGCCATGAAGGTCCTCTTCGCCTGCAGCAGCCATTGCCGAATTCGCTAATCAACATTCGAAAAAACGTTCAGGGGGAAACGATGTCTAAAAGAGCAATGCGCGTTATTGCCGGCGTTGTCGCCAGCGCGCTCACGTGTGGAGTCCTTGTTGAGCGCGCGGCCGCATGGGAAGCAGGCTATCTGGTCGGGACGTTTCCGGGGATCACCTTGGGCCTGCCGATGGGGGCGAACCCGCCGCCCGGCGTTTATCTCACCAACCTTGGAAACTATGGCACCGACGTCTTTACCGGACATGGCACCGCGGGACCTGCGGGCGCTTCTCTGGGCGAAGTCGGCGCCAAAATCGATCTCGGCCAATATGTCCCGGTCCTGACCTGGTCGACGCCTTGGACGATCCTTGGCGCCACATGGTCAATGACTGTCATTCAACCGATGATTACGAGCTCCTTCTATGAGCCCGGCGGCGCGATCATTTCCAACCCGGCCGGCCTGCACAATATCATCCTGAATCCCTTCAACCTGTCATGGGAGCTGGCGCCAGGTTTTTTCGGCGCCCTTGGCCTTGATGTGATTCCTCCAACCGGACGAATTTCGGGCGCCACCGGATTGGCGAATTGGGGCCAGCCCATCGTTACGATCGAGCCTCGCGTTTCATTCAGCTATCTTGCCGATGGGTGGAATATAACGTCCTCGTTTCGCTTTGGCGTGAATACCGCGAATACATATACCGGCGTGACCGACGGCGCCTATCTTCACACGGATCTAACGCTCGCAAAGAAATTCGACAAATGGGAATTGGGCGCGGTCGCCTATGGCGTCAACCAAATCGCTGCGGATAGCAATTGCGGCTCCAAACCGGCGGGATATTGCGCCTACGGAGAGGATGTCGCGCTCGGTGGCCTGGCTGGCTACGACTTCGGTCCCGCGAGCGTCAAGGTCATAGTCACCGATTCCGTCTACACGCGCAATTTCGCTGGCGGCTGGCGCGTCTACACGCAGCTTGCATTTCCGTTGTGGGTCGATCAACCGCCCAAACCATTTGTGGCCGCCAAGTTCTAAATGGGAGCCGCGATTCTCCGGGTCGGCGACGGCGCGGCGGACGTCGGGTTTGATGTTGTCTTTCATCGGGATTAGATCCCCGCTTAAGACGTTTGAGGAGAATGGACATGAATGTCGCCGTCAATCCCGAGATCGCCCAGTCGATCGCCGCCGGCGAGATCTCGACCAACTATCATGACCAGGGCGAGGGCGCGCCGCTGCTCATGATTCATGGCTCGGGGCCGGGCGTCTCGGCCTGGGCCAATTGGCGGCTCAACATAGGTCCGCTGTCGAAGCATTTCAGGGTCATCGCGCCCGACATGGTTGGCTTTGGCTTCACGGAGCGGCCGAAAAGCGTCGCCTACGGCAAAGAGCTGTGGCTTCGACACCTTGCCGACTTCCTGGATTCCCTCGGCCTCGAGCAGGTCGATATCGTAGGCAATTCGTTCGGCGGCGGCTTGGCGCTCGCCTTCGCCATAGCTCATCCGGAGCGGGTGGGGCGTTTGGTGCTGATGGGAAGCGTCGGCGTGCATTTTCCGATTACGCCTGGTCTTGACGCCGTTTGGGGTTATGAGCCGTCGCTTGAGGCGATGCGCGGCTTGCTCGACATTTTCGCCTCCAATCGTGAACTCGTCAGCGACGAACTGGCGGAGCTGCGTTACCAGGCCAGCATCCGTCCCGGCTTTCAGGAGTCTTTCTCGTCGATGTTTCCAGCCCCCCGTCAGCGTGGGGTCGACGATCTCGCATCCAGCGAGGCGGATATCGCCGCGCTGGTCCAGCCGACATTGATCATACATGGCCGTGAAGATCGCGTCATCCCGCCAGCCGCCAGCCGCCGTCTGTTCGAGCTTGTTCCGAATGCCGAGCTGCACATGTTCGGCCGCTGCGGACACTGGACGCAGATCGAGCATACAGACCGCTTTAATCGGCTGGTCATCGACTTTCTGAGGCGCTGACGGGCGCCGATATCGGCAGGATTACTCGAAATGGCTCTTAGACAACAGGCTTAAGCGCAGCTTTGTTCGATCTTTCGATTGCGTTAGATCTCATTTTTGTTCTTCAGGATAATTATCTTCAATATAAGTAAAAACCTGATGTCCGCTAAAATCGGCGCCGAGGCCGTAATGCGATAATTTAAGGCGGCGTCAGTTATTGATATGAATCACGAAATTTGGTATTATTACGAATAATTCCAGTAAAATAAGCTGTTTTTGCGACGGCTTGTTCATTTGCTCTCTCAGGTGCTGAAGATGACGACGGGCTATGAAATGAACGCGTTATCTGGCCGCGCGAACGGGGCTGTCTCGGCGCGCAGCCTGGTCGAAGCGGCGTATGGCGCCGTGCGCCAGGACATTCTGAGTGGCGATCTGGCGCCCGGGACCAAGCTGATGGTCGAGTTGCTCAAGGAGCGCTACAATGTCGGAGCCGGCACGCTGCGGGAGGCGCTGATTCGTCTTGTCGGCGAAGCGCTCGTTATTTCGGAGGAGCAGCGCGGCTTCCGCGTCGCCTCGATCTCGATTGAAGATCTCGCCGATCTGACGCGCAATCGCGTCTTTGTGGAAGCCGAGGCCCTACGTCAGGCGATCGAGTTAGGCGATGATTCTTGGGAGGCCGATATCGTCGCCGCCTATCATCACCTCTCAAAAGTCGAAGAAAGACTCGGGGCGACGCCTGAAACGCAAAGCGATGATTTCGAGTATCGCAATCGAAATTTTCATCGCGCCTTGATAGCCGCCTGCCCCTCGCGTTGGCTGCACCATTTCCACGGCATTCTGTTCCAGCAGTCTGAACGTTACAGGCGCATTGCGCTGACGAGCAGGCCTGTGCGGCGCGACGTTCACGCCGAGCATGAAGGTCTTATGAAAGCGGCGCTCGCCCGCGATTCCAAACTAGCGTGTCGACTGGCGTCCGAACACATCGAACGAACGCTCGACGTCTTAAGCAAAGTCCTTGCCGCCGCGGCAAAAAAGTAGCGCCGTTTCGGCCGCCCGGCGTTTCATTCGCTCCTCCGGCGTTTGCGAACCCGAGGTTGTTCATGCCGGATGAAGGACGATTGGCGCCTATGGAACTCGCGTCAAATCCGCCGGCAGTTTGAGCGTGACCGCGAGCCACGGCTTCCGTCAGTGCGTGGTTCCGCCGGCCCTTTCGCATGGCGTCGCGATCGTTGAATTCTAAACTCAGACCGCGCCTCGCGGCAAAAGAAGCCGGGACCGCCCTGATGCGCCGCCGCGCGAAAGCCTCGAATTGCGAACCTATCTGTTCTTTGGATCATGCCGGCCGCCACGGCGCCGCCTGAGACGGCGTTAGCTTGGTCCGTTCGTTCTGGACAAAAAGGCTCACGGCATTGCTTTTCCGAAGCTTGCCCCCGGTCCTTCATCGTTTTCAGTTTGAAATTATGGGCTGAAGGGCCGCGAGTGGAACATCCAGTTTGCAGACGACCCCACCTGGCGCAAACGTCAACCGCGCCTCTCCTTGAAGCTGCCCCACAAAACCCCGTTCGATCAGACGCGTCCCGAAACCACGACGCGTCGGCGCGTGAACGGTCGGACCGCCCTTCTCTTCCCAAGCAAGTTGAAATTGCTTGGCGCGTTCATCAACCGTCGCCGTGATCTCGACCCGCCCTTCAGGCGTTGACAAGGCGCCGTATTTGACCGCGTTCGTACAGAGTTCGTTGAGGGTCATGGCGAGGGGAAGCGCGGCGCCGGAGGCGACTTCTATGTTCGTGCTCTGAATAAAGAACTGACCGGCGCCGAGGGTATCGAAGGGCGCAGTCGCCATCTTAAGCAGGTCCGCCAGCTTTACGCTATCCCAACTGGTTCGCAAGAGCAGGTCATGCACGCGTCCCAAGGCCGCAAGGCGCGCTTCGATCGCCTCCCTGCCTTGTTCAAGGCTTTCCGCGGATCGCAGGCTTTGGTTCGTAATCGCCTGGACGATTGCGAGCGTATTCTTCACCCGGTGATGAAGTTCGTCCAAAAGGATGCGTTGCAGCCGGTCGGCGACTTTGTGCTCCGCCGCATCGATGCCGGCCTGCGCCAGGAGGCTGCGGAGGTTAGCATTCTGCGCCTCAAGTCCCATTTCCTCTTCACTACCCATGCCCGATGTCTGCTCGCTCGCGATCATTAGCCCTTCCGCAATCTAACGCCTGCGCCCGCCATTCTCAGCGATGAGCTCAATCCCCGCATCTGATCGTTGAGCGAAGGCAGGCGCTTGTTGTACGCGGATCGAGGGCAACCCCGCTTCAGTGACGACGGTTCTGCTGGCCGATCTACGGTGGATTTTTAATCTCGTTGCTCACTGTTTTTATACGGCGCAGATTTCGAGCGAGGCGGCAGCCGCGAAGATAACGAGCTCAAGGAGCGGCTCAGCTAGGGATCGGGGCGGCGTCCGCGGCGGTCAGCGCCCGCACCCTATATTCGCCGGCAGTCTTTGCCCCTGCTTTGATAAAATAGGAGCATGGCGAGAACTCCTCGTGTTCGCCGTCCGACGACGAGATGACCCACCGATATGTGCCTTTATCAATTGAGCATGGCCGAACGATAACGGTATAGGTACGGGCGGCGCGCTTCTGCATATAGCATAGTGCCATGAACCGGAGCCGAGGAAAAGCGCCGCTGCTTGCCCGGCAAATTAATAACTTTTCCTCAGGCGCGCCCTGGGAGCGTCGTCGTTCTCCGCGATGCGCTCGACGCCGGCGGCGGTGAAAATCGCGCCGCGGCGCGGTCGAGGCGCTTTTCGATTCGTATGAGGCGCGCTTCAGCCTTTGCCTTGTCCTGTCGGCGGCGCCAGTTCGGCGCGCCAAAGGCTTCCATCGATCACGGCGCGCCGCCGCCGCCGTGCTCGTCAGAGAATTCGCAGCAATCCGCAAGTGTTATAGGCGCGGACCGAGCAGCTACACTAGCAGGGATCTTGGATAGAACTTTTCATTTGAAATGAAGGGCACAGGACCGCATCTATTTTTTTGGAAGAGCGGGGATTTAATTATGAACCGTCGACCCCGTCGCGCGTTGACTTCGCGGTACGAAACGACACAGCGGTTCGCCGCGGGCTTGGCTTTCGGGCGCAATTTCTGAACATCACCACATTCGGACACTCGGACCGCAAGGCCGAGAATGTTGTCGCATGAGCGAACCCTATTTGTTTCAACATCGGAAACCAGACAGGAGAGAAGATCATGCAGAAGCGAATCGGATCGAGGCTTGCAGTTATAGGAATGGCTGCCGCCATTGTCGTTCCTTCGGCATATACCGCTTACGGCCGGAGCTATCGAGACCATCGGACTGAACGGCCCGAACTCTCAATCAATCAAAGCGTCGACCGGGCCGACGCGCGCATCGCTGATCTTAAAGCCGACCTTCGGCTGACGGCTGATCAGGCCAAAAATTGGCCTGGAGTTGAATCCGCACTACACGACATTGCCGCCAAGCGCGCGCAGAACCTGGCAGGCGAGCCTAATCTTAAGGCCGGCCGCTCCTCCAGCGAAACACCCACCGCCGCGGCCCCTCCCGCTACAGATGAACGCGCGGATGTCGCCGCCCGGGCGGAGCGCGACGCGCGTAACAATCCGAAGCAGGATGACATCACAGCGATGCAGAGCGAGGCCGACGCGCTCGCGGTGCAGTCAGCTAACCTGCGCCAAATCTCGGAGGCGGCCAAACCGCTGTATGACTCGCTCGATGACCGTCAGCGCCAGCGGCTCGTGCAGTATGTTAATGAAGATGTGTGGGCGAACGAGATGGACTATGCGCGCCGGCGCCGTCACTGATTTGTCGTACGCTTAAATGGGGCGCCTGTAGCGGCCCAGGTCCTTTTGATCCCGCGCGCCCTATGCTTTGTCCAGCTCTCGAATGGATATAGAGGGACACGAAGATGCACATGTCGGGTGAAAGTCTCCTGATCATATTGGTGGTCGGCCTCATTGCTGGATGGCTTGCCGGCCAGATCATGCACGGCGCCGGGTTTGGAATCGTCGGCGATCTCATCATTGGAATCGTGGGCGCCTTCATCGGGAGTTGGCTGCTACCTCAGCTCAACATTCATCTCGGCTCCGGCATTATTGCGGCGATTCTCAGCGCCACCGTCGGCGCTCTGCTATTGCTGCTGATCGTCGGGCTCATTCGTGGCCGCGCCGGGCGGAGATGGAATTGGGGCAGGCGTTGGTAGCGAATTGTTCTGCTTCCGCGGTCTTATCCACTACCGGCGCCGTGGATCGCATGGTCGAGTTTTGCAAGCACGCGGAACAGCGCGAGCCCGCGCGTGAGCAGCGCTATATAAAAGGGAGAAGCTCTGGCGCTGAGAAATCAATTGTCCGCAATCGGCTGTCCGATCAAAATCGCGGGTCTTGATTGGCGCTTCAGTCACGCCTTTAGGGGCAGTCGGGTCGCCTGCAACCGAGCGCCGCGTTTCCGGCGGCGGCGCCGCGGTATGGGCTTCCATGCATGGATGAGACCGGCGCGAAACGAGCTTTTGACGCTCAGCGCGGCAATGTATGCTGGTCCGCCGCGTTTCGGTCGCGGTAAGCGGAGCATCACAGGAGGCACAATGTCTGACGCCGCAACCCTCGTCGAACTCGACGAACGCATCGCCGCGATCCGGGAGAATCTCCGCGAACTCATCGAACAGGCCGCGGGCTTTTCCGGAGCGGAGGACGAGACATTCACAGCCGACCGCATCGCTGAGCAGGAAGCCCGGCTGGCCAGTCTCCTGAAGGAGCGGGAGGTGTTGGCCGGTTAGGCGTCGCGAGGATCAGCGGGAACCGCTGCAACGGACGGCGTCGGCGATACCGGAGCCCTGGCAATGGCGCGGCATCCTGCCGGGCCGCCCCCGCGCCAGGCAGCCCCAACAGACCTTGAACGATCCGCGAAGCCGACCAAGATGGGAAGAGCGGGCGGGATGGTTTTCTGACTGCGGCGTCGCCGACCGGAGAATTCAACGCGAACCGCGCGCAATTGAGCGAGATCATCGACAGCCGTCAGCGTAAACCTATGTCGTCAGGCCCGGGTCGAGGCTTGAGAGCTCCAAAGAACCACTGAAATGTTCAATGAACGGCTGGCCCGACGCGCCCTGATAGCGATCGCATTGTTGGGGCTCGCCGGTGGGCTCGGCGCCGCCTTCTCTGGCCGCGCGGATCTTGCGCGCTGGATCTGGGCGGCGGGCGCGATTCCCGTGGCCGCGAGCCTCGCCGTCTCAATCATTCGGGACCTGATTTCCGGTCGAGCGGGTGTAGACGCCGTCGCCTTCGTGTCGATGACGGCGGCGCTCGCCCTCGGCGAGCCATTGGCCGCGGCGGTCGTCGCGGTCATGTATGCGGGCGGCGGGGCGCTCGAGGATTTCGCCGTTGGGCGCGCCGAGCGGGAGCTTAAGTCGCTCGTCGACCGCGCGCCTCGCATTGCGCATCGCAGGGTGGAGGATTCTTTCGAGGACGCGCCGATCGACGAGGTGTCGATCGGCGACACGCTCCTCGTGCGCGCCGGCGAGATTGTCCCGGTCGATGGCTTGATCACCAGTTCCGGCGCGTCGCTTGACGAGTCGGCCCTTACCGGCGAGCCGATGCCGGTCTCGCGCCGCACCGGCGAAGCAGCGCGCAGCGGCACGGTCAACGCTGGCGAAACCTTCGAGATGAAGGCTTCGGCGACCGCGGGCGAAAGCACATACGCCGCGATCATCGGTCTCGTCACCGCGGCGCAAACAGCCAAGGCGCCCTTCATCCGGATGGCGGATCGCTACGCTTTGCTTCTCCTGCCTGTTGCGCTCGCGCTGGCCGGCGCCGCCTGGGGTTTTTCGCACGATCCCATTCGCGGCCTCGCCGTTCTCGTCGCGGCGACGCCGTGTCCCCTGATCCTCGCCGCGCCCGTCGCTTTTATCGCCGGAACCTCGCGCGCTGCGCGCCGCGGCATTCTCATCAAGGGGGGCGGACCGCTGGAGGCGCTGGCGCGCGCGCATACGGTGATGTTCGACAAAACCGGCACCTTGACGGTCGGCGGCGCGCGGCTGGTCTCGATCGAGGCCGCGCCGGGCGCGGATTCCGATGAGGCGCTCCGGCTGGCCGCTTCTCTCGAGCAGGCGTCGCATCATGTCGTGGCGGGCGCCATCGTATCCGCCGCTCTGGGTAAAGGTCTTTCCCTGCAAATCCCGGCCGAGGTCCGCGAGACGATGGGATCGGGACTCGAGGGCGTGGTCGACGGGCGAAAGATTTGCGTCGGCTCGCATCAGCTCGTCTCTGGCGGAAGCCGCCCCGAGGCTTGGGCGGTTCGCGCGCTGCGGCGGGCGTCCTGGCGCTCCGCCCTCAGCGTGTTCGTTTCCGTGGACGGGCGCATCGTAGCCGCTTTGCTGCTTGCGGATGAGCTTCGGCCCGAGACGCCGCGCGCGGTCCTGGCCTTGCGCGCCGCCGGCGTATCGAGGATCGTCATGGTGACGGGCGACCGCGCGGACTCCGCGGAGACGATCGGCGCGGGGCTCGACCTCGACGCGGTCCTCGCTGATCGGGCGCCGGCCGACAAGGTCGAGGCTGTCGCGACCGAGCAGCGGCTGAACCCGACCGTGATGGTCGGCGACGGCATCAATGACGCTCCGGCGCTGGCGGCGGCGGACGTCGGCATCGCCATGGGGGCGCGCGGCGCGAGCGCGTCGTCGGAGGCGGCGGATGTCGTCATCCTGATCGACCGGCTGGACCGCGTTTCCGACGCGGTCTCCATCGCGCGGCGCACCCGCGCCATTGCAGTGCAAAGCATCATCGTCGGAATGGGGCTTTCCGGATTGGCCATGGCGGCGGCGGCGATCGGCTGGCTCACCCCGGTCGCCGGGGCGTTGACGCAGGAGGCCATCGACGTCGCAGTGATCCTCAACGCGCTGCGGGCGCTCGGCGAGGGGCGCGGATCCGAGCGCGCCGCGATGCCGGCCGCCGCCGCGCGGGCTCTGCGGCAGGACCACGAAGACCTCAAAATGCGCCTCGATCGCCTGCGCCAGATCGCGGACGCCCTTGATGACGCCGCGGGCGAGGCGGCTGTCGGCCTGATTATCGAGGCCAATCGCATTGTCGACAACGACATCGTTCCCCACGAGCGCGACGACGAAGGCTCTGTCTATCCGCAGCTCGCAAGCGTCTTCTCCAACAAGCACGGCCTGTCCGCGATGAGCCGCGCCCATCGCGAGATCCTCCATCAGGCAAGGCTTTTGGGACGGCTGGCGGATGGACTCCATGCGGACGAATCCGACCGGTACATCGTGCGGGACGCGCAGCGCATCATAGACTCGATCGACTCCCTCGTGCGGCTGCACAATGCGCAGGAGGAGGACATCTATCAGAACGTCGTCGCCAATTGGGACGCCGAGGTTCAAGCGCAGGGGCGCGGCAAATCCGGCGCGGCCGGCAAGGGAAACGTCCCAGCGCGCGGTTAGAGCATGATGCCGAAAAGTTGCAGACTTTTCGGGCCCACATCATGCGGTAAAACAAGGGCTTAAAGAGCGGAATGCGATTCCGCTTGAACGCGTTCCGCTCTCGGCGTCCCGAAGCCCGCCGGACTGAAGGCGCGGAGCGGCCAGCGCCAGGACCGGTTCTCCTCAGCGGAAAACGACGCTCCGGCCGTTGTCGTCATCCGGTGTTCGAAGCTGGCCGCGAAGACAAGGCGCCGCAGGGGGAGCGTCTCCTCTCTGGGAGACGGGGAGCGGTCTTGGCCTTGCGATCGCTGGAGACATGTTTGAAGCCTGCGGCAGACGCTTCGCCTGGAAGAGAGTTCGCTCGGCGGTCTGCGCGGCCATCGCTCACCCGCTGGTGGAAACCGTCCGCGGGCCGCTATAAGGAGATCGCGGCGCGATCCGCCGCCGGAGGCCGCGCGCCGGCGGAAGCGGCCGGGACTAGAGATGCACGAACAACCGGCAACCAAACGATGACCGTTGACGCTTCAGGGCCGCAGAGAGGATGGCGCGCGCTTCCCGCCGGGATTTGGGCGCTCGGCTTCGTCAGCCTGTTCATGGACATCTCCTCCGAGATGATCCACGCGTTGCTGCCCGTCTATATGGTCACGGTGCTTGGAACTTCGGTCCTGACCGTCGGCTTCATTGAAGGCGTCGCCGAAGCGACGGCGTCGATCACCAAGATATTCTCCGGCGCCCTCAGCGACTGGCTCGGCCGGCGCAAACTCCTCGCCGGCGTCGGCTATGGTCTGGCGGCTTTCACAAAGCCGATTTTTCCGCTGGCCGCGACGGTACAGTGGCTCATCGCGGCGCGGTTCATTGATCGAGTGGGCAAGGGTATTCGCGGAGCCCCGCGCGACGCCCTGGTCGCGGACATCAGTCCAGCGCATTTACGCGGCGCGAGTTTTGGCCTGCGCCAGTCGCTCGACACGATCGGCGGGTTTTTGGGCCCCATCGGCGCAATGGTTCTGATGTGGCTGACCGCGGATCATTTCAAGGCGGTTTTCTGGATCGCCGTCATTCCGGCATTTATATCATTTGGCCTGCTCCTCGTCGCCGTGCGCGAGCCCAAACGTCCCGCGAATCTACGCCGCGTCAGCATGCCGCTGAGAAGGGCCGAACTCGCCCGGCTCGGGACGGATTACTGGCGGGTCGTCGCCGTTGCGACCGTCTTCACCTTCGCCCGTTTCAGCGAGGCGTTCCTGGTGCTGCGCGCCCAGTCGACCGGCCTGCCGCTTATGCTCGTGCCGGCGGTCATGGTCGTGATGAGCGTCGCCTATGCGGCCTCCGCCTATCCCGCCGGCGTGCTGTCGGACCGCGTCGATCGATATGCAGTGTTGACCATCGGCCTTATCTTCCTGCTGGCCGCTGACGTCACGCTCGCCTTCTCGTCCGGCGTCGCCGGCGTTGGGATCGGCGCGTTTTTGTGGGGACTGCACATGGGCTTTACACAGGGCCTGCTCGCGACTTTGGTCGCCGATACCGCCGCCCCCGAATTGCGCGGAACCGCTTTCGGCATGTTCAATCTGGTCACAGGGCTGGCGTTGCTGGTCGCCAGCCTCGTCGCCGGCGCGCTATGGGATGTATTTGGCCCCGAAGGCACGTTCCTGGCCGGCGCGGGATTTACTCTCCTGACCCTGGCCGGGTTGCTATTTGTTCGCAAGCGGCCGGGCAGGGCCACACAGTAAACCGGCTTATGGCCGTCCCCGCCAAGGCGCAACCGCGCGCTGTCGCTCAGCGAGCGAGCGTGCGGATATAGGCGACGAGGTCGCCGATTTCGTTGCGCGACAGATTCATGTCCGGCATTTTGGGATGCGGGTAGCTCAGAAAAGCCTTAAGGGTTTTTGGCGTCAGCTTGTCGTCGGCGATCGACGAGAAGCTCGGCGCGTCCGAGTTGCCTTTCGTCTGATCGCTCGAGACCACATGACAGGAGGCGCACCAGCGCTTGGCGATGATCTTGCCCTTGGCGGTGTCGTCGGCGCGGGCGCAGAGCGGCAGGGCGATCAACGCGACACAGGCGAGCGCCGCACCAAGCTGGCGTCGAGCAAACGGAATGGATTGAGACATTTTGCTGCTCACGTTACGCCAAAGCTTTTGCATATAAGCACCATTTGCTGGAACAATAAAGTCTCGGCGCGAGCGTTCCTTATGAACCGCCAGGAGGCGGCGGCTTCGATAAAAACGCGCGTCAAACACCATAGCGAATGGGAAGCGCCCTGAGCTTGAGCCGGATCAAGGGCGCGAACTAAACAATCAGGCCGCGCGTCCGAAGCGCCTGAGGGCGCTTCGGACGCGCGGATAGGCCCGGTTGAAACTTCCGCGGCCGCGCGATCGTAAATTGATCGTGGACGGATCTCCCCCGGTCCGGACACAAGGCGGGCCCTTCCCGCAGGAACCGGACCGTTTCGCCACCCCCTTGAAGCCGCCCCGATCTCCTTCAAGGCCCAACGATCGTGCCTCCGGTAGTTCTTTGCTGAACTGCCCCCGCCGTCCGATACGCAAGGGCGCGCGGGGGTTCTGCCTGAAAAGGCGACGCCGTGACGGCCGCTGCTGAGCGGAATGCGCAATCACTTTAGCGTTTTCCAAGACGGCTCTATCGAGATCGAAATCGCCCGTCACAACGGCGACGCGGTAGAGCGCGGGGCGTGCAGAACCTTTTACCCAAACGGGCCATGTAAATCTCTCGCATTCAGGTGACAAGCTTAATTCGTTCTTCATTCATATCATTTCATAAGAACAACGATAGGTTGTACTTGCAATATTGCGCTGAACCATGAATGACAATATTCGACATTAAGTCATTCTTTTGGGCGTCACTTGTTTTGATAGTACGGAGCTTCATTATGTCTTCCGGCCGGACTCTCCGTGAAAAGATTGTCGCGAAACTTACTGAGCTTCAGCATCTTTATGAAGCGGGCCAGATTAGCCACGATTCTGACCAATATTTAGATTTGGTCGCTCTCCGGGAACTGCAGCGAATTATGGCGCAGCTTAAGTATTGGACCTTTTTTGCCGACGGTGAAAATTCACCGGAGATGGCGCTGACGAGTCAAACCTTGCATTAGGCGCCGGGCCATAAGCAATGCTGTCGCGGCGATGCATGTCGAAGGGGCCGGATCACTGGAAACGTGCAGCGCGGTGAGCGCCTCGAGACACTTGTCCAAGGCGCCGCGCTCGGTCCAGCGGTAGGAGCGGCGCTTCACGGCCTGATCATCGCCGAAGCGTTCGCGCAGATCACGCCGGCGCGCCCGAACGGGCCATCCATAATACGTCTCGCGGTTCCGTCCGCCCCCCGCGGGCGGCTCGGCAGAGTCATCCTTCGGCTTCCCGCCCTTGCGCCAAAAGGCTCCGCAACTATAGTCGCGCGGCATCGTTCCCGCCTCGCAAGCGCCACCTGAGAGTTACAAAATGCCGCAGCAAAGATCAGACGTTAAGAAAGTCGTCCTCGCCTATTCGGGAGGGCTCGACACGTCGATCATTCTGAAGTGGCTGGAGACAACCTACGGCTGCGAAGTCGTGACCTTCACTGCCGATCTCGGCCAGGGCGAGGAGATTTCCCCCGCGCGGGACAAGGCCATTTTGCTCGGCGTAAAACCGGAAAACATTTTTATCGAGGATCTGCGCGAAGAATTCGTGCGCGACTACGTTTTTCCGATGTTTCGCGCCAACGCCCAATATGAGGGGCTTTATCTGCTCGGAACCTCTATCGCGCGGCCTCTGATCGCGAAAAAGCAGATCGAGATCGCGCAAAAGACCGGAGCCGACGCGGTGGCGCATGGCGCGACCGGCAAAGGCAACGACCAGGTGCGCTTCGAATTGTCCTATTACGCGCTGGAGCCGGACATCAAGGTGATCGCGCCCTGGCGCGAGTGGGATCTGACGTCGCGCACGGCCCTCATCGCATTTGCCGAAGCGAACCAGATCCCGATCGCCAAGGACAAGCGCGGCGACGCCCCATTTTCCGTCGACGCCAATCTGCTGCACGCCTCCTCGGAAGGAAAAGTGCTGGAAGATCCGGCGCAGGAAGTGCCGGACTATGTCTATTCGCGCACGATCAATCCGGAAGACGCGCCCGACAAGCCGACCTATATCGAGATCGACTTTGAAAAAGGCGACCCGGTCGCCATTGATGGTCAGCCAATGTCGCCGGCGACCCTTCTGACCCGCTTGAACGAACTCGCGCGCGCCAATGGCATCGGCCGCCTCGATCTCGTCGAGAATCGCTTCGTCGGCATGAAATCGCGCGGCATGTATGAAACGCCGGGCGGCACGATCCTTTATTTCGCCCATCGCGGCATCGAGTCGATCACGCTCGATCGCGGCGCGGCGCATCTCAAGGACGAGCTGATGCCGAAATATGCCGAATTGATCTACAACGGCTTCTGGTTTTCGCCGGAGCGCGAGATGCTGCAGGCGCTGATCGACAAAAGCCAGGAGTTCGTGGCGGGCCGCGTGCGCGTGAAACTCTATAAGGGTTCGGCCGCCGTGGTTGGCCGCTCGAGCCCCTATTCGCTTTACGATCAGGACCTTGTGACTTTCGAGGAAGGCGCTGTCGCCTATGATCATCGCGACGCGGCCGGCTTCATCAAGCTCAACGCGCTGCGGCTGCGAACGCTGGGCAAGAGAGCGCGCAAAATTGCCGGAAAAGGCAAAATCTGACGCGAGGGCGTTGGAAAATCATTGGCTTTTAAGCTTCGCCGCCGAACCGATCATTTTCCATTCATCTTCAATGCGGCATATAGAGACGCGCGCAAAGCGCTGGGGGCGGGCTGTTTGGATAGTGAAGCTTGAAGGAAAGCAAATGCAGCCATGGAAGAGGATGGTCACCGCGGTCGCGCTGATGGCGAGCGTCGCCGCGAGCGGGGTAAGCGAGGCGGCGGCGACTCCGATCGCCAATCTCGGCGCGATCGCTTACGGCGATAGCGTCCTGCCGCTCGACGAAGCTCAATTTGTCTGGGGCGGACGCCGTTATTGCTGGTATCCCGGCGGGTGGAGAGGACCCGGCTGGTATTGGTGCGGCTACGCTTGGCGGCGCGGCTTTGGCTGGGGTGGCGGCGCGGGCTGGCGCGGCTGGCGCGCGCCTCCTCGCCATATCCACCACCGTCCAGTCGCGAGGCCGGGCGGCGGCCATGTGGTTAGACCGGGTGGAAGGCCAGGTGGCGGCCAGATGATCAGGCCCGGCGGCAGACCCGGGGGCGGACAGGCCGTGAGGCCCGGTGGAGGCAGACCCGGCGGCGCGCACGGCGGTGGGCGCCCGGGTGGAGGCGGATCGGGCGGCGGTCGTCGCGGCTAAGCCGCTCGACTTGGCGCCGTCCGTCTCAAAATGAGGTGTTCGCGTCGGCGAAATGGCGCGGCGCTTAAGGCGCCACGCTTCCAAAAACGAGCGTTTTGATCGGCCGCCATGACGAATCGCTCAAAAATTGATTGAACATGGTTCATATTTCTTCGTTTCCGCGCATGATCCCGCACCGGGCGACCGGGTTTTTCGAAGATCCAAGCAGGTCGGCGTCGGGGACGGAACATCAAGGAGAGGCAAATGCGTCGATTGATGAGCATGACGGCCGCTGTTGCGCTGGCCGCGGGCGCGGCGGCAAGCGGGAGCGCCGTAGCGGCGCCGTCGTTCAACGGCCTTGGCGCCATCGCCCAAAGGGATGGCTCTTTGCCCCTTGAGCATGTTCAGTATTTTTGGGGTGGCCGCAACTATTGCTGGTACCCCAATGGCTGGAGAGGCCCGGGCTGGTACTGGTGCGGTTATGCCTTCAGGCCGGGCTTTGGCTGGGGCGGCGGCTATGGCTGGCGTGGCTGGGGCGTTCCCGGCGGCTGGGGCGGTGGCGGCTATGGCTGGCGCGGCGGCGGTTGGCATGGCGGCGGCTGGCACGGCGGTGGCTGGCACGGCGGCGGTGGCGGCTGGCACGGCGGTGGTGGCGGCTGGCACGGCGGCGGGTTCCACGGCGGCGGCCATGGTGGCGGCTTCCACGGCGGGGGAGGCCATGGCGGCGGTCGGCGCTAGGGCATGACGCCGAAGAGCCAGCGTTTTTAGGCCGACATCAGGCGGTAAAACAAAGGCCTTGCGGAGCGGAATGCGATTCTGCCTGAACGCATTCCGCGCTGGGTCGTGGCGACGATTTCAGAGCTGGCGACATTCGAGCGTTCACCACCGCCGACGCCATCTCCAGCGGCGACGCCAGCCCCAATGGCGCCGCCACCACGCTTTCTCGACGTCTTGATCGCCCGTCTGCCGCGCATGGTCGGGTGGCGCGACCCCTGTCAGCGCGTGCGCCGCTCCCGCGGCGATGGCGAGAAACCCGGCCGATAGCAGGCCGGATGTCACAAATGCCCGTCGATTCATGGCGTCACTCTCCGTTGAGGCGGCCAAAAAGAAATAGGGCTCACTTGAGCGAATGTGGCAGCATTATGGCGAGCGCCAATGGTGTCAAATCACAAATTTCATTTGTCGATAACCAATATCCCCGGCCCGATCGTCGCCGGGCGTTGGGAGCGCCGTGGCGCGACATTCCAATGCCGGCCTCGCCTGTCTTGACGGTAAGCGCGTAAGCGGTTTCCTTGGGCTGCGTGGTCCAGCGCCGTCACTTCATCGGTAACATTGCAGACAATGCGGCAGAAAAGCGGAGGGCCTCCCGAACACAGCCCAGCCGGGACGGATGGCCGCATACCCGCCACCTTGAGGCATCCCGGGGCGGCGACCTTTTGGACCGCCGTCATCCTGACTGGAATTGGCGCCGGACTCAGCGCGGCGGCGCTGATAACGCTGCTATCGGCTGTCCAGCATCTGGCGTGGCCGCCAAACCTGGACCTTCTTGAGGCGGCGACGCGGACCGACCCTTGGCGGCGCGTATTGATTCTGTTGGGCGCCGGGCTTCTGACCGGCGTCGGTCAGATGGTTCTCGTGAAATTGACCGCGGGCAACGGCATTGAAATCACCACGGCGCTCTGGTTCACCGCCGGCCGGGTTCCTGTTTGGCGCAGCATCGGCAGCGCCGTCCTGTCGGAAGTGATTGTCGGACTCGGCGCGTCGCTCGGACGGGAGGGCGCGCCGAAGCAGGCTGGCGCGGTGATCGCAAATGTCCTGTCAGACCGGGGCGGCTTCTCCGATGAGCAGCGCAGGCTCCTCGTCGCATGTGGCGCGGGCGCTGGAATGGCGGCCGCCTATGATGTTCCCCTGGGCGGCGCTTTATTCGCCATTGAAGTGCTTCGCGGCGTCCTCGCCCTGCGTCTCGTGCTGCCGGCGCTGGCGGCCTCGGTGGTCGCCGCCATGGTGTCATGGGTCGCCCTTCCCAACGCGCCCACCTATATCATTCCAGCCTACCGAAGCGGCTCGTCGATTATTTGCTGGGCGCTGATTGCTGGACCGATCGCGGGGGTCGTGTCGGTAGGTTTTGTGCGGATGATCGCGCTGGCCGATCGCGCCAGGCCGAAGGGCTGGTTGCGCCTGGTCGTCCCATCTTTTGTGTTGGCGCTGCTTGGAGCGGCTTCGATCTGGTTCCCGCAGCTGTTGGGCAACGGCAAGGACCTTGCGCAACTTACCTTCAATGGCGAAGTGGCGCCGCCGCTGCTTCTGGCGTTGCTGTTGTTGAAACCCATTGCAACCGCCATGTGTCTGGGCAGCGGCGCGCCCGGCGGCCTGTTTACGCCTTCACTCACGCTCGGCGCGCTTCTGGGCGCTGTTCTGGGCCATCTCTCAACATGGTTGTTTCCCGGCGTGCCGTCGGGGCTCTGCGCGCTGATCGGCGCGGGCGCGGTGATCGCCGCCACCACTCAAGGCCCGATCTCGGCGGTGGTTTTGATGATCGAGCTAACCGGCCATGATCGCACGTTCATTGCGCCGCTGTTGGTGGCGGCGATCACCGCGACGATAGTCTCGCGAACGATCGACTCGCGCTCTATTTACGACGCGCGCCTGACCGATGAAGAGCTCGCGGAACGGGAGAAGCTTCGTGAGCCGGCGTCAATTTAGACCGGCAGATTTTATAACGATCGAACAAAGAGAGAACAAGCGGCGCGAGCCGCGCGTCCGATCGTGTTGCGTTCGACCGATAAAATATAGCCGACGAGCCGTCCCTTCTCGAGCACAGATCTTTTATTTCGCCAACCCGGTCGCCGGCGCCGGCTTGAATGCTAAGTCCGATCAGATTGTAGGTCGCCGCATCGACTGGCGGCTGGCAGCAGGCGCTGTGCGCGGTGTTAACCGACATCCCGATACCGCGCCCTGCGGCGCGGCATGATGAAATTCCACGACATGGCGCGTCGTGCTGTCCACGCCAGTATGACTGGGGATCGCCGGAGCCCGTTGATCTTATCGAGGCGCGGGGCCGGTGAGGGTGAGGGCCGCGCGCAAATGGCGCGGCGCCCCCTTTTTTACTGACAAACGTAGCGGTTGCCGTCATAGGCAAGATAGGTCCCGCTCGACGGATCAAAGGACCTGTATTTTCGAGCGCAATAAGAAAGCCAGTTCGGATCGCCAACGCGAGCCGAAGCCGCAGCGGAATTTGCCGCCGAGCCGGCGATGATAGCTCCCGTCGCCAGGCCTAAAATACCGCCAGCAATTGCAGCGCCCGCCGCATTGCCGCCATTGTAGTAACCGCCGCCGCCGTAGTAGCGCCTGCCGCCGCCGTAGTAGCGCCCGCCGCCGCCGTAGTGGCGCCCGCCGCCGCCATGCCAGCCGCCGCCATGAACGCCCCCGCCATGAACGCCCCCGCCGTGCCAGCCACCGCGTCCGCCTCCATGCCCGCCGCCACGCGCCGATGCGTCGCCTGGAGTCAGCATCGCAGAGCAGAGTAACGCCGCCGTCACGACTATTGATTTCCGCATTGGGCTCTCCTTCATTTTGTAGACGCCGATTGCCCGGCAATAATGGCGTGCGCCGCGTCAGCTATCGGCGCGGGAGCCAAACATTGATTACCACTCGCGCCGCGTCGATACGGTTTGCGGGGGTGGAGTGCGATCGTATGGCGAATAAGCTATTGAAAACATTTGGCGTCCCGGAAGGGATTCGAACCCCTGACCTACGGTTTAGGAAACCGTTGCTCTATCCTGCTGAGCTACCGGGACGCGAGAGCCAAGCTTTTTGATTTACGGGTTTCGATCTATCATGTTCTGCCGCGCCGGCAAATGGCGGGAACGGCGCTATTTTCTGATTTCCTTGACTTTGGCGCCCTGACGCGCAAAGAAACGGTTTCGGCCTTCAAAAAAGGTTCGAATGCGCGAGCTGACTTGGCCTTGGGACCGAGCGGTGAACGTCCGGCAGCGCTTGGCGCCCCCGGGCGCGATGCGCGTTGGGTGTTTTGTGATTATAGACGGAAAATCGCTCATTTTCGGGCGTTGATCGATAGGCCGCCGCGGGAAATGGTTTCGCGCGGCGCTCATGATGGGACAAAACGCATGTTCGAAGGGCTTTCGGAAAAGCTCTCTGGCATATTCGACGCCCTGACCCGTCGCGGCTCGCTCTCGGAGGAGGACGTCAACGTCGCCTTGCGCGAGGTCCGCCGCGCCCTGCTCGAAGCCGACGTGGCGCTCGACGTCGTGCGGTCCTTCGTCGACAAGGTGCGTTCGCGCGCGGTCGGCGCCAATGTCATCAAATCGGTGACGCCCGGCCAGATGGTCGTCAAGATCGTCAATGACGTCCTCATCGAGACGCTGGGGGCGGAAGCCGAGCCGATCAATCTCGACGCCGCCCCGCCAGTCGCGATCATGATGATCGGCCTGCAGGGCGCCGGCAAGACGACGACGACGGCGAAGATAGCCAAGCGCCTCAGCGAGCGCATGAAGCGCAAGGTGCTGATGGCCTCGCTCGACGTCAAGCGGCCGGCGGCGCAGGAGCAGCTCGCCGTGCTCGGCCGCCAGATTGGCGTCGAAACGCTGCCGGTCATCGCCGGCCAGACCCCCGTGCAGATCGCGGTCAGGGCCGAGCAGGCGGCGCGCCTGCAAGGCTTTGACGTCGTCCTGCTCGACACCGCCGGGCGCACCCATATCGACGAAGCCCTGATGCAGGAGATGGCCGAGATCAAGGCGGCTTCAAAGCCGCATGAGATCCTGCTCGTCGCCGACAGCCTCACCGGCCAGGACGCGGTCAATCTCGCGAAAAGCTTCGACGATCGCGTCGGCATCACCGGCATCGTGCTGACGCGCGTTGATGGCGATGGACGCGGCGGCGCGGCGCTCTCCATGCGCGCCGTCACCGGCAAGCCGATCAAGCTTCTCGGCGCCGGCGAAAAAATGGACGCGCTGGAGGACTTCCATCCCTCGCGCATCGCCAATCGCATCCTTGGCATGGGCGACATCGTCTCGCTCGTCGAGAAAGCCGCCGAGTCGATCGACGCTGAAAAGGCCCAGCGCATCGCCGATCGCATGCGCAAGGGCAAGTTCGATCTCGAGGACCTCTCCGAGCAGCTGGCGCAGGTCGAGAAGATCGGCGGCCTTGGCGGCATCATGGGCATGCTGCCCGGCATGGCCAAAATCAAGGATCAGCTCGCCGCCGCCAACCTCGACGACCGCATCATCAAGCGCCAGCGCGCCATTATTTCGTCGATGACACGGCAGGAGCGCCGCAACCCCGATATCCTTAAAGCCTCGCGCAAGAAGCGCATCGCGTCAGGCTCCGGTGTGAAGGTCGAAGACGTCAACAAGCTTTTGAAGCAGCACCGCCAGATGGCCGATATGATGAAATCGCTTGGCGGCGCCAAGCGCGGCGGCGGCGCGCTCGGCAAAATGGCCTCGATGTTCGGCATGCCGGGCGCCGGCATGGGCGGGATGCCGCAGCCGAGCCCCGAACAGATCGCCGCCTTGCAGAAGCAATTGGGGCCGATGCCCGGTGGTCCGGCGCCAAAGCCGGTCGCCGCGCCAAAGCCGCTGGCCCCGCCGCCGGCGGGCGTCTCCGCCGCGCCAAAGCTGCCGGGTCTTGGCGGCGGCGCGGGCGGGGGGCTTGGCGCGCAGCCGGGCAAGCTGCCCGGCCTCGGCGGAGGCCTCCTGAGCGGGCTCAATCCGTTCGGAAAAAAGAAGTAACGCCTGCGAATTTCATCCTGAATGTCTGACGCCGAAGCAATCGGCAAAATTGGAGAACAACTCATATGTCCCTGAAAATTCGTCTATCGCGCGGCGGCGCCAAGAAGCGCCCCTTCTATCGCGTCGTGGTCGCCGACTCGCGGATGCCGCGCGATGGCCGTTTCATTGAGCGTCTCGGTATTTTTGATCCGCTGAAGGCGAAGGATTCCGCCGATCGCGTCGTGCTCGACGCCGAGAAGGCGAAGGCCTGGATCGCCAAGGGCGCCCAGCCGACAGACCGCGTCGCGCGCCTGCTCGATGGTCTCGGCGTGATCGCGCGCGAGGCGCGAACGAATCCGACCAAGGCGCAGCCGAAGAAGAAGGCGCAGGAACGCGCCGCCGCGACGGCCGCCGCCGCCGAAAAGGCCGCCGCTGCTTCCGCCGAAGCGTGATCGGCTTGAGAGCGCGCGAAAGGGCTTCTTTTCGCGCGCCCCAAAGGCCGGTTTGCGCCCATTCCAGCCGTCGCAGCGGCGACAGCGCGAGAGTCGTCGTCCGCCATTATTGAGTTGGCGGGGCGAGCCGGGTTGATGGTCGGCGCAACTTTCCGCGCCGCGCTCTCACCCTCCTCGACGCGAGACAAACCGCTCTCATTCAAGCGGTTAAAGCATTTTCGGACGCAGAACCTCCGTCCGCTTTGCTGAAAATGCCCTAGTTTAGACGAGCCACGACGACGAGACGTCTGACTTCGCCGTTTTGAAACGCCTGCAAGAATGCATTGTAGTTCCTGAAGGACACGCATCCGTTGGAATCGCCCCTCGGGCCTAGCATGTAAGTGTGCGCGAGGAGACCTGTCCGTCCATAGACGTCGCCGCCGCCAACGGGTTTGAGGCGCAACGCCTGCACCCCGTGGAAAAGCTGTTCCCGGGGCGTGAGCTCGTAGACATTTGGAGGCGTCGCCCCGCGATTGCGCTCGTGGACGTAATGTGGATCGTCCAGCCTGTCGCCCAGCCCCGAGTGCGCCTCCAGTCTCGTTCCATTGGGCATGTAGACAGTATGAGCGGCGACGTCGTAAATGGCTGTCCAGCGATCGTAGCGGGGCAAGGTGCCGGTGGTGACTTTTGGCGCGTCGCTTACAACGTCGTCCTCCGGCGCAGCGTAGGCGAGGACAGTCCGGGGCGTTTGCGGCATGCCAAACAGCTTCTCGAAGAAATTGCGATTATCAGAAGAAGCGCTCGGAGAAGCGTTCCGTCTGTTCTGCTGCGCTAACTGGCGGCCTGCTATGCCTGGAACACGGATCGGGCCACGGCTTGCGGGCGCTCCCAGTTCGGCGGGACGCGGCGCCGGCAAAGGCGCGCTCTCGCCGATTTGGAGATCTGCTGCCGGCGGCGTCGGCATGACGTCGTCCGGCTCTGCGATCGCGGCGGATTGCGCCGGCGCAACGGACCCAAGGTCCGATTGAAGTGGAAAACTTTGAGACAGCAAAACCGGTGGCGAGCCGGAGGAAAAACCGGGGTCGAACAGCGCGCCATAGGCATTCGAGGCGACGTTTGCCGGGGGCGTCGCCGCGGCGGCCTCCGCCACTGGCGCCGCCGCGGGCGCTTTAGCCGCGTTGGGGGCTGGGTCGGGACGCGTGTATAGCATCAAGGCGCCCACCAAGGCGCTCAAAGCGAGGATGGCCGCGCCTGGAACGGTGTGGGAAAAAATCTTCCGGGATAAACGACCGCGATTCAATGGAATGAAATCAAGTGGTCTGTCGAACACCTGTGTCATTCGTCCCACTCTCGCAATGAAATCATGACACTTGCCTTTTGAATCAACCAACGTCCTCCGCGCGCCAGAAGGCGCGATCAACCGCAAGAGCCGCGCAGGGAGCGCCTCACCGGTCCTCTGAAGGTCCAGACACAGAGCTTCGCAGCATTGCTGGAGTTACATTGAGGCGATTTTTAGTTAATTGCGGATTAAAGCCTTCATTTTCGATGTCGCGCATGGCCGGGCGCAGAGTGGGTGGATATAGGCGAAACGAGCTGTAGCGTTTGAAAAAGGCCAGCATGAGGCGCAACACGGCCGGCGAATTTCAGCAGCGAGGAAAAATCAGCCGGACTTTTGAAGCGAGGCATGACGCCATCGCGATGATAAGGCCGCTCTCGTTCTGAACATCCGCGTGTGGAGACCCGCGCGGATGTTCGCGCCGGCGCGGCGGCCTTGTTGGAATTGTCATGAATGACGGCTGTCCGGCGCGGGCGGCCTCGATTATAAGGCCCCGTAAGGAGGCGCTTCCATTGAATGTTTCTCGGCGTCCGCGCCTCATCATCTTGTCGACGGGCGGCACGATCGCCATGACCGCGCAGGCGGCGAGCGGGGGCGCCGCTCCCGAAGGCGCGGCGCTTCGCCTCGGGGCCGCGGCGCTCGTCGCCGCCTTGCCGCAGCTTCAGGACATCGGGGACATTTTTGCGCGGGATGTTCTGGCCAAGCCCAGCGCCAGCCTCACGCTGCCGGATCTCGCGGAAATCGCCAAAGCCGCCGCGGAGGCCGCGACATCGGCCGATGGCGTGCTCATCACGCATGGCACGGATACGCTGGAGGAGACCGCCTTCGCGCTTTCTGTTCTCGTGCAGGTCGATGTTCCGATCGTCCTGACGGCGGCGATGCGCCGGCCTGATCAGCCAGGCGCGGATGGCGCGGCCAATTTACTCGCCGCCGCGCGCGTGGCGGTTTCCGGGTCGGCGCGGAAAAAAGGCGTTCTCGTTGTGACCGACGATGAGATTCACGCGGGGCCGCTGATCCGCAAGACCCATAGTTTTCGCACGCATGCCTTTTCGTCGCTGCCTTTCGGTCCGATCGGCTACGTCGCCGAAGATCGCGTGCGCTTTGCGCTTTCGCCAGCCGTAGCCCCGCCGCTTTTGACCTTTGGCGCCGGCGCGCCGATCGTGCCCATCCTCGAGGCTGGGCCGGGCTTCGAGCGCGAGAGCCTCAAAGCTCTTGGCGCCGGCGCGATCGAGGGGCTGGTGCTGAGCCTGCCCGGAGCAGGGCATGTCGCGGCGGCGGCGGCGGGGGATCTCGGGCTTCTCGCCGAACGTATCCCTGTCGTCTTCGCAAGCCGCACAGGCGCCGGCGAGACCTTGCGCGCCTCTTATGGCTATGCCGGCGGAGAGATTGATCTGATCGCCCGCGGGTTGATCCCCGCCCAGAGCCTCGACGCTCGCAAGGCGCGGATCGCCTTGCAGATCTTATTGTCAGGCGGCGCGCGCCAGCCTGACGTCAGAGCAATGTTCCAGAACTTTTGACGCCCTGCGCAATCTTGCCCGAGAGCTGGGAGTCCATCGGGCAATCGCCAGCGCAATAAATGGCGCCAACCAGAGCCGTCAGTCTCGCTTTGCCAATCTGAGTCGGCTTGAAACGGACGGCGAATACGGCCCCCGGTTGAAAAATCAGGCGTGAGCGCCACAAAAGGTTCGCGCAAGTTCGGTACGAAGCTGGCCTTTCCAATAGAGCATGGGGGATAAAAGCTATGAAAAGACGCGCTGCGGGGCTCGCCCTGTTGATGTCATGCGTTGCCAACGGCGGGTTCGCCGCGGAGGGGGTCACTCCGACAGGCATTCCGCATCTGGACCATGTGTATGTAATCATGATGGAAAATCATGGCTACAGCCAAATTCTGAATAATCCGAATGCGCCCTTCACCAACAGGCTGGCGCTCGCTGCGAATCATGCGACCAATTATTTCGCTGTTGGTCATCCAAGCTTCACGAACTACCTGGAGGTCGTAGGCGGCTCGAACTTCGGCGTGCAAAGCGATAATGCGCCAAACTGGCACAACACGACTTGCACGGCCAACCTCGCCTCGCACGTGCCGGCGACCGACAATCCGCCATCGCCGACAATTTGCCCGATTGCAGGCGAAGGAGTCGATGCGGCTACGCCCGTCATCGACACGACAAACGAGACTCAGGGACTGCCGGGCGATATCAACATCGACGGACATCTCTCATTCCCGGCGGCCAGCCACACATTCGGCAAGACGATCGCCGACCAGCTCGTCGCGCGGCGGCTCACCTGGAAAAGCTATCAGGAGAATCTGCCTGCGAGCGGCGCCGATCAGGTCAACACGAGCGACGGCGTTTTCACCAACAACACGGATTTCAGCAAGATCCTGCCGACGCTCAATCCTCCGCTGACGTCAAGCAACATGGTTGCTCTCTATGCGGTGAAGCACAATCCCTTCGCCTACTTCAAGAATGTTCAAGAGGGATATGATCCAAACAACAGTCTGCAGAATATGGCCGGCTTCGACGGCGCAAGGGGCCTGTTTGCTGACCTTGGCGCAGGCGCTTCGCCGAACTTCTCGTTCATCGCGCCCAATCAATGCAACGACCAGCATGGCCAAGGCAACGCCGGCGCGTTGTGCAATTATGACCCGAGCGACGTCGGCCTCCAGTCCGGCCTGAACCCGGCTCTGATCCAGCGCGGGGACGTTGCGTTACAAACGCTCGTCACGGCCATCCACCAGTCGCCCGCCTGGCGGCGGGGCAACAATGCGATTGTGATCGTGTGGGATGAAAACGACTATAGCACGGCGCCGAACACCAACCAGGTTCTCCTGATTGTCGACACCAACTACGGGGCCGCAGGCGTCAAGAGCTCGCGCTTCTATACGCATTTCTCTTTGCTTAAAACGCTTGAGGCGGGCTTCGGGCTTCCCTGTCTGAACCATGCCTGCGACTCGAACGCGGCGGTGATGTCGGATCTGTTCGCCGCTGGTCATAATCGCGGCCACGACCACGACCACGACCACGACGACCACGATCACGACCGCTATTGAGCGAACGTAAGGCTTAAGGGCGGCGCGCGCCTTGCACCAGGCGCGCGCCGCTATTCGCCGGCCTCCGACAAGGTGGACGCAGCTTCGCGGCGGCGCAGATCCGCTTCCGCGCGCGTGATGTAGTCGCGCGTCAGCGGCACGGCGTCCAGCCTCTTTGCGAGCTGGACCTGAAAAACGACAAGGCCTTCATATCGGAAGGCGGCTTCCGACCCCGCGAGGTAAAGCTCCCACATGCGGCAGAAGCGTTCATCATAGATCGCTTTTGCCTGTTCGCGCCGCGCCAGAAAGCGCTCCCGCCAGGCTTTGAGTGTTTCGGCATAATGGAGCCGTAAAACTTCAAGGTCCGTGACGATGAGAGAGCTTTGCTCGATCGCCGGCAGGATTTCGGAAAGCGAGGGGATATAGCCCCCTGGGAAAATATATTTGCCGATCCATGGATTGGTCGCGGCGGGGCCCGGTGCGCGGCCGATCGTGTGCACCAGGGCGACGCCATCCTCATTGAGAAGCTGCGCGATCTTGCGGAAATACGCGTCGTAATTGGCAATGCCCACATGCTCGAACATGCCGACCGAAACGACGCGGTCGAAACGCCCCTCGACCTCGCGATAATCCAGCATGCGGAAGTCCGCCGCCAGGGGACCGAGAGCCGCGGCGCGCTGCCGGCTCACCTCGAACTGCGCCTTGGACAGTGTGAGGCCCGTGACGCTGGCGCCGCAAAAACGCGCGAGATAATTGGCAAGCCCGCCAAAGCCGCTGCCGATGTCGAGAACGCTCGCGCCGGGACCGGCGACGAGCTTTGCCGCGATGTGCCGTTTTTTTGCAAGCTGCGCATCCTCGAGACTTTCGCCGTCGCTCTCGAAATAGGCGCAGGAATACTGCATGTCGCCGTCCAGAAAGAGCTCGTAGACGCGAACGTCGAGATCGTAATGATGCGCGACGTTTCGCCTCGCGCGCAGGGCGTCGTTCGCCCGCGCGAGCCGGCGCAGAGCCGCGCGCGCTTCCTGCAGAAGGCGGACCCAGCCAAACCCGGCGGGCGAAGGGCCAGCGTCCGCGCGCATCAGATTTTCGGAGGCGAGCGCCACCACGTCGTAGAGGGAGCCCTCGATCACCTCGACGCGGCCGTCCGTGAAGAGTTCGCCGAAGCGCAATTCAGGATCGATCATGAAGAGGATTTGCGCGTTGCGATCGTTGAACCGCACCGCCAACTTTTTGCCCGAACCGTCGCCGACGGTGAAGCGGCGTCCGTTCGCTGCGACAACATCGAGCGTCCCGAATTTGATCAGACCAGCAAAAAAAGCGCCAAATATCTTGTCCATTCGTCTGACCCGGGTTCACGTGGATCCGATTGAGCCCGCACGATGAGCCGACCCGCCATTCGAGACCGCATAGCAAAACGTGCGCCGTCACGACCGCCGAGCTTTGGCTTGAGTGACAGGCGCGCCTCTAGTGTTAATACAATCAGCGCGATAGCAAAAAAGTTCCGGTCCCGCCTGTCAAAATCACGCAGCCAGAATTTGGCTCCCTCCGTCTGCTCGATCCAGGGGCCGAGTATGTCGAGGCGCGCAACGCCGGCCGGGCAGATGCGGCCGGCCCGGCTCCGGTCGCCGCTCACAATCGTCGCTGAGCGATCGCGTGCCGATGTCCGCACACCGCGACCCTGCCGAGCGCCAGCAGCTCGACCTGTTTCGCGCCTTGCCTGGCCGCATGGCGCCGCGCGACGCGCAGGACCTGTTGTCCTGGCCGTTCTTCAGCCTGTCCAAGTCGCGACGCATCCAGCCGATCGATTTCCGGACGATCGAGGTGACAATCCGAGTCGAGGCGACGCAAGAACACGGCATGGCGACCATCTGGGACGCCGACGTGCTGATCTGGGCCGCTTCCCAGATCGTCGAGGCGCCATGGCCTGATGACCTCCCGCCTGATGACGGCGACGCCCTATGAAATCCTCGCCTTCATCGGGCGTGGGGACTCGCTTCGCGACGATGATCGCCTGAAGGCCGCATTGGACCGGCTGCAGGCCACGACGATCGCGACCTCCATCCGCCAGCCGACCGGGCGTCGCCGGCGCCGCTTCTCCTGGATCAACGAATGGAAGGAGCGGCTCGACGCCAATGGCCGCCCACGTGGGATCGAATTGATCCTGCCGGAGGTTCTACGCCGGCGTCATGAACGACGCCTTCGTGCTCACCATCGACCGCGCCTATTTCGATCTGACGGGCGGATTGGAGCGCTGGCTCTATCGCCTGGCGCGCAAGGCGGCCGTCAATAGAAGGGCTGGAGCTTCGACCTCCCGCATCTGCGTCTCAAATCCGGCGGCCTGTCTTCTCTGCGGCGCTTCGCCTTTGAACTGCGTCGAATCGTCAGCCGCCAACCGCTACCCGCTATCGGCTCGGCCTCGAAGCCGCCGCCGACGGGACACCGCGCCTCAGCTTCGCACCCAGCGATGAGGGCAAAGCCGCTGCCGTCCGCAAGCCGCGAGCCGATGCGGAGCGCAACCGCATTCGCTTGCTCGAAACGGCGAAGGCCGCTTTCGCCGAAAAGGGATCCGGCGCCAGCCTTGATGAGATCGCCCGGATCGCCGGCGTCGGGGCCGGGACTCTCTACCGCCATTTTCCCACCCGCGACGCGCTGGTCGCGGCGGTCTACCGCAACGAGACCGAGCAGCTTGTCGCCGCCGCCGGCCGCCTCGCGGAGACGCAGCCTCCAGTGACGGCGCTGCGTGAATGGCTGCTGCTGTTCGTGGACTACATCGCCGCCAAGCACGGGATGTACGAACTGCTCAATTCGATTGTTGGCGGCACGTCCGATCTGTACTCGGCGTCTACTGCGCAGGTGAAACAGGCGATCGCGAAGCTGGTCGATCGCGCGGTCGCCAGCGGCGACATTCGTCTGGACCTTGATCCGCTCGACCTGCTGCGCGCGATCGCCGGCGTTGCGAACATAGGCTTGGGGGCCGATGGCGAGCAGGCGGCCAAACGTCTGGTTGACATCCTGATCGCGGGCGTTCGGACCCGCACGTGAGACGTCTCAGCATAGATCGCCGCGGCGATAACCGGGAGCGCAAGCGCATCCGCCATAAGCCCTGCGAGTCCCGCCCTGAACCCGGCGGCATTTGCATCGAGGGTCGTGGCGAGGCCCGGCATTCAGGCGCATCGACAACGAGGATCATGATTGTTCGCCTACCGGCGCCGAACCGATCAACGAGCTGATCTTCTCTGCGTCCGCCGGCGTCGCCGGATTATAGACCACCATGCCGAGATCCGGTCTGCCGTCGACGGCGAACGCTGAATATTCGAAGGCGATCGGGCCCAGAACCGGATGCCGTATGTGCTTGACGCCCTCGCCATGGCTGTGGACGTCATTGTCGCGCCACATCGCTTTGAACTCGGGACTGAGCCGGCAGAGCTCGTCGACGAGAGGCTGCACCTCCGCCGCCGCGCCCGCACGCGCCGCGTCCACCCTGAACGCGCCCACCACGAACCGCGCCACGCTTTCCCAGTCATATTGCGCGGCGCGGACGCGCGGATCGAGGAATATGAAGCGCAGGACATTGCGTTGCTCCGGCGGCAGCGATCCATAGTCGGTCAGAATCACGGTCGCCGCCCGGTTCCAGGCGACGACGTCCCATGTGGCGGTCCGAATGAGGGCGGGGCTCGGCTCCAGCGCGTCGAGCACGCGTTGCAGTCGTGGCGTGACGCCTTCGTTTTTCTGGTACCGCGCCTCGGGCGGCCGGCCGAGGCCGAGCAGGAAGAGATGCTCGCGCTCGACATCCGTCAGCATCAAGGCGCGGGCGATCCGGTCGAGCACGTCGGCCGACGCCGCGCCGCCGCGCCCCTGCTCCAGCCATGTGTACCAGGTCGGGCTGATGTTGGCGCGCTGCGCCACTTCCTCGCGGCGCAGCCCTGGCGTGCGGCGACGCTCCGGCGGAAAGCCGAACGCGGCCGGATCGAGCTTGGCGCGGCGGTCCTTCAGATAGGACCCAAGCCGATTCTCGTTCGTGACGTGCTCGTCCATCCTGTTAGTCATCTTACTATGATAAGGTCACTACTTTACCAGAATAGACCACAGGCAGATATCTGTCTCCAACGAAATCTGGAGACCTGCTCATGCGTGTGTTTGTCACCGGCGCCACCGGTTTCATCGGCTTGCCCGTCGTCAAGGAGTTGATCGCCGCCGGACATGAAGTCCTTGGCATGGCCCGTTCGGACGAAGGGGCAAAATCCTTGGCCGCCATTGGCGCGGAAGTTCATCGCGGCTCGCTTGAAGACCTTGATGGCTTGCGTAAGGGGGCAACCGCTTCGGAGGCCGTCATTCACCTGGCCTTCATCCACGACTGGTCAAATTTTGTAGAGAGTTGTGAAGTCGATCGCCGCGCCATTGAAGCCTTGGGTTCCGTTCTGGCTGGCTCCGACAAGCCCCTCATCGTTACAGGGGGATTGGCGGGATTAGCCGGGCCCGGTCAGGTTGCGATCGAAGATGATGTGGTGCCGCCGGATTTTCCATTCCCCCGTGTTTCGGAACAGACGGCTCTGTCGCTGAAGGGCGTCCGCGCCTCGGTCGTGCGTCTTCCCCAGGTCCACGACCCGGTCAAGCAGGGTCTCACCACCCCCGCGATCGAGGTCTACCGCGAAAAGGGCGTGTGCGCCTATGTCGGCGACGGACTCAACCGCTGGCCGGCGGCCTATGTTCTCGATGTCGCGCGTCTCTACAGGCTGGCGATCGAAAAGGCTGAGCCGAACGCAAAATATCACGCGGTCGCGGAAGAGGGTGTCTCGATGCGCGATATTGCCGAAGCTATTGGCCGGCGCCTGAAGCTGCCGGTCAAATCCATCGCCCCGGAAGAGGCCCAGGCCTTTTTTGGCTGGCTCGGCATGTTTGCCACCTACGATATGCCCGCGTCCAGCGCGCAGACGCGGAAGCAGCTCGGATGGGAACCGACTGGACCTGGGTTGATCGCCGATCTCGAACAACTGCGCGTATCCGATAGCTGACGTTCGCAAGGACAATCCGAGGCAGGCAAGATCAAACCGAAGGCCGTGGTCTCGGGCGGGCCAAGGCGAAAACGGCCACGATCGCCGCAGCAAAGCCCGAAGCCGCGCCGACGCCGAGCGCCCAGCGTGGCCCGTAATTGTTGGCCACCCAACCGACGATCGGCGCTCCGATCGGCGTGCCCCCAAGCGCAACGCCGACGCGTAGCGCCATCACCCGCCCGCGCATGGCGGGCTCTGTCGAAAGCTGCATCAGGCTGTTCGTGGTATTGGTGAAGGTCAGCGCGGCCACGCCGATCACGACGAGGGCGCCGGCGAACAACCAATAGTTCGGCGCAATGGCGGCCAGCGTGCAGCCGAGCCCGAATACGCCGGCGCCGACCGGCAGCAAGCCGAACCGCGGCTTATCACGACCGGCGCCCAACAGCGCACCCGCCACCGTGCCGATGGCCATGATCGACGACAACAGGCCATATCCGCGGGCGTCGGCATGGAAAACGCTGACCGCCATGGTCGAGATGAAGATCGGGAAGTTCAGGCCGAACGTTCCGATCAGGAACAGCATGAGCAAAACAGCCTTGAGGTCCGGGCGACCCCATACATAGCGGAATCCCTCGGTGAAACTTCCCTTGGAGCGGTGGGCCCTGGCGTTCGGACGAAGCTCGGCGACGCGCAGGAACGCGAGGGAGATCAGCACCGCAACGAAAGAGGCGCCATTGATCAGGAAAGCCCAGCCCGTGCCGATCGCGGCGATGATCACGCCGGCGAGCGCCGGGCCGATCATCCGCGCGGCGTTGAACGAGGTCGAGTTGAGCGCCACAGCATTATGCAGGTCTTCATCGCCGACCAACTCCGCGACGAAGGTCTGACGCACCGGCGCATCGAACGCCGCCGCGCTGCCGAACAAAAAGGCGAAGATGTAGACATGCCAGAGCTGGACGACGCCGGCGACGGTGAGAAGCCCCAGCATCAGAGCGAGAGCGCCCATCGTCGCCTGTGTGGCGATCAGGAGCTTACGCTGATTGAAATGGTCGGCGGCGAAGCCCGTCCAGGGTAACAGGAGGAACTGTGGACCGAACTGCAGCGCCATCACCAGACCAACAGCCGAAGCGTCGTGATGGGTGAGCTGGGTGAACACCAGCCAGTCCTGGGCCGTCCGCTGCACCCAGGTGCCGACGTTGGAGACGAACGCGCCGGCCGCCCAGACTTGATAGTTGAAACCTCGCAGCGATCGGAAGACGCCCCAAACAGGAGCCTTCATGGATGCTCCGGCAGGTTGCCGCCATGGAAGCGGCCAAAGTGCCGGGCGGAAAAAAGCGCGATCAGGAGCGCGCCAGCGCCGAATGCGGCGACGTCACCCGTGTTCCGCAACCCAAAATCGCCGACGCAACAAACGAGCAGATAGCCGATGACGATGTTGAAAAAGCTCCAGAGCACGTTGACAGTCGACGAGGAGAGCCCTTGTCCCGGCGGCTTGGCGAAGGGACTTTGAAACGGCCTGCCCATCATGCCGCTGACGAAATGGGGTATGGCGTTCGCGAGAAAGACGCCGCCAAAGAAATAGGACAGGAGAACAAGCCACGGCATTTCAGGCGCTCCTTGGCGGCAGGAGATCGATGATCTCTCGGCTTGTCCCGGTTTCGCCGAGCCTTGGGAAGACATTCTTGATGCTGTAATCGTGAGCCTCGGGACGCCTGTCGGTCATGACGTCGGTGGCGAGGGTGACGTTGAATCCTTGCTCATAGGCTTGTCGCGCCGTCGCCTCGACGCCGGTTCCGGTGGCCACGCCCGCGATCACAACTTGGGTGACGCCCCGCGCTTTCAACCTGGCCTCGAGATCGGTGCTCGCGAACGCGCCCCAGGTCCGCTTGGTCACCACGATGTCGCCGGGTTGCTGATTCAGCTCCGGGATGAGGTCGGTCCACCCGTCCGGACGGGGTCCCGTTGGGCGCGGCTGTTCCGTCCGGCCTGGCGCGCCTCCGGCGACGTTGACGAGCACGACCGGCAGGCCGCGCTCGCGGAAGGCGTCGGCCAGCGTGCGAGCCCGCCTGATAACTTCGCCAATGGTGTGGCTGGCAAGCAGGCCGATGACGCCGTTCTGCAGGTCGACGATGATCAGGGCGGTATTCGGGTCGAGCGTGGTCAGCGCCATGAAGTCTCCTCTCAAAATCTTGGACTGCTCGATCGCGCGCGAGCCGCCAACGGCTCGCTCAGTCTTCGACGAGCCGTTTGAGCAGCTCGACGGCCTCCGCAAGTCTGTCCTGTTCCTCCGGCGACAGACGCGCCTGGAGAGTGCGCGTCAACCAATCCTGCCGCGCCGCGCGTCCCTCCTGGACCCATTGCCGGCAGCTGTCCGTGAGCGAGAGCAGGGTCTGCCGCCCGTCCGCTGGGTCTGGCGCTCCGCTCACCAAGCCAGCGCTCTCCAGCACGGCGATGACCGGAGCTACCGACTGCGGCCGCATTCCCTCGGCCCGTGCAAGGCTCGAAGCCGTCGCGGGGCCGTCCTTTTCGAGGCGTAGCAGCACAGAGACCTGGGATGGCGTCAGGTCGCCGACATGCGCCTGCTCGCGCAAGCGGCGTTTCAGCTTGCCCAGCAAGGCGCGGAGGTCCTGCGCCAAAACTGAGGCGCGCATGGCTTGGTGATTGTCCGGCGCGACGTCCATGTCCGACTGCATATCAGATAGACAGCTAAACTGTAAAGCCTATCTGTGTAGTCTGTCTGGGCATCCTCAGTTGCCGGAGGACGCGATTGGCCGCGCCGCGGTCGAGCACGAAGCTCGCCGCTGTGACGCGCGCCCAAATCCGCGACTTACGCCCCTTCAAGTATTTTTTCGCGCCGGCTCGACCGGGTAGGAACGGGTATCCGGACGGCTTGCAATCTGCGAATTTCGATCCCGACCTCTCCTTTCAGACAAGGAGAGGCGCGTGTCGGCAACGAAGATTCTCTGGGGCCAGGTTCTCACCGTCTTCGCCATTGTCCTCGTGACGACATGGACCGCGACGGAGTGGACGGCTTGGCGGGGGCGCTCGGCTTTTCCAAACCGGACCTTTCGTCAGGACCACCCATGGCCGCATCGCCGTCACGCTCTGTCGAACAGAACTCCTTTGAGCAGCCGGAGGATATGCGCCCTCGTCCAAATGTCCGCGGCGGCGAAGCTGGGGCGCGCCTGCATGGCGCGCCAATAGCGCTCAAGCGCCGGCCGCCCCGATAATTCGGCGCCAAGGCCGATGAACTCGACGCGAGCGAGGAACACAGTGAGGACCGTATCGGCGACGCCATAAGCGGGCGGCGTCAGCGTCGCGCGGCCGTCGCTGAGCGCGCGCTCCATCCGATCCAGAATGTCGATCGCCTGGGCCCGGCGGCGCTCCGCAAGCCGTCCCGCCGTGGCCGGATCGAAGATGCGGAGCCGCTCCGCGAAGACGTCGGCCCGCGCTCGATAAACCGCTGCAAGATCGGGATTCTCGGCGGCGTGCTTGAGCAGGCGGCGGTGGACCCTCGCCAGCACTTTTGGGACCATGATCCGCGCCAGCCGGCTACGGGCGAGAAAAATCCCGAAGGTCAGCTCTTCGATTGGAAGGGCGTAATGGAGATCGAGCCAGGCTTTGGCCTCCGCGCCCAGCGTCGCCTCGTTGACGCCAAGCGCATATTCGGCGATGTCGCGGCTCTGATCGAGAACGCGGTCCGCCAGCACAAGGGTCGGCACGGTCATGTTCGGATTGAGCCGCACATAGTCCGGTCGTTCCTGGCTGAGCCTGAAATGGATGTCGACGAAGATGCGCTCATAGGCGATGGCGCCCTCGGCGAGCGCGAGGCGCGCGATCATCGAATAATAGGAGGGCGGCGCGTGATAAAGGCGCGGCTTCACGCCGCCGGTTTCGCTGGCCTCCGTCATGGCGGCTCCTCGCTGGAAGGGAAAAAAATCCATATTCCGCGCGGAGAAAAAACGCTAGCGCCCAGCCAGCATTCCGCAGCTTCTGTTCAGCCGTCGTTGAAACCGGTGACCGGCATCGGCGGCTCTGCGCCGATGCCGGTCGAAGCCAATCGAAGCCGCGCAGCCTGCAAGCAGACATCCCAATTGCAACGGCGCTACTGACCACTTTCGGCATAGCGCTCGTAAGCAAGCCATAGCGTCCGTTTAGCTTCTTGGATTTCTTACGTCTTCGGACTTAGTGACTACCTTCAACTCCCCGGACATCACCTCCTTAACGATCGCCTTGACTAACGACCTACAATCGTTCGAGTTTCGGTAGTAACGTTTACGTCGTACGACATGTTGATCCCATCTATTGGAAACCGATGGCCGTTGAGCCCGATCGTGTGATTTGGCAAGGACACGTAATGGGTCAAACCACTCTCACTGGTGCTCCCATGTGGTAATGCCTGTCGGAGGTCCTCGTAGGAAAGCAATGGAGTTCCTTCTGGATCGAAGATTATCTTGTCATGGGTAGAAAAATCGGCATTCATTTCAATACGATCGCCTTTATCGAAGCGCTTGGGTGCGAACCAATTCATATTGTTTGGAATTCGATGGGTTTCTCTCGGTGAACCCCGATCGAGCCATCGAAATAAATCCTTGAGCCGTGCAATTTAGCTCGGTCTCGAACGCCACCGCTGGCCGGATAGTGAGCCTGTCGAGCAGGGCGCACACAGGACAAACATGACGCAGCAGGACGCCGGTTAAATGACATAGGTCGACTTCGCATCAAGTGTGCTGGTAGATGAAGGCCGCCACTGTCCGCTCAACTCTGGCGTTGACTTCCTCGGCGGTGGGCTGGGGGCGAATTCTCAGCAAGAGTTCCATCAGGAAGTCGCCGACAGCCGTAAAAAACAGCATGCTGGAAGCTTCTTCGGCATTGTCGATCTTCAACAATCCGAGAGCCGCCTGCGCGGCCAGCCACTGTTCCAGCGCCCCTTTGCCGCGTCCAAGACCCTGCCGCTCCAGGGCCGAGACGATTTCCCCGGAGCAGGACGTCTCGGCGATCAGAAGGCGCAGCATCGCCACTTGCCGCTCCGTCAGCGCGAAATTCACCTGTCGAGACAGGACATCGGTCAGTACATCCTTCGGCGAGCGGCCGTCGGAATCGATCGGGACCGTATATGGAGCGAACCAGTCTGTCAGCAGCGCGTCAAGCAGCCCGGATTTCCCCGAGAACACCTGATAGACAGTTTTCTTTGACATGCCGGCGCACCGTGCGACGTCCTCCACAGTCGTCGCGTGATAGCCTTTGCGCAGGAAGAGCTCGGCCGCCGCGGATATGAGCTTCGCGCGGCGTTCGTCTTCGAGCATCTGGCGCGGCCGGCCGACGCCCGCCGGTTTGGTCTGCAAATCAGTCGCCAAGTGAGCCTCTTTTGCTGTGCGGCGCCGAAACGGGCCGAGTCGTCCCCCAACGTGCGCTGTTGCTCGAATCGTTTCGCTTGGTCATCGGCTGAATAGGGCGAAACTCCATGAACATTTCTGGCGCTTCTGCACGGCCCTACGGCGTCATCGGTATGATGGCTCTCGGCCTGGGTCTGGCCGGGTGTGACGAAGCGCGGACACAGGCCGGCCCGTCGGCGCCGCCGAAGCCGTCGGTCGACGCATGACGCGATTGAAGTCCACCTCCGCCATCCCCCGTCCGCGGCATTTTGCCGAGCGGTTGTTCATTTCTCTCGCACGATGTGCGTCATGGCCATCTGCCGGATCGAGACGTTCGCCATAGCGGATTCCGCGCCGCTCGCGCACACTCTCAACGGCCGTATCACAACATTGAGCCCTTCGCTGAAAACCTTGCAACCCCTCGACAACCCCTTCGGCCCGAGGTTGTCACCCATGTCTCAGGGACGTTCCGTCATCTATGTCTCAGGGCCGGACAAGGGAAATCTGGAGCGGGCGAAGGGATTCGAACCCTCGACGCCAACCTTACGTGACGGGGCCGGCGCCTTGATCGGCACGCTCGCGCCCAAATCGGATCAATCTTTCGCGGTCCAGGGAAGAAATCTTGCATTCGCCAAGTTCGCGCTGCAGCAGGTCGAGGGTCGCGGCCTTCCGACCGGAAGGGCGTCTTGCCCACCGCCGCCATATCCTCCATATGGAGGTCGATCAATTCGCCGAAGGTTTTGACCCTGGCGACGCGCGAGCTTGAGGGCGTCTCGCCGCGGTCGGCTTGGACCTCCGCTTCCAGAGCCCAGCGCCGGGCGTCCCCACGCCGCAGAAACGTCTCGCTTGCATAACGTGCCTTGCGACGAATTTTGACTCGCCAGGAACTAACGATCTGAGAACTAACGATCTGATAGTACTGAAAAAATGAAGCAATATCAAGCACATAGATTTGCCGTGGCGCCTATGATGGATTGGACCGACCGTCATTGCCGGTTTTTCCATCGCCTTCTGTCGCGGCGCGCGCGGCTTTATACGGAGATGGTGACGACCGCGGCGGTGCTGCATGGTCAGCGCGAGCGCCTGCTCCGCTTCGACGGCGCCGAGCATCAGGTGGCCGTGCAGCTCGGCGGCTCCGACCCCGCGCATCTTGCGCAATCGGCGCGGATTTGCGCCGATTTCGGCTATGACGAGATCAATCTCAATGTCGGCTGTCCGTCCGAGCGCGTGCAGAACGGCGCTTTCGGCGCCTGCCTGATGCGCGAGCCGGCGCTGGTCGGCGATTGCGTCGCCGCCATGAAGGCGCAAGTTTCCATTCCGGTGACGGTCAAATGCCGCATTGGCGTCGACGATCAGGAGCCGGCGGAGGCGCTCGGCGCGTTGGCGGAGGTCGTCATCGCCGCAGGAGCCGACGCTCTGATCGTCCATGCGCGGAAAGCATGGCTGAAGGGCCTGTCGCCTAAAGACAACCGGCATGTTCCGCCTCTTGATTATGGTTTGGTCCATGCGCTTAAACAGCGTTTTCCGCATGTGCCGATCGCGATCAATGGCGGGCTTGCGACGCTCGACCAGATGCGTGCTGAGCTCGATTTCGTCGATGGTGTGATGATCGGCCGCGCCGCCTATCAGGACCCGGCGCTGCTGCTGGCCGTCGATCCGCTGTTTTTCGGCGAAGAGGCGCCTTTCAGTGACGCGGAGCAGGCGATTTTGGCCTTCGTTCCCTATGTCGAGGCGCGGCTCGCGGAGGGGATTCCGCTCAACGCCATGACGCGGCATGTCCTCGGCCTTTTCAACGGAAGGCCCGGGGCCCGCGCGTGGCGGCGCCACCTCTCGACGGAAGCGGTCAAGCCCGGCGCCGATGCGCGGGTTTTACGCGCGGCCCTTGTCCATATAGATCCGCGCCGGCGCCCCATGAACGAAGCGGCCTGAGGCGCGGCCCGCCTTCACCCGATGACCTTGCCGAGCCGTCCGGCGAGGTCCTGAATATATTGCCAGGCGGTGCGCCCGGATCGCGCGCCGCGCGTAATCGCCCATTCGAGCGCCTCCCGCTCAATGGCTTCGCGATCCTTCGCCAGCCCAAAATGCTCCGCGTAACCAAAGACCATCGCGAGATAATCGGCCTGGGAGCAGGCATGGAAACCGAGCCACAGGCCGAAACGGTCGGAGAGCGACACCTTTTCCTCTACCGCTTCGCCGGGATTGATCGCTGTGCCACGCTCATTTTCGACCATGTCCCGCGACAGAATGTGCCGCCGGTTGGAGGTCGCATAAAAAAGGACGTTGGGGGGGCGCCCTTCGATGCCGCCTTCGAGCACCGCTTTCAGCGATTTGTAATTTGTGTCGGCGGCGTCGAACGAAAGATCATCGCAGAACACGACGAAGCGATAGGGCGTCTCACGCACCAGCGCCATCAGCGCCGGCAGGCTGTCGATGTCCTCGCGGTGGATCTCGATGAGTTTCAATGGCCTGAAGCCATTGGCGGGCGTCAATCGCCCGTTCACGCTGGCGTGAGCGGCCTTCACCAGCGAGGATTTTCCCATGCCCCGCGCGCCCCATAAAAGAGCGTTATTGGCGGGCAGGCCCTTTGCGAAGCGCTCGGTGTTGTCGGTCAGAATATCGCGCAGCCGGTCGATGCCGCGCAGCAGCGCCATGTCGACGCGATTGACCTGGCGCACCGGCTGCAGATGCGGCGCGCTCGCCGAAAAGACGAACGCGTCGGCGGCGTCCAGATTGATTCGAGCGGGCGGGGCGGGGACGAGTTTTTCCAGCGCCGCCGCGATCCGCTCCAGCGCCTCGGCGGAGCGTGGATCGGCGGCAAAGGACATGGGCTTTTCGGTGCTTGTCATTGTGACGGATCATCTTTGAAGTTCATAGCGGATCGACATCATGCGCCGCGCCCGCAAGACGGAGCAAATGCGCAAGCCTTGCCGCTTTACAGCATGATTGCCCAAGCCTCGCCAGCGCATTCCAGCCTGTCGCGGATTTGTTAGGATCGCCGACTTTGCTCAAGGCGCGCCGCCACGCCGGAGCGCGCCCTTCTTTATGACGGCCGCAGGCGCCATTGCTTTCATTCCGGCACTCGCTATAGTCCGCCCGCGCTTAAAGGCCGGATGCCCGGGCGCGCACATTTTTGAGGAGAAGGGAACGTGTTTACACCTGCTTTCGCCCAAGCCGTCGGCGGTGCGGCCGGCGGACCGACGGACCTGATCGTGCAGCTTATTCCCTTCGCGCTGATCCTCGTCATCATGTATTTTCTGATCATGCGGCCGCAGCAGAAGCGTGCGCGCGAACACGCTGATCTGATCAAGAACGTGCGGCGCGGCGACAGCGTCGTGACTTCGGGCGGCCTGATCGGCAAAGTTACCAAAGTCGTCGATGACGCCGAGGTCGAACTCGAAATCGCGCCGAATGTACGGGTGCGGGTCGTGCGCTCCCTCATCACCGATGTGCGCTCCAAGGGCGAACCCGTCAAGGAACAAGCCTGACCGCGCCGCGATCATCGCCCTAGCCCCGCTCTTTTAACGGCGTCCCTGGCGCCCAAACTTTCGGATATTTTTCAACGCCATGCTGCGTTTCGCGACTTGGAAGATCGTCTCCATCCTGGCCATGACGGCGTTCGCGATTCTCGTGATCGTGCCGAGCCTGCTTGCCCCGGATACGCGCGCCGCGCTGATTTCGCATTTGCCGAAATGGGTTCCGGCGCGCGCCATCGTGCTTGGCCTTGATCTTCAGGGCGGCTCGCATGTCCTCCTCGAGGTTGACAGTTCGTCGGTCGTCAAGACGATGGTCGAAAACCTGCGCGATAGCGTGCGTCGCGTGCTGCGCGATGAAAAAGTCTCGATTTCGGGCGGCATCGGCGTGCTGCCGCGCGGCGTGCAGGTGCGCATCCCCGATCCGGCCGAGCGCGAAAAGGTCATGCCGAAACTGCGGCAGTTGACGACCCCCGCCAGCGCCGGGCTGACGACCGGACCCGGCGCGTCCGTGTTCGACATCACAGAAAACAGCGACGGCCTTGTTCAGTTCATGGTGACCGACGCCGGCATAAAGGCCAAGGTCCGCCGCGCCGTCGAGCAGTCGATCGAGGTTCTGCGCCGCCGCGTCGATGCGCTCGGCACCACCGAGCCGAACATCCAGCGCCAGGGCGATGATCGCGTCCTGGTCGAGGTGCCGGGCCTGCAGGACACCAGCAAGCTCAAGGATATTCTCGGCACGACCGCGAAGCTCGAGTTCCGCCTTGTCGGCGAACCGGGCGCCGATCCGTCCGAGACGGAAATGCTCGACGAGGTCGACAGGCCGGGAAGCAAGCTGCCCGTCGAAAAGCGCGTGATGGTGCAGGGCGAAGACCTGACCGACGCGCAGCCGGGCTTCGATAGCCGCACGCAGGAGCCGGTGGTCAATTTCCGCTTCAACATTCGGGGCGGCCAGCGCTTTGGCGAGGTCACTTCCGAAAACGTCGGCCGGCCCTTCGCCATCGTGCTCGACGGAAAGGTCATTTCCGCGCCGCGCATCCTTGGGCCGATTACCGGCGGGTCAGGTCAGATCTCCGGCCATTTCACCGTCGAATCGGCGAATAATCTGGCGATTTTGTTGCGCGCCGGCGCGCTTCCGGCCAAGCTCACGATCGTCGAGGAGCGCACCGTCGGACCGGGGCTGGGGCAGGATTCAATCGACGCCGGCAAGCGCGCCGCCTATGTCGGCGCCGGCCTCGTCGCGTTCTATATGCTGATTACCTACGGCGTCTTCGGCGTTTTCGCCAATATCGCGCTGCTCGTCCATATCGCGTTTATTTTCGCCGGCCTCGTCCTTTTGGGCGCGACGCTGACGCTGCCGGGCATAGCGGGCATTGTGCTGACCATCGGCATGGCGGTCGATTCCAACGTGCTGATCTACGAGCGTATTCGTGAGGAGGCTCATATGGGGCGTTCGATCGTCTCGGCGCTCGACGCCGGCTTCAACCGCGCCTTCGCCACCATCGTTGATTCCAACGTCACCATGTTCGTCGCCGCCGCGATCCTCTATTTTCTGGGATCGGGGCCCGTGCGCGGCTTTGCCGTATCGCTGGCGCTCGGCATTTTGACGACTATCGTGACAGCGGTGACGATGACGCGCATGATGATTACCTTGTGGTATCGCTACAAACGGCCGGTGCGCCTGCCCATCTAGCGCCTCGGCCCGAGAAGCCGGGGCTTCGGCCAGGCCCATGCTGGACGGACGAATAGATAAAGCCGCTAAACCATGATTCGAATGATCGCCCGGTCAATCCCGGACAGCAAGGCATAAGGCATTTTGGCATGAAACTTCTGCGCCTTGCGCCAGAGAACACAAAATTCCCCTTCATGCGCTTCCGGCGCGTGAGCTATCCCTTCTCGGCCGTGCTCTCGATCATTTCCGTCGTGCTGTTCCTCACGCTCGGCATGAATTTCGGCATTGATTTTTCGGGCGGCACGCTGATCGAGCTGCGCGCCAAAACCGGCGTCGCCGACATCGCCCATCTCCGCGCGGTCGCCGAAAAGATGAATGTCGGCGACATCGAGGTGCAGGGATTCGGCTCGCCGTCGGACGTCACCTTGCGCTTCGGCGTGCAGCACGATGAGAAGGGCGACGCCGCGGCGCAGGAGTCGGCGATCGCGCGCATCAGGGCCGCGATTGGCGATGATTATGATTTCCGGCGCGTCGAGGTCGTCGGCCCGCGCGTTTCAGGCGAACTCGTGCAGTCCGGCACGCTTGGCGTCGTGCTCTCGATCATCGCCGTGCTCTGTTACCTCTGGTTCCGTTTCGAGTGGCAGTTCGCGGTCGGAGCGATCATCGCCACCATGCACGATCTTCTCCTGACGGTCGGCTTTTTCTCGCTGACCCGGCTCGAGTTCAATACGACCTCGATCGCCGCGATCTTGACCATCGTCGGTTATTCTTTGAACGAAACCGTCGTCGTGCTCGACCGCATTCGCGAAATGATGCGCAAATATCGCAAGATGCCGACCGACGAACTGATCGACGTCTCGGTCAATGCGGTGCTGCCAAGAACGATCATGACGGCGACGACGGTGTTCCTCGCGCTGTTCTCGCTCGTGGTTTTCGGCGGGCAGGTGATCCGCTCCTTCTCGATCGCGATGATCTGGGGCATTTTTGTCGCCACCTATTCGTCTGTCTTCATCTGCTCGCCGATGCTGATTTACCTTGGCCTGCGCAGTGAGACAGTCGGCGCCGAGCCGACGCCGGGCGGCAAGCTCGCAGGGACCTCGGCCGCAAAATCCTGAACGCGCTCTCTTGGGAGCCAAGCATGAGCGAAGCGAAATACGCCGGGTTTCTTCCCGGCGCGCATGTGATCGAGGGTTACGGCGCCGGCGGCTTTCGCTTCGGCGGCATGTCCCATCGCGGCGCGATCCTCGCCCTGCCGTCCGGCATTTACGCCTGGAGCGCGATTGACCCATCAGGCATTACGATCGAGGCGCTCGGCCCCGTCTTCGATGAAAAGCCGGGTCTGATCGAGCATCTTCTGATCGGCACGGGGCGGGAGATGGTTCCGATCAGCGCCGCTCTGCGTCAGCGTCTTCGCGCGGCGGGCATCAGGGCCGAGCCCATGCAGACCGGCGCCGCCGCGCGCACCTATTCCATTTTGCTCGGTGAAAAACGGCGGGTCGCGGCCGCGCTTCTGGCTGCGCCCTGATGAATGGCCCGGCCAAAAATATGAGCGCCGACCCGAACTATGCCTATTGCGACGCGATCGTGCGGCAGGGCGACCCGGACAGATGGCTCGCGAGCCTCTTTATTCCTGAGGCGAAGCGCCGCCATGTCCATGCGCTCTATGCCTTCAACCTCGAAGTTTCCCGCATACGCGAAATCGTGTCTGAGCCGCTGCTTGGCGAAATCCGCCTGCAATGGTGGCGCGACGCGCTCGAAAAGCCGGACTCGGGCGACGTCAGGTCCAGCCCGGTCGCCGCGGCGCTCCTCGACACGATGGAGCGCTTCGGTCTGCCGGCGGGCGCCTTGCTCGAACTGATCCACGCGCGGGAGTTCGATCTTTATGACGACGGCATGGAAAGCGTCGAGGCGCTGACCGCCTATGTCAAAGCGACCTCCTCCACGCTCTTTCGCATGATTCCGATGATCCTCGATGGGGAGCAGCCTGCGAGCGGGCTTGGAGTGTCGCAATATGGCGGAATTGCTTACGCCTTGACCGGATTGTTGCGGGCTTTTCCCTGGCTTAGCGCGCGGGGCCAGATGTTCATCCCGCTCGATATCCTCGAAAAGCATGGGCTCGACCGCGCCGACGTCGCCGCCGGGCAGACGACGCCTGCGATTCTCGGCGCGCTCTCTGATCTGCGTGGCCTCGCGCGCGACAATCTCGACGTTTTCCTGACGCGGATCGAGTGCCTGCCGGATGTCTGCCGCGCCGGATTTTTGCCGATCAGCCTCTGCGAAGCCTATTTGCGCCAGATGGAAAAGCCCGGCTACGAGCCGTTCCAGACGGTGGTGCAACTGCCGCAATGGCGCCGCCAATGGATTCTTTGGCGCGCCGCCAGGCAGTGGGCATAGGCGGCGCTGCGGAAATCCTTTATCCGCCGCCGTTTCATTGCTAGAACGCCTCCATGTCCAAGATCGGCCTGCGCCTCACGTCCCGAATTATGCGCCCGGCCCGCGCGTAAAAAGTTTTCGCGCGGGGCCGGGGATTTTTCGCCCATTCCGGCGGCAAAGCCGCGCCGCGCCCCAAAAGGGGCGCGATCAACATTGCAGAATCAAAATGACTGAGACGGACCGGGCGCAAGGCGCGCCCCATGAGCGTGACGCCGAGGCCGGACAAAAGCCGGCGGACTATTCAAAAAGCCTTTATCTGCCGCAGACGGATTTTCCGATGCGGGCCGGATTGCCGAAGAAGGAGCCGGAGCTGCTCGCCTATTGGCGCGAGATCGGGCTTTACGAGCGCATGCGCCAGGCGGCGAAGGGGCGCGAAAAATTCGTCCTGCACGATGGGCCGCCCTACGCCAATGGCAACATCCATATCGGCCATGCGCTGAACAAGATCCTGAAAGACCTCGTCGCGCGCTCGCAGCAGATGCTCGGCAAGGACGCCAATTATGTGCCGGGCTGGGACTGCCACGGGCTGCCGATCGAATGGAAGATCGAGGAGCAATATCGCGCCAAGGGGCGCAACAAGGACGAGGTTCCGATCAATGAGTTCCGGCGCGAATGCCGCGTCTTCGCCGAGCATTGGGTCGGCGTCCAGCGCGAGGAGTTCAAGCGCTTGGGGGTCAATGGCGATTGGGACCATCCCTATCTCACCATGACCTATCCGGCGGAGGCGACGATCGCCCGCGAGATCATGAAGTTCGCCGAAAACGGGCTGCTCTATCGCGGCTCGAAGCCGGTGATGTGGAGCGTCGTCGAAAAGACCGCTCTGGCCGAGGCCGAGGTGGAATACGAGGATCACGTCAGCGACACGGTTTTCGTGGCGTTTCCGGTCGCAAGCGCCGATGAGACCAAGCGGCTCGCATTGTGGCAGTCGGAGATGGCGATAAGAGCCGGCGTTCCTATCCCGATGGATTCTGTCTTTGCTCGCGTCGAGAGTTTGGTTGCCCATGGCGCGAAGATTGTCATCTGGACGACCACGCCTTGGACGATCCCGGCCAATCGCGCGATCAGCTTTTCATCGAAGATTGCCTACGGCCTTTATCGCGTGAGGGCGACGCCTGAAGGCAATTGGGCGAAGCCTGGTGATCTTTACATCCTCGCGGATGCGCTTGCCGACAGCGCTTTCGCTGCGGCGAAAGTCGAAGCTTTTGAACGTGTTCGCGATGTTTCTCCTTACGAGCTCTGGGTGATCGAGGCGCGCCATCCTCTTGCCGCGACCGTGCCCGGCTATGACTTCAAGGTGCCGCTGTTCGATGGCGACCACGTCACCGCCGATACCGGCACGGGCTTCGTCCATACCGCGCCGGGTCACGGCCGCGACGATTTTGACGTCTGGATGGCCCACTCTCGCGAATTGCAGGCGCGCGGCATTGAGACCCGCATCCCCTATACCGTCGACGCCGACGGCTTTTTCACCAAGGATGCGCCGGGCTTCACGGGCCGCCGCGTCCTCGACGACAAAGGCAACAAGAGCGACGCCAATGACGCGGTCATCAAGGCGCTGATCGAGGCCGGCAATCTTGTCGCTCGCGGAAAACTGAAGCACCAGTATCCGCATTCGTGGCGCTCGAAAAAGCCGCTCATTTTCCGCAACACGCCGCAATGGTTCATCGCGCTCGATAAAGATTTCGAGCCGACAGATGCGCGCACGCTCGAGGGCTCCGAGAAAACCTTGCGGACCATCGCCCTGCGCGAGATCGCCGTCACCAAATGGCACCCGGCGTCGGGCGAAAACCGCATCACCGGCATGATCGCCAACCGGCCGGACTGGGTTGTCTCGCGCCAGCGCGCCTGGGGCGTGCCGATCGCCATCTTCGTCCATAAGCAAGGCTCCGAAAAGGGCGAGCCGCTCCGCGATCCTGAGGTCAACAAGCGGATCGCCGACGCCTTCGAGGCCGAGGGCGCCGATGCGTGGTTCGCGGAAGGGGCCGCCGCGCGCTTTCTCGGCAACGGCTACGCTCCCGAACAGTACGAGAAAATCGACGACGTTCTCGACGTCTGGTTCGATTCCGGCTCGACGCACGCCTTCACGCTCGATGATCCGGTCCATTTTCCCGGCCTCGCCAATATCCGCCGCAAGCGCGACGGCGGCGGCGACGAGATCATGTATCTTGAAGGCTCGGACCAGCATCGCGGCTGGTTCCACTCTTCGCTTCTTGAATCCTGCGGCACGCGCGGCAGGGCGCCTTTCGACCTCGTTCTGACGCATGGCTTCGTGCTGGACGAGAAGGGCCAGAAAATGTCGAAGTCGGTCGGCAACGTCACCGCGCCGCAGACCATCATCAAGGAGGCGGGCGCCGATATTCTGCGCCTGTGGGTCGCGGCCTCCGACTATTCCGACGATCTGCGCATCGGGCCGGAGATCCTCAAAACCTTCGTCGAGACCTATCGCAAGCTGCGCAACACGATCCGCTGGATGCTGGGTTCTCTCGCGCATTACGAGCCGGCGCGCGCGGTGGCGCATAAGGATATGGGCGAACTCGAGCGTTTGATGCTGCATCGGCTGGCGGAGCTTGATGAGGACATCCGCGACGCCTATCAGCGCTTCGATCTGAAGCGCGTCGTCGCGCGGCTTTCCTCTTTCCTCAACACCGATCTTTCGGCGTTTTACTTCGACATTCGCAAGGATGCGCTTTATTGCGAGCCGCCATCGAGCCAGAAGCGTCTCGCGGCGCTTTCCGCGATCGAACAAATCTTTCGCGCCGTCACGCTGTGGCTTGCGCCGATTCTCGTCTTTACCTCGGAGGAGGCGTGGCGCTCGCGTTACCCGGACAAAGCCTCGGTGCATCTCGAAACCCTTCCTGATGTTCCGGCTGACTGGCGCGATGACGCTTTGGCCGCCAAATGGGAGAACATCCGCCGCATCCGCGCGGTCGTTACCGGCGCGCTCGAGATCGAGCGGGCGCAAAAGCGCATCGGCTCCTCGCTCGAAGCCGCGCCACGGGTGTTTATTAAGGATGACGGCCTGCGGGCGGCGCTGGACGGCGTCGACTTTGCCGAAATCTGCATCACCTCCGACATCGCAATCGAGGCGGGCGAGGGACCGGCTGACGCGTTCCGTCTTGACGAGGTTCCGGGCGTCGCCGTTGTTCCGCATCGCGCCGAGGGCAGAAAATGCGCGCGGTCGTGGCGGATTTCGACGCTGGTCGGGTCCGATCCCGACTATCCCGACGTCACGCCGCGCGACGCCGGGGCCTTGCGCGAATTGACGGCGGCGGGACGTTGGCCGTGACGCCCCGCGCGATTGGCCTCATTGTCGCCGTGCTGACGCTGGCTCTGGATCAGGCCAACAAGCTATGGCTGATTTTCGTGTTTGGCATCGAGAGGCGCCAGCCGGTCGCGCTGGCGCCCTTCCTTGATGTCGTCTACGCGAAGAATCCGGGCATTTCCTATTCGCTGTTCAGCGCCCGGACCGATCTCCAGCGTTATACCTTGCTTGCCGTCACATTGGCGGCGACGGCGTTTCTTCTCGTCTGGCTCTGGCGCTCAAAAACAATGCTTATCGCCTGCGCGCTCGGCCTCATCGTCGGCGGCGCGCTCGGCAACGCCTATGACCGCATAGCCTATGGTTTCGTCGCGGATTTCTATCATTTCCACGTCGGATCCTTCTCCTGGTATGTCTTCAACCTCGCGGACGCGGCGATTGTCGTCGGCGTCGGACTTTTGATCTGCGAGTCCCTGTTCGGCGCGAAGCCGGCGGGGGAGGGCGCCTCTGTTGGATAATGACATTTTAACTGTTTTCTGCCCCTAAATTGCCCCGATGGCGCCCGATGTTGCGGGATCGAACGCCGCCGCGCGGCGCGAGGCGGGTCTATGCCGCCCAGGCCTTTTTTTGCCAAGTCGATTTTGAAAAAGACGCTCGAGGATGAACGCTATGGTCTCTGACAGAGTTAAGACGCGCCCGAGCGCGGCGGCGCCCTCTCTCCAGCTCATTGCCGCCATTTTCGCCCTCGCGGCGTCGATTGGCGCATCGCCGGCGTGGGCGCAGGCTCCGGAGCAGGGCGGCAATCCGGTTAACTCGGTGCTCGGCTTCTTCGGCATGCAGCCCGACAAAAGTAAGGAAGAGATCGATTATCGCGCCCGGGCGCCGCTGGTCGTCCCGCCCCGCTTCGATCTCCCAAAGCCGAAAGAAGTCGCCCACGGCGCCGACTGGCCGAACGATCCGGACATTTCCGAGCGGCGCCACGCCGCCGCGGCCGCGCAGCGGCCTGCGCCGCAAGCGCGCGGTGAAACCGCGTCTCAGGAAGAAGGCGGCCGCGCCGAAGCGCCGGGCGCAGGAGGGACGCCCGACGATTGTCAGCCGGGCGCGCTCTGCATCAATGCGCCGTGGAAAATTCTGCAAAACATGGTCGGCGGAGTGACCGGCGCAAAGCCCGAGACGGACACAGTGGCCACGGGAGAGGAACCGCCGCGTAATTACCTGACCGAGCCGCCGTCCGGATATCGCAAGCCATTGGAGGACGCCACTGCGACGGCGGAGCCAGCGAAAGAGACGCCCGACCCGGCCAATACGAAGGCCTATGTCGGCCCGCAGCCGCATTAAGACTTCCGTCGAGAATTGATCGGCCCGAGGCGCGGTTGCCGCCGATCGGGCGCGGCTTTGGCCGCGGCGCGGGACAAACTCGGCGCCGCAGCCGCCGCCCCGATGGCGGCTTTGACCTTGCTAAAGCCCGTAACGCTTTCTAAGTTCTGTTTAATAGAGGCGACGCGCGCCCGGCGCACGCTTCCCGCCCTCAGCATGCTTTGCCGCGGGATCTGCAGAAAGCGATGTACGAAATGTCTTTTGGCCAATCCGCAGCGGCGCCCGGCGCGCTTTTTCTGAACCCCTCCGCGCAGTCCACAGCCAAGCCCGCGGGCCCCGCCATTACCGAGGCAAAGCTCGCCAATGGGCTCGACATCGTCGTCATTCCGGACCATCGCGCGCCCGTCGTCACCCACATGGTCTGGTATCGCAACGGTTCGGCCGACGATCCGCTGGGCAAATCCGGCATCGCGCATTTCCTTGAACATCTGATGTTCAAGGGCACCAGGAATAATCCGCAGGGAAAATTCTCCGAGCTTGTCGCCGATTCCGGCGGCCAGGAGAACGCCTTCACCTCAAATGACTACACCGCCTATTTCCAGCGCGTCGCCAAGGATCAACTCGCCGTCTGCATGGAATATGAGGCAGACCGCATGAAGAACCTTGTTCTTTCGGACGAGATCGTCGCGCCCGAGCGCGAAGTGGTGCTGGAGGAGCGGCGGATGCGCACGGATTCTGATCCGTCCGATCAATTGAACGAAGCGGTGCAGGCGGCGCTGTTCACGCAGCACCCTTACGGCCGGCCGATCATCGGCTGGAACCATGAGATCGAGGGCCTCGACCGCGTTGACGCGCTCGCCTATTATGATCGTTTCTATACGCCCGAAAACGCCATTCTCGTCGTCGCCGGCGATGTCGAGCCGGCCGAGGTCATTGCGCTGGCGGAAAACATCTACGGTCAGATCCCGGCGCGCGGCAAAGCGCCGGAGCGGATGCGCCCGCGCGAGCCTTCGCCGCGCGCGCATCGCCTCGTCACCCTCGCGGATGAGAAGGTCGAGCAGCCCTCGTATCAGAGCGTCTATCTGGTGCCGTCCTATCGCACGGCGGAAAAAGGCGTCGGGGAGGCGCTCGAGGTTCTCGGCCATCTTCTCGGCGGGGGCCAGACGAGCCTTCTCTTCAAGAGCCTCGTCATGGAGCAGAAGATCGCGGTCGCGGCCGGCGCGCATTATCTCGGCACGGCGGTCGACGACACGCGCTTTTACGTCGTCGCCGTGCCGGCGCCCGGAGTTCCCCTCGATCGCCTTGACGCCGCGATCGACGCCGTCATCGCCCGTGCCGCCGCCGGCGGCGTTGATGAGGCCGATTTCCTCCGCGCCAAGACCCGCCTCATCGCCGATGCGGTCTATGCGCAGGACAGTCAGGCGTCATTGGCGCGCTGGTATGGCGCGGCTCTCGCGACAGGGCTCAGCGTTGAGGATGTCGCAAAATGGCCGGAACGGATCGAGGCGGTGACCCTCGAGGACGTGCGCAAGGCTGCGCTTTGGCTCGACAAGAAGCGTAGCGTGACCGGATTTCTGTTGTCGGCGCCTGGTCATGATTCCGGCCTTGAGCTTGACGGCTGATACATGACCGGGCGGCGCAGGCCGCCCAATCAAGCTCAGGATTTTTGAGTTCGCATCATTTCATCGGCGATCCGGCGTCCGGTTTTCGGAAATGATGCTTAGATATCCCCTTGTTCGCCGCATCCGGCATCGTCCCGCGCGGCCTATCGGAAGTGACGCACATGACCGCGCCTGCAACCACAACGGATGCGCCGACCCTCACGCCGGGGCTGAAGACAAACGAGCGAGGCTCCCGCGCCTCGATGGTCCAGAAAGTCGTCTCGAAAGGCGGCATTGAGGCCTGGCTCGTCGAGGATTACGCGGTGCCGCTCGTCGCGGTCGAATTCGCCTTCAAGGGCGGCGCCTCGCAGGATCCGGCCGGCAAGCCCGGCGCCGCCAATCTCCTCGCGGGCCTCATCGACGAAGGCGCCGGGCCCTATGACGCTGAAGCCTTCCATCGCGCTCTCGACGAGGACGCGATCGAACTCTCCTTTTCGGCCGATCGCGATATACTCTCCGGGCGGCTGCAGACCCTCTCGCGCAACAGCGCGCAAGCCTTTTCTCTGCTGCGGCTCGCGGTCAATGAAGCGCGGCTCGAGGCCGAGCCCTTTGAGCGCGTCCTGAGCCAGATCGCCGCCGGCCTGAAGAGCGAGGCGAACGAGCCGGATTATGTCGCCGGCCGCACTTTTCGCGAGAAGGCTTTTCCCGGGCATCCCTACGGCCTGCCGGTGCGCGGCGATCTTTCCGTGCTGCCGGCGCTGACGCGTGGCGATCTGGTCGAGCTGCGTGGAAAGATCTTCGCGCGCGACACGCTTAAGATCGCTGTTGTCGGCGCGATCGACGCTGCGACCCTTGCCGGCCACCTCGATGACGTGTTCGGCCCTCTGCCGCAGGCTTCGCATATCGCGCCGGTCGCGGACGCGCTGCTTTCCGGCGAAGGCGATCGCTTCGTCGTCGATATTGACGTTCCGCAATCGACGATCCGTTTCGGCCGTCAGGGCCTTGCCCGCATGGACCCCGATTTCATCGCCTCGATGGTCGTCAATCATGTGCTCGGCGGCGGCGTGTTTTCGGCGCGGCTCTTTCGCGAGGTGCGCGAAAAGCGCGGCCTTGCCTATTCCGTCTATTCGCAGCTTATCACCTATGATCATGGCTCGATGCTTTACGGCGGCACCTCGACCAAGAATGAGCGCGCCGCCGAATCGATGACGGTGATCGCGGGCGAGATCGCGAGCCTTTCGGAGCAGGGGCCGACCGAGGAGGAGCTTGAGAAGGCGAAGAAATATCTCATCGGCTCCTATGCGCTGCGCTTCGACACTTCGACCAAGATCGCCTCGCAGCTCCTGCACCTTCAGACGGACGGCTTCGGCGTCGACTATCTCGACGAACGCAACAGGCTGATCGCGGCGGTGACGATGGAAGACGCCAAGCGCGCGGCCAAGCGCCTCTTCGGCGACGCGAAGCTTCTCGTCGCGGTGGCCGGCCGTCCCGAGGGGATGTGAGGGGCGGCAGAGGCAAAGGCCTTAATCTCGCAGGATTGCCTCGGCGCAGTCGCTAGAGCGCTTTCCGATCGAATGGAGTCATTCGATCGATCAGAAATCGCTTGAGATTCATAAACTTGAGCATATTTTTGTCGATCAGATCGAACCGATCTGATCGGATTATGCTCTAAGGCGGCAAACGCGTTTTATTGCTCGACCGCTGCTCACAACAAAGGCGCGAGGCCGCAAGGCTCCGCGCCTTTAATGGTTAAAGACTGACCGCGCTCAGGGGGTCGCCCACCGGCATATGACGCCTTCGTTGCCGGCGCCGCCGGGAGAAAGATTGCAAGCCCAGGGTGAAGCTCCTGTAGGCGAGGGATGAGCGACGGCGAACGTCGCCTTATCGATATTTACAGGTACGTCACAGGGCTTGGAGTTACTGCCGGGTCCGCCATATTGGGTGGAGTAGCCATATATTGTCGGCAAATCGCTGCAAACTGGAATTGCGCCAGCGGGAGTGATCGGCACCGTTGTGCCTCCCGGCGCAAAGATGATCCTGTAAAGCGGTGCGTCGCCACCATAGACCTGAGGGTCGTTGGGCCAAGTATAAGCCTTGTGCATGACGTGGTGCATGACATCATCCCCTATGCAGCCTTTGGGATTGTCGCCGACGATATCGCTGCAATGTCCAAACGGAGGCTGCGTCGAGAAGAACTGCTGACCGGTTACGGGGTCGATATAGCCGTAAGGAAAGGTGCAGATATTTGATGGGCAGGTCGCATTTTTGATGAATGCCCGGCCTTGGCAGGTATGATCCAATTTAGAGCCTGGATTGTTCCAGCATGACGTTCCCTGCTTGCAATCGCTATCCTGCGTGCATTTCACGCCGAACACGGATCCTACAGGATATTCATTGAGGCAAAACGATTTCCAGCGATAGCAACGGGTGTTGTGGTCCGAAGAGTCGCAGTCCGCGGCCGGCACGTCGGGGAAGGCATATCTCGCACAATTCGAGAAACAGGCCACCGTGCCGTCGCCGCCTAACGGTTTGCCGTCATTTCCAACGATGACAAAAGCGTAGATCCCTGACGTGAGGTCTGAGCGTTGGAGGCGAAACTTCTCCAGGCATCGGGCGTCGCTCCGCATGTCCTGTCCGTGTTTCGTAAGGGGGTAGTTCTGGGCCAGCCACTGGATGTCATGGCCCCCCAGCGCGTCGAAAGGGTCAACGGAGTGGCCGCCAACCGGCTGAATGTCCATATTCAAGTTCACGCCATCGACCGCGCTGATGTCCGGCGAATCCTTGAAATAAGTGATGTTGCCGGCCGTGACCTGCTCATAGAATGTCCATTCGGCGACCGTCGTGCCTACCGATGCTCCAAGCTTGGCGGCGCTACAATCATATTTGCCGCCGCAGCCGCCCGTTTCGCATTGAGCCCTGTCGCTTGCGATGTCATAACGGCAACCTGTTCGCGCCCAGATCCTCGGGCCGGTCGAGCCTGGGCCGATGGTGGACTCCCATTTCGGCGGCACGTCTATGGTGAGGATATTTCCATTGGGCGTGGACGGCGGATACGGCTGCATCACCCAGGTCTTCTCTCGCGGGAAAACCGATTTCAGGGGCACGACGCCTGCCTTTCCGGCCGCGTTCGCAGCGCCAAGCACAACCTGGTTCGAACAGTTGACCAGTTGTAGCACCCTGTGGACGGCGGGCTGCTGTGGTGTGGGCGTGGGCAGGCCCTGCAGGCACGGATCTACAACCTGCGCGTGAGCATGGGCGCCCCAAAACAACGGGATGATTGAACCGAACCCAAAAGCCAAAAGTGCAATGATAATGATTTTGTGGGTCAGGCGCGTTGCCTTCTGACCCGAAATCAATTGTATCGGAATTGCTGCTGTCATGACGCTAACCTCTGAAGCAGCCTTTTCCGGCTTACATAAGCCGATATTCTACGGGCAGCTGCATCTACTCAAGCGTGCCCCGATTCTGCACGCTTGACAAGCAGCAAAACAGGGCCGCGCCTCATGAACAGGCGCCGCCGCGGGGCCGCTCCAACATCCGGGCGGCCGGATGCGCAAGGGCGCGCCACAGAGATGGAATCAGGCCCATCCGCCGCCTCGACGGCGTCCTCGAGACCGCATCCGCCCCCGACATATTGTGCGCCGCCGTATAAGCGATCGGCGGCGCGTTGACGCCAGGTCGGCTGGCAAGCCTGGCGCAACGGCGGATTTTCAGAATTGGAACCGATGCCGGCGCGCCGCGTGGGCAAGAACACGTGGCGGACGGATCTTTCCCGTTGAAATCATGATAGCGTAAAAACGCTTTGGAAAAGCGCCCCGCCTCAGGCCTCGCCCATTCGCTTAAGGCCGAGATACGACTATTCTGGAGTTCCTGTTCTTGACAGGCGGCCTCGCCGTCTTCGGCTCGCCGCCGAAGCATGATCCTTGGGCGCCCGGCGCCTGCAAGCAAATGTGAGCGCCATGCCCATCCGCCGCCTTGATCCCGTTCTTGTCGACCGCATCGCAGCGGGCGAAGTTGTAGAGCGGCCGGCCTCGGCTCTGAAAGAGCTGGTCGAAAACGCGCTCGACGCCGGGGCCGCCCGCATCGACATTGCAATCGAGGCTGGCGGCAAGCGTCTCATCCGCGTCATCGACAATGGCGCTGGCATGTCGGCGGAGGATCTCGACCTCGCCGTCGAGCGACATGCGACGTCAAAACTCCCCGACGGCGATCTCTCGGCCATCGCGACCCTTGGCTTTCGCGGCGAGGCTCTACCCTCGATCGGCTCCATCGCGACGCTCGAAATCTTTTCACGCACGAAAGAAGCCACGCAAGGCGCCCGCATCCGCGTCGACCAGGGCGTCAAGCAGCCCGTCGCGCCCGCCGCGCAGCCGCAGGGCGCGCGCGTCGAAATCCGCGATCTCTTCGCCGGCACGCCAGCCCGCCTCAAATTTTTGAAAACCGATCGCGCCGAGGCGCGCGCCTGCGCCGATGTCGTCCAGCGCCTCGCCATGGCGCATCCTGGTGTGCGCTTCAGCTTTTCGGCGAGCGAGGCGGCGGGTTTCGATCTTCCCGCCTGCGCGCCGGGAGAAGATGGGCTTTTGACGCGGCTCTCTTCCATCCTCGGCGCCGAGTTCCGCCCCAATGCGCTGCGGGTCGAGGCCGCGCGCGAGGGCTTCCGGCTCGAAGGCTTCGCCGGCCTGCCGACCTGGCATCGCGCCAGCCCCTCGGCGCAATATGTGTTCGTCAACGGGCGTCCCGTGCGCGACAAGCTTCTCATCGGCGCCGTGCGCGCCGCCTATATGGATTATCTCCCCTCAGGCCGTCATCCGGCGCTCGTTCTGTTCATCGCCTGCGATCCCCACGAGGTCGACGTCAACGTCCATCCCGCCAAGGCGGAAGTGCGTTTTCGCGACGCGGGCCTCGTGCGCGGGCTTTTGATCGGCGCGCTGAAACAAACTTTGCAGGGCGCCCTGCATCGCGCAACGCCGACCAATGGCGCGGCGGCTCTCGATCTTCTCGCGCGGCGCGGCGCGCCGCAACAGGGCGGGCGCTTTAGCGGGCAGGGCGCCCCCGTGGCCGATTGGGACTGGCGGCGCTCCCCGTTTCATCCAGATCCCGGCCAGACTGCACATGTGGGCTTCGCCGAGCCGGCGCAAGCGGCGTTCCAGGCCTTGGGCGGCGATCTCGCCCTTGCCGCGCGCGCGGAGCCTGAGGCGCCTTCCAATGAGGTCTGCGAGGCCCCGCTCGGCGCGGCGCGGGCGCAGATTCACGAGACCTATATTGTGGCGCAAACGCGCGACGGGATTGTCATCGTCGATCAGCACGCCGCCCATGAGCGCCTCGTCTATGAGCGGCTGAAGGCGGCGCGCGCTGGCCGGGCCGCGCCGCGGCAGGCGCTGCTCGTGCCGGTGATCGTCGAAATGGCGCAAAGCGAAGTCGGCCTCATTGAAGAGGCGGCCCCGCTGCTCGCCGAGTTCGGCCTGATCGTCGAATCCTTCGGGCCGGGCGCCATCGCCGTGCAGGAAATGCCCGCCGCGCTGAAAAGCGCCGACGCGGCAAGGCTCATACGCGATCTCGCCTCGACGCTCGGGGAAGATGGCCATGCCGCTTCGCTCGAGCGGCGGCTCGATCATGTGCTCGCGACCATGGCCTGCCATCATTCCGTGCGCGCCGGGCGGCGGCTTTTAATCGAAGAGATGAACGCCCTGCTGCGCGATATGGAGCGCACGCCCGGCTCCGGCCAATGCAATCACGGGCGTCCGACCTATGTCGAATTGAAGCTCACAGACGTCGAAAGACTATTTGGACGGCGATGAGTCCTTGGGCGCTTCCTGCGCCAGATAATCAAGCTTCAGATAGGGCCGTAGAACCGCCGCGGGAAAATCGCAGGCGTAGGAGCCCTCGAAATAGGCGCCCAGCGCATAAGGATCGAACGTCACCTCGGCCTTGTCGGCCGAAAAGCTCCATCGCGTCAGGTCCTTAATGCTGTCTTCGATCGTTTTCTTCTGTTCCTCCGCGCTGATGACGCCATAGGGATCGTCCGGCATTTTTTCGTGCTTTTGCTGTTTGATCTGCTCAAGGCAGGAAGCGACGAATTTTTGCCGCGCGGCGGGCTCAAACAGATCGGAGAAGGACAGCTCCTTGCCGCTTTGAAGGTCGATGGCGAAATTCGATGTGCTCGAATTGCCATGCGCGCCGCCGGAAAAATCATAAAGCTCAATATGGCCAAAGGCGAACTTTGCCGAGGCGAAGGGCGCGCTGACGTCGAGCACATAGGAATAGACCATATTCTGCCGGATATCGCTTTGGTCGATCTTTGGAACTTCCTTCAAAAGAGCGTCGATCTTGGCGTTGAAGAGCTTTTCGCCGGGCAGATTCGGGTCGGAAAATTTCAGCGCCGTGACGTCGAGATCATATTGGTTCGGTTTGCCGACATGCTGGATCAGCACCGGAACGAAGGTTTGCGCGGGGGCGGGACCGCTCATGGGTTCGCCGGAAAGAAAGGCGCGGCGCGCTTGCGTCTCATCGTTGAGGCATGAGGCGATCCGATCGCCCTCGCGCCCGAGGCAAACGTCGGCGCGGCGCTTCAGCCATCGCCTTTGCGAGATCAAAAGCGCGGTTTTCTGGGGCGGCGGCAGCTTCAAAGCCAGCGCGTCATAGGCTTTGGTCATCGTCGCGTCCGCGGCCTCGGCCGCCGGATCGCCGCAGATCGCCAGTTCCGCCGGCGCCTTCGCCTTCGCGCAGTCGAGCGCCCAGGCTGGAGCCGCCGCGAAAACGAGGGCGGAAAGATAGAATGCTGCGCGCATCGCGGATCCCTTTAAGAAAGCGGCCGCTCCGAGAATATCTAAAAATAGACCGGAAATCTTGGCTCAAGCTGACCGATCCTCCCTTTCAAGGCCGAACTTGAAATCGGCGCGCCTTGCCGTGATAAGAGGGCCGGCCGAGGCCCTAGAGGGCCAGGAGAGACAACAAAGGTTTTCGCGCGGCATGAACGTTCTTCTTCTGGGCTCCGGCGGGCGCGAACATGCGATCGCCATAGCGCTCGCCAAAAGCCCGCTCCTGACCCGGCTCTTCGCGGCGCCGGGCAACCCCGGCATTGCGCGCCTCGCGCGGCTGGCGGCGCTGGATCTTGCCGATCATGCCGCGATCATTGGCTTCTGCAAGGCGAACGCCATCGCTCTCGTCATCGTTGGTCCCGAGGCGCCGTTGGTCGCTGGGCTCGTTGACGATCTCGAAGCCTGTGGCGTCAAGGCTTTCGGCCCCAGCAGGGTGGCGGCGCAACTCGAGGGCTCGAAGGCCTTTACGAAGGGCTTTTGCGCGCGCTTCAATATTCCCACGGCGGCTTTCGGACGCTTCGATGATGCGGGCGCCGCCAAGGCCTATGTACGGGAAAAAGGCGCGCCGATCGTCATCAAGGCCGATGGCCTGGCCGCCGGCAAGGGCGTCGTCGTCGCCATGACCGTCGCGGAGGCGGAGGCCGCCATAGACATGATGTTTTCGGGCGGCTTCGGCGCCGCGGGCAAGACCATTGTCGTCGAAGAGTTTCTGAAAGGCGAGGAGGCCTCCTTCTTCGCGCTCTGCGATGGCGAGCATGCGCTGAGCTTTGCGTCCGCGCAGGATCATAAGCGCGTCGGCGAGGCCGAAAGCGGCCCGAACACCGGCGGAATGGGCGCCTATTCGCCGGCGCCGATCATGGATGAGGCCATGTCCGCGCGCGTGATGCGCGACATCATCGAGCCGACGGTCAAGGGCATGGCCGCGATGGGCATGCCTTTCAGGGGGGTGTTGTTCGCGGGACTGATGATCGGTGAGGATGGCCCGAAGCTCATCGAGTATAATGTGCGCTTCGGCGATCCGGAGACGCAGGTCATGCTGCCGCGTCTCAACGATGATTTGCTGACGCTCATCATAGAATGCGTCGAAGGCCGCCTGCCGCAACGGCCGGTGCGCCTGTCGCCGAAGACGGCGCTCAGCGTCGTGCTCGCCGCGAAGGGTTATCCCGACGCGCCGCTCAAGGGCGGCGAGATCAAGGGCGCGGCGCGCGCCGAAGCCATGCCGTTCGTGACGGTGACCCATGCCGGAACCAGGCTCGAGGGCGAGCGGCTCATCGCCGACGGCGGACGCGTGTTGAATGTGACGGCGCTCGGCAATGATATCGCCGAGGCGCAAAGCCGCGCCTATGCCGCGGTCGACGCGATCGACTGGCCGGACGGATTTTGCCGGCGCGACATTGGCTGGCGCGCTTTGAAACTTTTTCGCGAGGGCTCCCGTAAAGCCTGACATACCGGCGCTGCGCCGGCATGGTCGTAGGAGCGTTCTAACCTACCGTGTCGTGCCAGGTCGCCTCACCACCGAGGACCTTGGCGCGGCGATCAAGCAGGGCGGCGGAGAAGCGGCGTTCGGGATGGCCGTCGCGCGGCAGGCCGCGTCATTGTGCAGCCCAAAACAATTTGCGCGCGTCAGCCGGCGCTCGCAAAAACCACTTGCGTATCGCCGAACTGGCGAATTTCGCGCGGCGCAAAACCGTCCGGCAGCGCCACTTCGCTCTGTGTTGTTTCCTCAATCAGAACGAGGGCGCCTTTTTCGAGCCAGCCGCCCTCGCGCAGGGCCGTGAGCGCGGGCGCGGCGAGACCCCTGCCATAAGGCGGATCAAGGAAGGCGATATCATAGCGCTCGTCCTTCGGCGCGGCGCCGAGTTTGCGTGCGTCCCTCCGCAGCACCCGCGTTGTCTGGCCTAGCCCCAAAGCCTCGATGTTGGCGCGGATGATCGCCGCCGCCTGCGCGCTCTGATCAACGAAGAGCGCAAAGGCCGCGCCGCGCGAAAGAGCTTCGATCGCCAGCGCGCCCGTGCCGGCGAAAACGTCGATCACACGCGCCCCCTCGACGGGCGCGCCATAGCCGTGCTCCAGAATATTGAACAGGCTTTCGCGCAGACGGTCCGATGTTGGCCGAATGGAGTCGGAGGCTGGTCCCTTGAGCGTGCGGCCTTTCAGCCGGCCGCCGACGATACGCATGGATTTAAGGTTTTCCGCGCGGGCGCCCTTTGCCGGGACGCCCTTTCCCTGCATCGCCCGTGCCCCTCGACGCGCCCGTGGGCTTGCCGGGGCGCTTGCCGCCAAAAGACGGTTTGCCGCCGCGGCCGCCCGGACCTTGATCCTTGCCGCGAAAATGCGAAGCTGCGCCGCTTGGCGGCGTCTCCGGCTGAGCGCCGCGCTTTCTCTTATCCGACGGCGCCCCGGTCCGCGCGCCGGGGGTCCGTTGCCCCTGGGCTTTGCCGGGGGCGCCGCCAAAGCGCTTCGCGGCCCCCCGGTCTGCTGGCCGCGAGTCAGTGCGGGCACCGGAGGTTTTCGTTCCGCGATAGGGTTCGCCAGAGCGCTTCGCCGCCGCGCTCCGCGCGGGCCGGGCGTCGGTCCGTGAGCGGTCCTTGTCGCCGTCATAGGGGCGTCGGACTTTTGCCGCTGGCGCGCCGCCTTCTGCCCGCCTTTGCGGACGCGCGGCGGCTGCGTCCGTCGTGGCGCGATGCTCCTTCGCCTCAAAGGGCGCGCGTACGCGGCCGGGGCCGCGCATGGGCCGCTCCGATACGCCGTGACGCTGCTGGCGCTCCGCCTCGAAACGGCGGCTGTTGCGCGTGTTCGGCGGCGGGTTCTCGCCTTTTCGCTCCTCAAATCGGGCTTTCGCCTTGCCGCGCGCGGCTCGCTCGACGGGGACGAGACGTTCGACGGGGACGGTTCGCCCGCTGCGGTCGGCGGTCTCGCTGCGCTCGATCCGTTTGCGCGCGCTGCCTGGCTCCGCGCCATCCTCGCGCAATGCCGAAATATGTTTGCGCGGGGCTGGCGCCGGTTTTTTGCGAGCCTCGGGCCGAGGCGACAAAACCAGCGGCTGCCGTTCACCTCGGCGCATCGGGCGGTCCGGCGGCGCTCTGCGCGCGCCATCATCGCTCTGCCGTGCTGCGCGGGCGGGCTTTCCGCGCGGCGACTCAACGGGGGCGTCGGGCTCCGCCGCGGCGCCGGCAAAATCGACGCCGGCCGCCTCGGCCAGCGCCGGCCCCAATTGGTCGCGCAGGACGCGGGTTCGGATCTCCTCAAAGCCGCCCTCAGGAAGGTCGGCCAGCTGGAACGGCCCGAACGACAGCCGGATCAACCGATTGACCTCGAGCCCCAGATGTTCGAGCACGCGCTTGACTTCACGGTTCTTGCCTTCGCGCAGGCCCATGGTCAGCCAGCTATTGGCGCCTTGCACGCGATCGAGCTTCGCCTCGATCTCGGCGTAATTCACGCCATCGATAGTAACGCCGTGGCGCAGCTGATCCAGCACGGCTTGATCGGTCGAACCCTTTGCGCGCACGCGATAGCGGCGCACCCAGCCGGTCGAGGGCAGCTCCAGAACGCGGGCGAGACCGCCGTCATTGGTCAGCAGCAACAGCCCTTCGGTATTGATATCGAGGCGACCGATGCTGACGAGACGGGGCGCATCCGGCCAATGCTCGCGCAGATAATCGAAAATGGTCTGCCGCCCTTCGGGATCGCGCTCCGTCGTGACGAGGCCGCGCGGCTTGTGGAACAGGAAGAGCCGGGTCGGCGCGCGCTGCGCGAGCGGGGCGCCGTCGATGGTGATCTCGTCGTCATCGCCGACATTGACCGCCGGACTGGCGAGGACAACGCCATTGAGGGCGACGCGGCCCTCGCTGATCCAGGCTTCCGCATCGCGCCGCGAACAGGCGCCGGCTCTCGCTATGACCTTGGCGATGCGCTGCGGGCCGGCGGCGACCGCAGGAGCTTCGGTTCTGGTCTTTCGCTCAGGTTCGGCAAGGGGCGCGATTTTTTTCCGCGCCGGACGGGCCGCTGGTCCGCGGGAAGAATGAGAAGAGGGTGGATGGTGTTTCGTCGGGTCATCGCGCATATAGCCCAATAGCAGACTCTGCGCCGAAAGGGGAACCGAAGGCGGTGGGAAAAGGCGCCATTTGTTCAAAAGCGCCTGGCGGCGCGGCAAATGAATTTATCGATATGAGGCGGCGATCCCATGCGGCGAGGCGAGACTGATTCCAAATCCCTGGCCGATCCGATGTCCTGCGCGTTCCTGGAGGCGGAAGCGGCCTTCGCGCGCGGAGAAGTTCCGGTCGGGGCGGCGATTGCGCGGCATGGGGAGGTGATCGCGCGCGCCGGCAACCGGACTTTGGAGGCCCATGATCCGACCGCCCATGCGGAAACTCTCGTGATCCGCGAAGCCTGCCGCAGGCTCGGCTCGCAAAGACTGACAGACTGCGACCTTTACGTGACGCTCGAGCCTTGCGCCATGTGCGCCGCGGCGATCTCCTTCGCCCGCGTGCGGCGGCTCTATTTCGCGGCCCCTGATCCGAAAGGCGGGGCGGTCGAGCATGGTCCGCGTTTCTTCGCGCAGGCGACCTGCCATCATGCCCCCGAGTTTTATGGCGGCATTCGCGAAAGCGAAGCCGCGGAGCTGCTGCGGCGGTTTTTTCAAGAGAGGCGGTGATCGCGAACCGCCGAAGGCGGCCGCCGCGCGCGCAATCTATGAGCGAAGATGCGCCGGCGCCTGAGGGTTGTTCGCTGGGTTCGTGTCGTGCTTGGACAATCGCGTGACAAGCGCGCCGCCGACCAGGGGCTGGAGGTCCGTCTCCAGCGCATCCGCAATCTCTTTCGCGTAGACTTCCTTGCCGTCGACATAGAGCGTGAAGGATTTGATGTGCTTTTCCTTCTTTGCGGGATCCTCGATCGTGACCTTGGTCCATTTGTAAAGCGGAAAATGCTCGACGCCATGCTTTTCAGCTTCGGCGACATAGTCGGCGAAGGCGTCGAACTGACTTTTCAACTTCGCGTGATGCCTCGTGAGAATGTCTGTCAGCGGCTTGATCGCCGCATTGCCGGGATCGCTTCTCGCCACTTCCGCGAATTCACCGGCGAGATTGACACGAATCTGATACTCCCATTGATCGCTCACCGAGATCCCCTTTGGCTGTTGCGGCCATTCCGCGGCGCCGCCTTTGGCAACCACGCGGCTTTCAATCGACTATATGGTCGAATTCAGAACGGCTTTCCATGGCTCTTTGAACCGGCGCCGCGCGGATGGTCGACGCATGCCAAATCTGACGCGGGCGCGCCAGGCGCGAAATCAACACAAAAAACTGCGCCTCCAAGTCGTGCGGAGGCGCAGTCATCAGTAACGGAACTTCGAAAAGGCGCTTCTAATGCCATAAGAAGTATAGAAGAATAATAATCGGAATCGGGACCCCGACAAGCCAAAGTAAAGCGCTGCGTGCCATTTCACTTCCTCCGCAAAAGTATCAGGTTTTGCGGGCTAACGTAACGGCGTTGGAAAAAGTTCCAGACTGTGCTTGCTTGGCGGCGACGCGGCCTTTCGCTCCTCCATGAAAACTCAATGGACGCTCACCATTTCAAGTTCCTGCTCCATCGCATTGGCCACCGCCGCGTCGCGCGACTGGGTGACGGCGATCGGCGATCCATCCGCGGCAAGAAGCGCAAAAAGCTTGAGGCCCGGCTGCATCGCAGGTGCCTGGGGAAACAAGCGGTTCACCTCTTCGGACCGCATCGCCTTCAGGTAAGCGACGCGGCCGCCGCCAAGGCTTGCCAGCTGATCATTGGTCAGCGGCGCCAAAACTTCATTGTCGCCATCATTGAACATCAGAATTCTCCTTCGCTGCTACGCATTGTCTGCCCTGAGCGATCATCGGGGTTCTCGCCCCTGTCCGCCCTCGATCGCTATTCCGCCTCGCGCGGCGCCAGTTCGACAGAGAGGAGGCCGCGATCCAATGTCGCGAGCGCCACCTGCATCGCCTCGGCTAGAATGAAGACGCGCTGGAACTGCCTCGTCGCGATGCCCCGATGAAGATGGAATCGCTCTCGCTCATCTTGCTGACGCCCGCGAATGACGAGTTGCTCGCGCCCATGGACGATCTCAATCTGGTCGACGGAGAAGCCTGCGACGGCCAGTGTAATGCGCAGCCGCGCGGTTCCCGGCCCGTCTCCCGAAAATCTTTCAACGTTAAAGGGTGGGTAGCCATCGAAGGGAGCGTTGGCGGCTCTGGAAAAGCCCCGCTCGATCTCGCTGAAAGCAAGAACGAAAGGGATATGTGAATTCGATCCGCGCGCCATCAGCGAAGCTTTCAAAAGCCTTCGACAAGGGACCCTTCAAAAGGCGTCCCGCGGCCATCGCCGTTCCTTCGATATGGCGAGCGGCGGCGCCGATTCAAGAGGGCGACAAGCGCGGCTGCGACAGGCCGCCAACCGGAAACAACGCTGAAATCCGCGTTCGGGTCTCGGTCTAAATGGGCGAGCGTCCGAGGGAGAGTTGACGCCAGCGCAAAAAAAAAGCCCGACGCTTTGCCGGGCTTTTCGTCAGGTCCCGCGCAAGGCGGGCGTATCGCAGGGTAGAAAGAAACGGCCGGGCGGCTGGCGCGACGGCTCAGGCGGCCTCTTCGATATCCGCATCGACGTCTTCGACGTCGATCTCTTCAGCTTTGCCGCGGCGGGGGCCTTTTTGAAGCTGCGCTTCAATGGTCTTGAGCGATTCCGTTTCCGTCAGCTTCTGCACGATGACGACTTCGCGCGCCATGCGATCGAGGGCGGCTTCATAGAGCTGGCGCTCGGAATAAGACTGCTCCGGCTGCGCATCCGAGCGATAAAGGTCGCGAACAACCTCGGCGATCGCGATCAGATCGCCCGAGTTGATCTTGGCTTCATACTCCTGCGCGCGGCGCGACCACATGGTCCGCTTGATGCGCGCCCGGCCGGCCAGGGTGTCGAGAGCCTTCTTGACCACATCGGCCTCAGCCAGCTTGCGCATTCCAACGCTCGCCACTTTCGGAACCGGCACCTTCAGGATCATCTTGTCCTTAACGAAGCTGATCACGTATAATTCGAGTTTGAAGCCGGCGACTTCCTGATCCTCGATGGCGACGATCTGACCGACCCCGTGCGCGGGGTAGACGATGAACTCATTCGGCTTGAATCCCTGCCGCCCAGCGCTGGGGGCCTTGGCCGCCTTGCTGATCGTCGCCGCCGCTTTTTCGGCCGGCTTCGGCTCGCTCTGCTTTTGTCCTGCGCTAAGGGCCGATGTCGCGGCCGTCGTCTCGATATCTGCTGTAAAATCCACAGGTGCTCTCTTTTCGATTTTCTTGGTCACTATCTTTTGCTCGTCTGCGCCCGGGATCGAATTCAGGAATGCCGCAGCCCGTCCCGGGGTCACTGCTCGGCCAATTTTCGGCGGATTTTCCGCCTCGATAGGATCGCCGCCCTCCGAAACGATGGCCACGTCCAGTCGAGCGGACGAAGATTCGACGATGACCTGGCGCTGAGCGCCGGTCGCCAGGAATGCTTCGGGTAGCGGCTCAACCGAAACGGCAGATCGTCTCCCTTTCGATGAATCTTTCGCTTTCGGCGAATCCGTCAATTTCTCCATCGCAGCGGCAGGGCTGGCGGCGAAAATCTCGACCGACGTCTCCTCGCCATCCGTTTCGATCTCCAACCTAAGCCGAGCCTTCAGCGCGGACGCCTTGCGGTCCAAAGGCTTGAACGCCGCGTCGGAAGCCTGAGCGACATTCGGACGCTTTGGCTGGCGAATTCCTTTTGCGTTTCCCGCCGCTTGCGCATCTCCGGCCTGCAGCGGGTCTTTCGACTGCGCGGCGAATGGCTCGGCGACTGACTTCGTTTCGCCGCCGCATTTTGGTTTTTTCGTCCCAGTCTTTCGATTTTCCGATTGCCTCGCTGAGTCGCGGGCGATATCTGCTGCTTCTGTCTCGAACGGCTTTCCGGTCTTCTTGGCGGACCTCATCGGCGTCCCTTTCAGGCCCCGCTTTGGAGACGGAGCAATTTGATCATCGGCGGACCGGGAATCCGCCGACGAATGACTTCACGATAAATCGTGAATGCCCCTATAGGGCGAATTGTGATCGAGGATCATCCAATTATGAGCTGGCGAACTTCAAGAGGCGAGACTTACACATTGAGCAGCATCATAAATTGACGTCCTGACGCACAATGGCCTCGTCAGGACGACGGATGACGGCGAAAATCGTAAAATCCCATAGTTCCGATTGATTTTTTGAGTATAACACGGAAAGTGACAAGAATCAAAAGATTCGATCCGTGTCCGGCTTCTCCTCCAGCTGGGGCGCCACGCGCCATCTGTCAGTCAATCAGAGAATTCGGACCGTGCTAATGCGTCGCTGGGCGGCGCTCGACCTTCCCCTAATCGCCCTTGCCGGGATCGGCGGAGAAAAACTCTTTGAATTTGCCAGGTCTTCCGTCGAACGCCTTGGCGTCAGGAGCCTCCTCGCGCTTCACTGTGATGTTCGGCCAGGATTGCGCCATTTCTGCGTTCAGCTGAATCCACTGTTCGATCCCTTGCTCGGTATCCGGCTTGATCGCTTCGGCGGGGCATTCGGGTTCGCAGACGCCGCAGTCAATGCATTCGTCCGGATGGATAACGAGCATGTTTTCGCCTTCATAGAAGCAGTCTACCGGACACACCTCCACGCAATCCATGTATTTGCACTTGATGCAATTCTCCAGGACGACATAGGCCATCATCATGCTCCTTCGCGGCCAAAGCCAGCGAACCTACGGCGATGCAACCAGGATTCGCTCAACGCCAAATCACGGCGCCGTCGAGCTTGGCGCGAACCTTTGATTCCGGCAAAATCACCACAATGACTGATTGAAAGATCGATTAACTCGCCACGCGGGCGGGATGGACCCACTAGCGTTTTTGCGCCAGATAATCAAGGCATGGTTGCAGGCCAATCGCCGCAGCGTACCGAGGCGTTCGTCGCGACGCCGCCCTGCAGCCCCATAGATCAGTCTTGCGCGGCGATTCCGCCGGTCAAATCCTCAAATAGAAGGCGCGCTTCAGGATATCCGCCGCGCCGGGTTCCCGGATGCAGCACCTTCAGCACACGAACCTGCTGTTCCAGCGCGATGGTCAGAACGTCTCCGGGAGCGACTGGCTTGGCTGGCGCATCAATACGCTGCGCATTGATGCGAACATGCCCGGACGAGATGAGGCGAGCCGCAAGCGTCCGAGTCTTCACCACTCGGGCGAACCACAGCCATTTATCGACTCGCTGCGTCCCGGCCATGCCTTTCCCGGATAAGCCGCCAATCACCTCACTTAGTCATTGCGCGCCGGGTTTCAAGCGGCGATTTATGCTAGGAGCCCGATCTTTGTCGGCGCGAGAGGATTATTTTCCAGCGCCGCAGCGTCGGCGCGGTCAAGATCGGGGACGCCGGCAAAGGCCTTCCACATCCCCTCGACGAACGCCGGATCCATGTCCCGCAGGATGAAGACGATGCGCGTTGTGTGGTCGTCATCCGGCCACGCCGGCAGCCGCGCGGGCGGATGAAACACGTGCTGCACGCCATGAATGACGACCGGCCGCGACAAATCATCGTCAAGGGCGACGATTCCCTTGACGCGCAGCAGACTCGGCCCATGCGCATTGCGCAGGAGCTCGAGAAAGAGATCGAAGGCGGCGGGCGCGATCGGCGCGTCGGAACGCATGCAGAAGGCGCGGATGCGGGCGTCGTGACGGTTGACGTCGCGCGGCTCGTGACCGCCATGATCGTGATGATGGTGTTCCCCATCATCATCGTGATGATGCGCGGCCGCGCCTTCGGACCGCGGGGAAAACGCCTCGGCGTTCAGCCATCGCCGAACCTCGAGCGTCTTGCGCTCCGGATCATAGAGTCCCGCGTCGAGGAGCGCCGCGGCGGTCGCCTCGCCCTTCGCCGCGTCGATGACGCGGGCGCCGGGATTGAGCCGTGACAGGCGCGCGCGAAGGTCGGCGGAGGCGCGGGCGCCGGTCTCGCCCTCAAGGAGGTCGGTCTTGGCGATAACCAGCCGGTCGGCCATGGCGGCCTGCTTGACCGCTTCTTCATGCGCGTCGAGCGTCGCGGCTCCGTTCACCGCGTCGATCAGGGTTACGACGCCGTCGAGCCGGAACCGCAGCATGAGATAGGGATGATACATGATGGTATGGAGGACCGGCGCCGGATCGGCTAGCCCCGTCGTCTCGATGATGACGCGTTTGAACGGGGTGATGCGCCCATTGTCGCGCCGGCGCAAGACGTCTTCGAGCGTCGTTATGAGGTCGCCGCGAATGGAGCAGCAAACACAGCCCGATGTCATGACGAGCATGTCGTCGCCGGCCTGTTCGACCAGGAGGTGATCGAGGCCGATTTCACCAAATTCATTGATGATGACCAGCGTGTCCGAAAGGGCAGGATCCCGCAGCAGACGATTTAACAATGTGGTTTTGCCGGCGCCGAGAAACCCGGTGATGACGGTCAGCGGAAATGGCGCCGGCGGTCGGCGCGCCTCGGGACCGGCGTGATTCGCGCTTCGCTGAGCGACGTCCTGACCGGCGCTCGACCCCGGCGCTCCCGACGTCATGACGGATGGTTCGTTCATTCGGAGGTTTCAGCCTTTTTGCCGCCGGCCTGGCCTGCTTTTGGCGCGGCTTCGGCGCTGTTCGCTTTCGCCGAAGATGTTTTCGCCGGCTGTTGCTTGAGATGGCCCTGCGCCTTCGCTTTACCAGACGGCGCCGGCGCTTCGGCGCTCTTTATGTGAGCCGCTTTGTCCCTGCCGTGTTTGCCCTTTGCGGCCCGGCCCGGCTTGACCGCGCTCGCCGCGTCGGCGTCGCCAACCGCATCAGCCGTCTGCGCCGCGCCTGCGTGGCCGTGATGCGCTATTTTTGTCTTTTTGGAGGACGCCTCGGCGATTTTGCCGTGCGTTTCCTTTCGCGCCGCGTGCGCCGCAGCCAGATGGCGCGCCGCCAGGGCTCTGGCATGGCGAGAAGGCTTCGCGCCTCCCTTCATGGGCAGAGCCTGGTCGTCCGGCTTCAACTGTGCGCTGGTCGCCGCCAGCGCGGGGCTGACGGCCGGCGCGTAGGCGCTGACCGCCGGCGGGGTCTGCATGTTGGCGGGGGCGCCGCGCGCGACCGACGCTGGCGCGGCATAGCCAGCGATCGCGATCGGCACGGGCTCGAACGTTGGCGCTGGCACGAGAGTGATGCGGGTCGCCATCGGCGACATCCTCGAAAGCGCGCTTGAACTGTAAAAGGCGCTTCCTTGGGTGGAGGCGAAAGCCTGGCTGTTGGCGGCCTCAAGCGGCGCGATCAGTTGCTCATTTTCGGCGCTGAACTCGGCAATCGCCCGGCCGCGATTGCGGCACACCGCGTTGCCCATGTCCGGCGGCGCGCCACCCTGCAGGGAAAGCCCTGCGAGCGTTCCCGAGGGCCGATCGATCCCGGCAAAGCCGCGATCGAACAGGGCCGCCGCCTTGATGGTGCGCAAGGCGACGTTCGGCGCTCCGAGAACGACGGCGATCAGCTTTTTGCCGCCCTGGGTCGCGCTGGCGACGACGTTGAAGCCGGCGGCGCAGGTAAAGCCGGTCTTCATGCCGTCAACGCCGGGATAGCGCCCCAGCAGATTGTTGTGATTGGTGATGACTCTCCCGTCCATCTCCAGGGCGCCGATGTCGAAGAGATCGGCATGTTCCGGGAAGGACAGATAGAGCGCCCGCGCCAGCACCGCGAGGTCGCGCGCCGAGGAATAATGGTTGGGATCCGGCAGGCCGTTTGGATTGACGAAATGGGATTGCTGCAGGCCGAGCGAAGAAGCGGCGGCGTTCATCTCGCCGGCGAAGGCCTCGACGGAGCCCGAAACGCCTTCGGCGACCGTGACCGCGACGTCATTGGCCGACTTCACCATCAATATCTTCAAGGCTGTATCGAGCGTAACAAGCGTGCCGGGCCGGAACGCCATCTTGGACGGCGGCATCGCGCTCGCCCGCGCGGAAACGGTCAGCGGCGTATCAAGCGAGATGCGATGGTCCTGCACGGCTTTCAGCGCGACATAGACTGTCATCAGCTTTGTCAGCGAGGCTGGAAACCAGGGCTGCGTCGCGTGATCCTGGTAGAGCACGTCGCCGGAGTTCAATTCGATCAGCAAGGAGGGCGCGGCGACAGCGCGAAGGGCCGCGAGGCACGCCAATGCGGCGAGGATCAGGGCGGCGGCCGAATGGCGCAATCCGCTCTTTTCCCTGCGCACGCGCCCGCCAGCCGATTGCGCGAGGCCTTGGATCTTGAGGTCCATCGGTTTCGACATTCGCTTCAACGTGACAGCGCCAAACAGCCAAGGCCAGGCTTTTCGTCCCCGGCCGCCGACGCTATCAGGGCCTCTCTTTTCCTATCCCGCGCGGGCGCAATTGGGAAGGGCCATGCTCAAGCGCCCAATGTTGCGCGACGATGCAGCGAGATTATGGCGCAAGCCTGGCCGATCGACCCTCCTCCAAAGGAAACCATCAAGCTGAGCGCCGTTCTTGCGAGGCTGCCGGCGAGGCGACGCGCTCCGGCCTGACGCCGAGGCCGATGACATGCGCCGGCAGGCGCCGCAGCAGCGGCGCGATAATGAAGAGGCGCAGGAACCAGGCAGGCCGCATCTTGCCGCTTCCCGCCAGAACGCGCGAAATCACCTTGCTTTGGATGAAGACTTGCAGCGCCTGCGTCGCTTTGGTCGGAAATTCGCGCCTTGCCTGAACCTTGGCGAGACATTCATCCGGCGGACGAGGCTGGTCGAGCAAAGGAACCGAAAGGAGATTGGCCGTTGCGATGGCGTCCTGGATCGCCAGATTGACGCCGACGCCGCCGACCGGAGACATGGCGTGAGCGGCGTCGCCGATGCACAAAAGCCCCGACCTGTGCCAGAGCGGCAGGCGATCGACCGCGACGCTCAAAAGCTTGACGTCATCGAAGCTTGCGAGCTCCGCGACCCGGTCGCCGAGGAAAGGCGCAAGCGCTGCGATTCTTTTGCGCAGATTGTCGATGCCGGCGGCCTTGAGAGCGTCAGCTGTGCCTTTGGGAATGACATAGCCGCATTGCCAATGGGCGCCGCGATTGATCAGGACGAGAATTTGTCCGGCGTCCATCCGGCCGAACGCCTCGCTCTCGTCGTCGGCGCGGCGCGAAAGCCTGAACCACAGCACGTCCATCGGCGCTCCGATGTTCAGCGGGACGAAACCGGCCGCGTCCCGAATGCGCGAATGGCGCCCATCCGCGCCGATCGTGAGATCCGCGCGGATCGTCAGCGCGCCGGTTTGGTTCTTGGCGGCGACGCCCGCGATCCTTGAACCATCCTTGAGGAGGCCCACCGCTTCCGTCGACATGAGGAGCCTAAAATGCGGGTAGAGCGACGCTTTTTTGGCGAGAAAATCGAGAAAATCCCATTGCGGCATAAAGGCGATGAATTTCGCACGCGTCGGCAGATGCGAAAAATCGGCGATGGGGATTGTGACGTCGCCGACGCGGCCTTCGAGGCGGCGCGCTTCCTGATGCGGCAGGGTGAGGAACTCGTCGAGGAGGCCGAGATCGTTCAGGGCCTCGAGCGTTGAAGGATGGATGGTGTCGCCGCGAAAATCGCGCAGAAAATCAGCGTGCTTTTCGATGACGACAACATCGACCCCCGCGCGGGCAAAGAGAAGGCCGAGCATCATGCCCGCCGGGCCGCCGCCGACGATGCAGCACCGGCACGTCAGATCTTGCGGGGGTGGAGGGCGTTGCGGCGTCGGGGTCTGCGTGGCGTCGTCCATCTTCTGCGTCCGATCGTTGTCTCAGCCGAAGATCAGCAGTCCCGGACGCAAAACCGCGCGGCCGTCTCGCCAGCACGGCTCAACCTCAGGGCGCTTCGAGATCGAGCGGCCGCGAGGCCGGGTGGCGCGAAACCGCCGCTGGCGTCAGTGACGCCCGTAGGCCGCCGCTCTTTGGCGCCAAGACCCCGGCCTCGAGGCTTTGCGCAGGCGTCGATTTTCTGGCGCCGAAATAAACGCCGCAGCGCTCAGCTGTCGTCGCCGTGAGCGGCTTCGTTGATGGTTATCGTTTTCATCTTCGAGAAGTCGACCGCGACCGGCATTTTCTCCTTAATGATCATCAATTGATAGGTTTTGATCACATGTTCGAGCCGGCGATAGACTTCCTTATATTCTCCCGACGAAGTCGGAAGGTTCAAAGGCTTCAGGCAGAATTCTATGATTTCGCGCGGTCGATCGAATTTGTCCATTTCTGGCGCTCCTTTTAATCAGATCAGTATACAGGAACTGGCGTCGAGGTGAATGCCGATCAGGCGGGGGCTCGGACTGTTTGATTTTGCGGGACTGAAGCTGAGCGGCGGCGCTGAAGGGGCCTGCATCATCCGTGCCGGCGCCGCGAAGTCAACGTCGGATTCTGCGTTTTTCCGTCGCTCGTCAGCTTCGCGTCAGACCGCGCTCCGCAGAGGGCGTCAGCCTCCCGCCCACGCCGCGTCCGCGCGTGAAAGCCGAGACCACGACAGCGACCAGTATATTGGCCGCGAGAGCAAGCAGTCCCGAATAGACGGAGAACTTCGAGCCGTCGTAAACGAAACCATGCAGCGGCTTGAAATCATCCGTCCAGGCGAGCCATGTGCCGCCGACAAATCCTATCGCCCAGCCGGCAAGAAGGCCTGGCGCCCGGAACCAGTTGGTGAAAAGGCCGAAAATCAGCGCGGGAAAGGTCTGCAGGATCCACAAGCCGCCGAGCAGTTGCAGATCGAGGGCGAATTGCGTCGGCAGGAACAAGATCACCATCAGCGCGCCGACCTTGACGAGCATGGAGGTGATCTTCGCGACCTTTGCTTCGCCCGCGGGGCTGATTTCGGGATCAACGTAGGCTTTCCAGAAATTGCGCGTGAAGAGATTGGCCGCGCCAATGCTCATGACCGCGGCTGGAACCAGCGCGCCGATGACGATGGCGGCGAAGGCGAAGCCGGCGAACCAGCCGGGAAACAGCGTCTTGAACAACACTGGAACGACGTCATTGTTGTTGGTGAGCTTGAGGCCCGCCGCATGGCCCATGTAGCCCAGCAGCGCGAGCAGGCCGAGGAGCAGGGTGTAGGCCGGCAGCAGCATGGCGTTTTTGCGAATCGTGTTCGCGCCGGAACTCGCAAAGATCGCAGTCAGCGTATGCGGATACATGAAGGCGGCCATCGCGGAGCCGAAGGCAAGGCTCGCATAGGCGATATACTGGCTCGGCGCCAACAAAATGCCGCCAGATCCCTTCGCTTTGAAAGCTGCCTCGGCTGATTCGAATACGGCGCGATAGCCGCCGAGTTTCAGCGGGATGAAGGCGATCGCCACGAACACGACGATATAGATCATCGCATCCTTGACGAAAGCGATGAGGGCGGGCGCGCGAAGGCCCGACGAATAGGTGTAGACGGCGAGTACCAGAAAGGCCGCGATGAGCGGAATTTCGCCGGGAATGCCGAGCGCGTGGATCGCCGCCGCCATGCCGATCAGCTGTAGCGCGATATAAGGCATGGTCGCGACGACGCCTGTCGCCGCGACGGCGAGTTCAAGCGCGCGGGATTTATAGCGGCCGTGCACAACATCGGCGGCGGTGACGTAATTGTGGCGCTTCGCGACCTTCCAAAGCAGCGGCATGACCGCGAAGACAAAGGGAAAAACGATGATCGTGTAGGGCAGGGCGAAGAAGCCATAGGCGCCGACGGCATAGACCAGCGCCGGCACCGCGATGATCGTATAGGCGGTGTAGAAATCGCCGCCGACGAGGAACCAGGTGATCCAGGTGCCGAACTGGCGCCCGCCGAGGCCCCACTCGTCGAGGTGGGCGAGCGTTTTGGGCCGCCGCCAGCGCGCCGCCACGAAGCCCATGACGGTCACGAGCGTAAACATGACCAGAAAGACGATGAGAGCCGGGTAATCGAGCTCAGGGTTCATCGCGCACTCGCCGATAAACGAGATAGATCAGAAACGACGTGATCGGCACAAACAGCAGCTGGTACCAATAGAAAAAGGGGAAGCCGAACAGCTCAGGCGTCATCCGGTTGTAGAACGGAACCCAGAGAAGGCCGATGTAGGGGATGAGGAGAAGGAGCCATAATGGGCGCAAGGTGGTCTCCTCCAATTTATTCTTCTTAATTTAAGGTTTCGTCATGCTACCCCAGCGGCGGCCGAAATCAATCGGCAAGGCGGGATTGCGCGGCGGAAAACGACAATAAAATCCGGAACTCTCAGCATGCGAACGGCGGGCGCCGCGCCGCCGGGGCCGTTGCGAGAGCGTCTATTCCTGTTCAATGACAATCTTGTAGCGTTCGCCCGGCGCGACTGTCGCGTCGGCCTCGAGCCCATTGATCAGCAGGAAAAATTCGAGCTTACGATCAGGCGTCGCCATCTTGTCCGCCAGATCGCCTGGCGTCTGGCCCGGCGTCGCCGTCACGATGCTGATTCGCATCGGGCGCACCTCCCGGATCTCTTCGGGAGAGGCGCGGTGAAACGAATTGAGCGCGCCGCGAAAGCGCTTTTCGTTCGCGTCGGTCTGCGCCCGCATGGCGAAAATCAGACGATAGATCTGCGTCGGGTCGAAACGAATCACGGCGAGGCGGAAGTTCCAGTCGCCCGCCCTGGCGCTGGCGATCACGGCCGGCATGCCGTTGAGGTCGACCGATTCGATCGAGCTTTGCATCAGGCCGTCGATCCAGTCGGACGCCATATAGGCCTCAAGCGACATGCCGGGCGGCGCCTTGACGCTGTCGAGCCGGAGCGCCTCGTTTCCGTCGCCGGAAACTCCGAGCAGGGCTTTCGAGGCGTTCTCGAGAGCAAATCCTTCCGGGGCGACGAAGGCAAAGCCGAGCCGCGCCTGCAGGAACGAGCGGCCGCGCACGACGCCTTCGGAGGGGCTGTCGCCGAAAATCATGCCGTCGATCGCCGCGAGATAGGAATCGCGATCGGTCACCCCGATGCCGGGCGCGCCGATCTGACGGGCGGCGGCGATCGCTTGCGTCACCCGCTCCGGCGTCGAGGGATGCGTCGCAAGAATATCTGGCTTGTCGGCGCTGGCGTTCTGGCCGATCAGCGAGGTGCGCATGGCGGCGGAGCGTCCGAGCGCGCTGAGGAAACGCGATGCGCCGTAAGGATCAAAGCCCGCCCTTGCGATCGCCTTGATGCCGATCTGGTCGGCGTCGAGCTCCTGCTGGCGCGAGAAGGTCGCGATGGTGCGCCGCGCCGTGGCCTCAATCTCCGCGCCTTTCTGCTTGTTCTGAATGACGGTCGCGGCCTGACTGATCACGGCGGCGCGCTTTTCTTCTTCCTCGCGCTGCACGGCGTGCCTGGCGGTGAGATGGGCGATCTCATGCGCCATCACCGCCGCGACCTCGGAGGCGTCATTGGCGAGCGCCAGCAGGCCTCTTGTGATGAACAGGTCGCGCGGAGGCAAAGCGAAGGCGTTGACGATGGGCGAATTGAGGATCGTGACCTTGTAAGGCTCGCTCGGCTTGTCGTCGGCCTTGGCGAGCTTTGCCAGGATCTCGTTGAGATAGCGCTCGGCGGCGGGGTCTTTATATTCGCCGTCGAACAGCGCGACCATGCGGTTATGCTCCGCCAGCGCCTTGTTTTCGGGCGCTGGCGGATGAGGCGGCAACGGCGGCGCCTCCATCTTGAACGATTGGTCGCCCTGCGGCTCTATCGAGGCGCAGGCCGCAAGCGCGAGGGCGGCCGCGAGAACGCAGAAAACGCCGAAGCGTCGCGCGATTTCGTCCGACCGGAGCTTCGCCCACCCCTGACGAAATGCGGCGCCATCCTTGACCGCAAGAGGCTCCGTCACGCGCGATAATGACCCGGCGAGGTCTCGGCCGCTGAGGGCCATCGACCGCAGCATGCCGGCCATATCCGCGAAAAGCTTCATAGCGTGACGAAGACCTGTCTCAACGCTGCGGGGCCGTCTTCGGCGCGGCTGCGTCCTGTCCTTGCGGTAGCATTTCAATCTCATCCGGGTTTGAGACTTCGATCTGCGGTCCGAAACGCATGTCAAGGAGGCCGCGCACGCGAATCGTCTGGCCCTGAAACTTTTCGACGTCGACCCCGGCGGCGGTGAATATCTTGACGTTGCGTTGCAATATCGTGACCGAAAAATCGAAACCGCGGCGATCCCCGAATAAAAGGGTCGTACGAAACCCATCCTTGGCGACGCCGGTGACGCGGCCTTCGACAATGACGGAGGTTGCGGCCTTCTCGGCGAAGGACTCGTGATCGCCGGCCGCGATAATCGCATAATACGGATCGGCCCAAAGTCCAAGCGCGCCCGCGCGGGCGGCGGTTTCGGCGGCGAGCAGAAAAGTGCGGCACGGCCGCGCCGCGGCGCCGGGTTCAAAGCGCGCGAGGCCGGCGTCGAGCGCGGCCTGCGCGACGGGCACGGCTGAGGGCGCCGCCGCCTGTGCGGGCGCGAAGGCCTCAACGCTGTAGCGGCCCCAGCGGTCCGGGCGTGGTGCGGTCAGGCGAAAGACAATATCCTTGCCGGCAAGCCAGGCCGCGAGCCTTTCTCCCGACCTGACGTCGAGGTCGGGATTGTCCGGCGTCGGCCGTGGCGGATCGAGGCCCGCGATCTTCAGCCGCCTGCCATCATCGAGCGTCAGTTCGAGCCTTTCATTGACGGCTTGGACGCGTCCTTGCGCGGCGCCCTCGCGGCCCGCGGGGTCGAGGGCGGGCGGTCGCGCGCAAGCATCTTCGGCGCGCGCCGTGGCGACGAAGGCCAGCGCCAGACCGGCGAAACCGGCTCGCAGCATCGCGCTTTTCCTACGCTTTTCCCGAGTTTTAGCGCGGCGCGGCCTCACGCGGCCGCCCCGTCCCGGCCCAGAGGCGGGACGCGGCGCATCTTGCGCGCGGCGCGGCGAAACATCATCTGCGGTCATTTCCCGGTCATAAGGCGGTCGGGCGCCATTAAACTAGGCTTTCACTCAAACAGCGATGACATTTGTGTTTCGTTGCGGCTAAATGGGCGCGGTCTTGACCGTGACTTCTCCGGGGGCGGCGAGACCGCACCATCTTGAACGGCAGTGAGAGACTATGGCCCGAATTCGTCGTCTATTGGTCGCCAACCGATCCGAAATCACGATCCGCGTATTCCGCGCGGCGACGGAGCTCGGCATCCGCACGGTTGCGATTTATGCTGAGGAAGACAAGCTTTCGCTGCATCGATTCAAAGCCGACGAAGCCTATCAGATCGGCGTCGGCAAAGGCCCGCTCGAGGCCTATCTTTCGATCGAAGACGTCATCCGGGTCGCGATTGAAGCCAAAGTCGACGCCATCCATCCCGGCTATGGCTTCCTCTCGGAAAGTCCCGAATTCGCGGAAGCCTGCGCGAAGGCCGGAATCATCTTCATCGGTCCCTCGCCGCAGACGATGCGCGACCTCGGCAACAAGGTGGCGGCCCGCAACATCGCGGTCAGTTCCGGCGCGCCGGTGATGCCGGCGACGGCGCCGCTCCCCGATGATCCGGACGAGATCAAGCGCCTCGCCCGCGAGATCGGCTATCCGGTCATGCTGAAAGCCTCCTGGGGCGGCGGCGGGCGCGGTATGCGCCCGATCGAGAGCGAGGACAAGCTCGCCGACGCGGTGGTCAGCGCCAAGCGCGAAGCCAAAAACGCTTTCGGCAAGGACGAGGTTTATCTCGAAAAGCTGGTGCGCCGGGCTCGCCACGTCGAGGTTCAGATTCTCGGCGATACGCATGGCAATCTGGTGCATCTCTTCGAGCGTGACTGTTCCATACAGCGGCGCCATCAGAAGGTTGTCGAACGCGCTCCCGCTCCCTATCTCGACGAGTTGACGCGTCTTGAACTGTGCGAGGCGGCGCTGAAAATCGGACGCGCGACGAATTATGTCGGCGCCGGCACCGTCGAGTTTCTGCTCGACGCAGACACCAACAAATTCTACTTCATCGAAGTCAATCCGCGCATCCAGGTCGAGCATACGGTGACGGAGGTCGTGACCGGCCTCGACATCGTCAAAGCCCAGATTAAAATTGCCGAAGGCAAGCACATCGGGCGGCTCGACGAAACCGGAATCCCCGAGCAAAAAGACATTCGTCTCTCCGGTCACGCGCTGCAATGCCGGATCACGACGGAAAATCCGGAAAACAACTTCATTCCGGATTACGGCCGCATCACCGCCTATCGCGGCGCCATGGGCTTTGGCATTCGCGTCGACGGCGGCACCGCCTATTCGGGCGCCATCGTCACGCGCTTCTACGATCCCCTGCTGGAGAAGGTGACCGCATGGGCGCCGACGCCGGAAGAGGTGATCCGCCGGATGGATCGCGCGCTGCTTGAATATCGCATTCGCGGCGTCGCCACCAATCTCGCCTTCCTGCACAACATCATCAACGACCCGCATTTCATATCGAACGACTATACGACGCGGTTCATCGACGACACGCCGTCCCTGTTCGACTTCAAGAAACGCAAGGACCGCGCGACCAAGCTGCTCACCTGGATCGCCGACGTCACGGTCAACGGCCATCCGGAAACGCGCGGACGGGCGAAGCCCCCCGCGACGGCGCGCCCGCCGATCTCGCCTTATTTTCCGGACAAGCCTGTTCCGCCCGGAACGCGGCAGCGGTTCGATGCGCTTGGGGCCAAAGCCTTCGCCGAATGGATGCGCAATGAACAGCGCGTGCTCGTCACCGACACCACCATGCGGGACGCCCATCAATCGCTGATCGCGACCCGCATGCGCACGCGCGACATCGTCGCCGCCGCGGAGGCCTACGCCAAGGGGCTGCCGCAGCTGCTTTCGCTGGAGTGCTGGGGCGGCGCGACCTTCGACGTCTCGATGCGGTTCCTTTCCGAAGACCCGTGGGAGCGGCTGGCGCAGGTGCGCGAACGCGCGCCAAATCTGCTGACGCAAATGCTGCTGCGCGGCGCGAACGGCGTCGGCTACACCAATTATCCCGACAATGTGGTGAAATATTTCGTGCGCCGCGCCGCCAGCGGCATCGACCTGTTTCGCATTTTCGACTGCCTCAACTGGGTCGAGAACATGCGCGTCTCAATCGACGCCGTATGCGAGACCGGCAAGCTGGCCGAAGGCGCGATCTGCTACACCGGCGACATCCTCGATCCCGCCCGCGCCAAGTTCTCGCTGAATTATTACGTCGGCGTCGCCAAGGAGCTGGAGCGGGCGGGCTGCCACATCCTCGCGATCAAGGACATGGCGGGCCTTTTGCTGCCGGAGGCGGCGCGCGTTCTCGTCAGAACCTTGCGTGAAGAAGTCGGCCTGCCGCTGCATCTGCACACGCACGACACCTCCGGCATTTCGGCGGCGACCGTGCTCGCCGCCATCGACGCGGGGGTCGACGCCGTCGACGCGGCGATCGACTCCATGTCCGGCATGACCTCGCAGCCCTGCCTCGGCTCGATCGCGGCGGCGCTGCGCAACAGTCCGCGCGACACCGGACTCGACGCGGAAACCATCCGCCAGCTGAGCTTCTACTGGGAGGCGGTGCGCCAGCAATACGCCGCCTTCGAGAGCGACCTCAAGGCCGGCACCTCGGAGGTTTATCTGCACGAGATGCCGGGCGGCCAGTTCACCAATCTGCGCGAGCAGGCAAGGGGTCTTGGACTCGAGACGCGCTGGCACGAAGTCGCGAAAGCCTACCGCGACGCCAATGACCTCTTCGGCGACATCGTCAAGGTGACGCCGTCCTCCAAAGTCGTCGGCGACATGGCGCTGATGATGGTCAGCCAGAATCTGACGCCGCAGGACGTGCTCGACCCTGGCCACGAAATCGCGTTTCCGACCTCGGTCGTCGATATGCTGGCCGGCGATCTCGGCCAGCCGCCGGGCGGTTGGCCGCCGGCCTTGCAGGCGAAAGCGCTGAAAGGCGAAAAGCCGATCGACGGGCGCCCCGGCGCCTTGCTGGCGCCCACCGACTTCGGCGGCGCGCGCATCGATGCCGAGAAAGCGTGCGGGCGCCAGCTGAGCGACGACGATCTCGCCTCCTATCTGATGTATCCGAAGGTGTTTGGCGAATTCTGCGCCACGATCCGCCGCTTCGGGCCGGTCTCGGCCTTGCCGACGCCGGTGTTCTTCTATGGCATGCAGCAAAATGACGAGATCGCCATCGAGATCGAGCCGGGCAAGACGCTCGTGCTGCTTCTGGTGACGGTCGGCGAGACGGATGAGGAAGGCAAGGTCAAGGTCTTCTTCGAGCTCAATGGTCAGCAGCGCATCATCCGGGTGCAGAACCGATCCGCCGCGGTCACCGCCATCGCCCGCCGCAAAGCCGAGGACGGCAATGATTCGCATGTGGCGGCGCCGATGCCTGGCGCCGTCTCGACCATCGCTGTGCGTCTGGGTCAGCAGGTCAAGGCCGGTGATGTCGTCGCGACGCTGGAAGCGATGAAGATGGAGACATCGCTGCACGCTCCGCGCGACGGCAAGGTCGCGGAAATCCTCGTCGCCCCCGGCCAGCAGATCGACGCCCGCGATCTTTTGATGGTGCTGGAGTAGCGAACTCGAACTACAATTATATCTGACCAGTAAGGCCCGCACGACATAGAAATCGCGGCCTACTCGAAGAACTCTTCATCAACTTTCTTGATGTTTAGAGTCTCCTCGATCCGGCAGCCGACGCCGTGGCGGATCATTAACCGGGTCAACTGATCGCCGTCGATGAGTACGATTCGTGTGCCTAATTTTCCGGCCGTTTCACGCGCTTGCGATGTGAACGTCGAGGCAGTTACAAACACGCCCTTTGTAGCTTTGAAGAGATTGAGGCTGCCGAAAAAATCGCGAATGGCGCTTGCGCCGACCGTATTTCCGTCGGCATAGCGTTTTGCCTGCACGTAGATGCGATCGAGGCCTAGGTGGTCTTGGTCGATAACGCCATCAACGCCACCGTCGCCGCTGCCTCCTGTCAACGCCTTGCTGACGTCGGTGACCGAGCCGCCGTAGCCCATGCCTACCAAGAGGCGCACGACCAAGCTTTCAAAAAATGCAGGAGTGCCAGATCGGATCCGCTGCATTAGGTCGTCGGCTAGAGCGATTTCCAGCTGACGATGCGCATTTCGCATGATTTCATCGGGCGCAAGGGCCGTCACCATGCCGGCGGTCGGCAAAGAGGCGGCATCATCGCCTTCGTCCTTGACTTCTCGGAATTTCTGAAAGCTAGGAAAGCGGTTTAGGTACTTAACATCGATGCGTTCGGGTGGGGCAGCCAACACCTCACGACCTTGCTTTGTGATGCGGAAATGCGCCCGCTTCGTTAACTCGACAAGCCCGGCCTTGCCGAGATAGCTCTTCGCCCAATTGACGCGATTGGCAAAAGTAGTTTGCCGCCCCGACGGTAGAAGTTGAGAACGTTCCTCTGCCGACATGGGGAATTTCGCGGCTAGCCTTTCCACTACGTCAGAGATTCGAACCTCACCCTCGGCGGCGAGTCGGAGGACAGGGAGCATTAATGTTTGAAAATCCGGTATCGACAAAGGAATCCTGCAATGACGATTTCAGGAACTAAACCATATCGCGAACAAACTACATAGCCTGCGGAGGTACGGGCTTCCAACCCGGGAGCCTTCAATCCAGCCGCCAACCTGTCAAGTGCGTTCCTCTGAAATAGGCCTAAAATCCCCCGCCGGTCCTAAATCCGTCGCCGCCGCCCGAGCCCCCGCCGCCGATCCAGCCGCCGCCAGACCCACCGCCTTCGGCGCCCGGAAAATTAAACCCCCGGTCGCCGCCAAAGCCGCTGTCGGCGCGGCGCTGGCGCTCATTATAGCCGCCTTGCAGAACCGTTCCGAGGACGGCGCCCTGCACGACTCCTTTGAGGATGGCGCCCAGCACGTCGGCTATGGCGTTCTCATTATTGAACTGGCCCATGGGATTGTCGTAGCCGCGCCGGTAGAATTTCGCGCGTTCGGCTTCGATGTCCGAGCGGCGCTGCGCCAATTGCCGCGCTTTGCCGATGAGGTCGGCGCGCTGGCGCTCACTCGCGGCCAGGCTTCTGTCGTTCGCCTCGATGTCCTGCACGGCGACATCATCCTCGATCGCGCGGGTCATCGCCGCCTTGCGGTACAGTTCGCGGATGGATTCATTGCTGTCGGCGTTCGAGAGGATGTCGACGGCCCGCGCCGTCGTGGCCTGGACTTCTTCGTTCAGCGCCTTATCACGCTCGGCGTCGAGCGTTCGGAGCGCCGCGTCAGCCGCCTTCAGCCGGTCGTCCGCCGCGGCGAGCGCCGTTCGCGCGGCGCGCAGCTCCTCCTCGAAGGCGCCTGCGCCCGCCGCTTCGAGGCCCGCCTTTTCGATGTCGCCGAGCTTTTGCCTTTCCGCGGCAAGCTCGGCGCGGCAGCGCTCCGCATGGGCGCGAAGGCGCAAGGGGATTTCCTTCAGCATCGCATAATTCGGCCGCGCGGCGTGAAAGCCGATCAGGCGCGCGACTTTTTCGTCGAAGAACCGGACGAGGAAGCCGGAACGGTACTGCGCCGCGCCGAAACCGCGCGACCAGAGATACATGAAGAGCGGATCATCCTCATAGGGCTTGCCCTTCGCGGCGCGATCGGCTTCGGCCTGCGTCGCCTTCGCGTGCGAGGCCTCGAAAACATGCTGGGCCCGATCGACGCGCTCCTTTTGCGCGATCCATTCCGCCGAACCGCGCACCTTCGGTTCGACGCCCGCCTGCAGCTCCTCGAGGCGGCCGAGAATGCGCGCGACCTCCCCGGCCTTTTCGCGGCGCTCGGTCTCGGCCTCCGCGCGCGCCGTTTGCGCGGCGCCGATCCGTGCCGACAGGCTTTCCAGTGTGGCCCGGCTTTCAGCGATCATGCGCAGCGCCCGCTGCTCTGCCGAGGCGATTTCGCCCGCGATCTGTTCGCTGCGCATGGCGTCGAGACGCGCGCTGGCGAGCCTGCGCAGGAGTTCGCCGCGCGTCGCGCGCAGCCGCGCAAGCTCCTGATCGGTCGCCAAAAGCTGGTTCGCGCAGTCGCTCTCCTGACTGCGAATGGCGGCCGTCGTCTGCTCGATCTCGAAAAGCGCCTGCTGACCGCTTATCATGGGCTCACCACTGGCTGATCGCGGCGCCGGAGGTCGGGATTGCGTAATCGACGTCGAGGAACCCGCGCCGTTTCTCGCCAACCTTTCGCTTCTGGATGATGCCGTCGTCGGCTTTGTCGGCGGCGACCGACTGATAGACCTGCTGGTCGACCCGAAGGCCCCATTTGGTCGTCATCTTGGCGCTTCCATCCTCTTCGCTGGTGATGGGCAGAGCCATCGGGCGGCCGTCGGCGCCGATCGCCTCGACGATGAGATAATAGTTGCGCGCGCCCGTGTTGCGATCAGGAATGCGGAAGACGCCGCTCGGCTCGCCGGGGCGCGAGACGATCATCAGCTGATAGTTTTGGCGCAGATCCGCCGAAAGCCGCCCCAGCCCGCTGATTGCGGCCTTGGCGCCGGCGCGGTCCTGGCGCGCCAGCGCCTCGCGGCCGTCCGCCAGCAGGCGATCGGCCCTTGGCCGCGCGGCCGGCGTCTTCGCGTCGTTGATGACCTCGCCATAAGCCTCATCCAACGCTTTCGGCAGGCTCGTCGAAATTTCGATCCGCGCGCGTTCCGCCTCGATGCGGGCAGGGCGCTCGGCAAGGAAGTAATAGGCCGCCCAAATCACGCCGATCGCGCCTGCGATGGCGGTGAGCGCGGCGCCGATCCGGCCGCGCGCGATCCATAGCCTCGCCAGAACGAGACCGGTGCCGCGCTTTGGCGGCGTATAGACGAAGCGGCTTTCCTTGAGGGCCTTGACGCCCTCCCCGATCGTCGCATCGGAGACTTCGATGCCCTGCTCGCGATAGATCTTGCGCAGGCGGAGAATTAATTCCTGCTCCCGCGCGTCCTCATTGAGCTCGCGGGCGACGAAGGCGTCCTGGTGGCGTAGCGTATCAACGACGTCCATGGCGAGCATGAGGTCGTCGAGCTTGACCGCCTGACCTGGCGCGGCCCCGGCCGCCGCCGGAGCGAGAGTCTCAGCCATCGATCGGAAGCGCCTTGCCTTCGGCGATCAGCGCGGTGATGCGCCGGTTGCCGGCCTCGACCGCGTCCCGGATCTCGGCGGAATTCTTCGTCGCCATTTCGCGCATTTCAGCGACGATGCCGAGCGAGCGCACCTGGAAGCTGACGACGCTGTCGACCAGCTTCTTCACTGCATCGGCCCTGATCGTCGGGCCATAGCCGGCGCGGACCGCCGCTTCCTGCGCCTTGCCGCCGACCTCGGCGAGAATCTCGATCGATTTGGAGACTCCCTCTTTCATCGCCTCGAGGGTCGCGGTCGATTCATGCAGCCCGAAGACTCCGGTGAACGAGGCCTTCAGCGCCGTCAGCACGCTGTCATTGGTGGAGAAAAAGCTCACGGACTGCGCGTAGACCCGCTCCTTGGCGTTGGTCGTCTGCATGAGGCGCGCCATGATGACTTCCGACGTGTTATAGCTGATGGTTAGATTGTCGGCGAGATCCTTGGCGATCTGATAGCGCTTTTCCTCGTCTTGCACGCGGCGCAGATGCTCGTCGCGCGCGAGTTCAAAGCCGGCGCGTTCGGCCGCCTGGGTTCCGGCGAAGTTTGCGACCTTGTCCGAGGCGGCCTTGAGGGCGGCCTTCGCCGCATCCAGCTTGGCCTCGGCCGCTTCCTGGACTTCGAGAGCCAGTATCTCGGATTGTTTCAGCGCCCCGCGATAGTCGCGATAAGCTTCGAGAATACGGGCCTCGCGCTGGATCTGGTCTTTCGTCGCGGCGGTTACTTCAAGATAAGTCTCTTTGATCTTGTCGAACCGGACCGCGATGTCGCCGCGGCTGACTTTCATCCATACATTATTGACGCGCTCAAAAAGATCAATTTTGCCGTCATCGAGTTGGTCGACCATCGTTTTCGCGTCATCGCGAATGGAATCGAAGGCTTTGGCGATGTCCTGATAACGCTGGCCGATTGACATGGCGGCGGTCTGCTCGCGCACCACTTCATTGAAGACCGAGGCTTCGCCGAGCGTCTTCGCGATCACCGCGATCTTTTCCGGCTCGAGGTCCGAAATCTGTTCGAGAAGCGCATTGATCGGCGCGGCTTCCACCTTGGCCGGCAGGAGCCCAAGATCGCGCAAAGCGGAATTAGCCTTGTCCAGATATTGCATCGGAGTGCGCACAACGACGTCGCCCATGGATTTAATCCTTGATTGTCGATCGGTCACCGGACGCTGCAAGTCATAGATCAAAATCGGCTCCGCCGATAGGCGCGCCGGCGCGCGGCGGCCGCTAAAGGCAAATTATGCGACGGTGAAATTGATTCGATCCGCAATGTTTCCGCTTAGGCCATTGCATCAGGAACGGCGCGGCTCGCGCTTGGGAGAGGAGTTCGTCCCTTTGTTACGTTTTGTAACTCGAATTGACCAATTGATTTAAGTCTTTGAAGTATAAAATTTTATTGGCGTTCAAGGCGCTTCATGAAGGCGATGTCGCGGCGCAGGTCAAAGATCGCTTTTGCTCCATCGCAGCCGTGATGCTATTGCTCGGATCCATATCTCCGGATCCTTTCGATCCTTCGCAGTAGAAGCGCTCATCTTTGATAGAACAGGCGTTTCTTGAACCGTTTGGACAGCCGAGCTAAGTGACCAAGATCAACAGCCTCGAAGATCACGCAACCCGCCGCTTCCGCCTCGCCGGCAAAGCCTATCTCGAAAGCGGCGATCCGTTCTTCGCGCCGATAGATAGCTTGCGCAAGGAGGCGGCGGCCAACGGGCGGCGCTTCGTCAGCTTCGCCAATTATGACTATCTTGGCCTTTCCTCGCATCCGGCGGTGAAGAGCGCCGCCTCGGGCGCGCTCGAGACTTTCGGCGTCGGCGCCCTAGGCTCCCGCCTCGTTGGCGGCCAGCGGTCCCTGCATCATATCCTCGAGGATGAGCTCGCCAAATTCATCGGAGCCCAATCGGCGCTTACGCTGGTCAGCGGCTATTTGGCCAATGTGACGACGATTTCGCATCTGCTCGGATCGCGCGACGCGCTGTTCATCGATGAATTGTCGCATAACAGCATCGTCAGCGGCGCCAAAAGCGCGGTCGCCGAAACGATCATCTTCCGCCACAATGATTTCGACCATCTCGATTTTCTGCTGCGCGAGCGCCGCGAAAGCTATCGCAATGTGATGATCGTCGCGGAGGGCCTCTACAGCATGGACGGCGACATCGCCGACCTGCCGCGTCTCGTCGAGATCAAGGAGCGCCACAACGCCTGGCTGATGATCGACGAGGCTCATTCAATTGGCGTGCTCGGCGCCGAGGGGCGCGGACTTTGCGAACATTGCGGCGTCGATCCGCAGCGCATCGACCTGATGGTCGGCACGCTGTCGAAGACGCTCGCCTCCTGCGGCGGCTTTATCGCCGGCAAGGCGGCCGTCATCGAATGGATGCGCTACACGCTGCCGGGCTTTGTCTATTCCGTTGGTCTTTCCCCGGTCATTTCCGCCGCCGCCGCGGCGGCGCTGCAATTGATGCAGACGGAGACCTGGCGGCTCGATCGGCTGCGCAAGAACGCGGAGCTTTTCGTCGACCTTGCGCGAGAATCCGGCCTCGACACAGGTCCCGCGATCGGACGAGGCGTCGTTCCTATCCTCTTTGCCGACAGCCTCGATACGCTGGACGCCTCACGGCATCTGATGGAAAATGGCTATTACGTGCCGCCGATTATCCAGATCGGCGTGCCAAAGGACCAGCCGCGCCTGCGCTTCTTCATCTCCGCTTCCCATACGGAGGAGGAGATCAGGGGCGTGATTGATCTGCTCGCGAGGCGCGAGCCGGTTTCGACGGCGCCCGCCCTCGGCGCCGCGGTCGCGCCCTGAACCGGCGCGCAGCGTCAGCTTGGTTCCCCGCGCGGGGAGAAAATAATCGACGCATCAGATAAGCGCCGTTCCCAAAGCGCGACCCCCGTTGCTGGCAGGTCCAGACGGCATGATTTAACATTGCGCGAAAGAACCGGTTTTGTCATTGGACGCCAAAGGTAAAGCCATGTCGCTCGGCGCGATCGAAATCATCCCGGTCAACGGCCTGACCGCCTTTCTCAGCTTTTGCCGCCTGCCGCGCCAGATCTACAAAGGCCAGAGCGGCTTCGCGCCGCCGCTCGACGCCGAACGCTGGACCGTGCATGGGTCAAAGCTCAATCCGCATTTCAAGCAGGTCGATTGGCAGGCCTGGATCGCCCGCAAGGACGGCAAGCCAGCCGGCCGCATCATGGCGCAAATCTATAAGAAGGACACGCCCGCGCCTGTCGGGGCCTCGACCGCACAATTTGGCTGCCTTGACGCCGTCGATGACCCGGCTGTCGTCGAGGCCTTGACGCGCACGGCCGAGAAATGGCTGCGCGAGAGAGGCGCCACGGTCGTTCACGGGCCGTTTTCGCCTTCCGTCAATGGCGAAGTGGGCCTGCTCGTTCAAGGATTTGACGCGGCGCCGATGGTTTTGATGCCCTGGAATCCGCCTTATCTCGTCGAGGCGATCGAAAAGCTCGGCTACCTCAAGGCGCGCGATCTGATTTCTTACCGCTATGACGTGACGGCGAAGGACCGGCAGGCGAAGGCCGGCATTCTCGACCGTCCCGAATGGCGCGATCGCCTGAAGATCCGAACGCTTGATCTCAAAAAACTCGGCGACGAGGCGGCGATCATCGTCGATATTTTCAATGACGCCTGGAGCGAGAACTGGGGCTTTGTCCCCTTCACCCTCGAAGAGTTCATGTCGGCCGCCGATGGCCTGAAACTGGTCATGCCTCCTGAAGGCGGCTTCATGATCGAGCTCGACGGGACGCCCCAGGCTTTCGGCATCGTGCTGCCGAATCTGCATGAGATCACCGCTGATCTTGGCGGGCGCCTGTTTCCGTTCGGGCTGCCGCGGATCATCTCGCGCATCCGCAATCATGCTTTCAAGTCAGGGCGTCTCTGCCTCTTTGGCGTCCGGCGCGCCCTGCAGCGGAAAGCGGCCGGCGGCGCCGTCATCCTGGCCTTCATCGAGGAAATCCGTCAGCGCAGCGCAAAAAGCTCGATCGAGCATGTCGAATTCGGCTGGGTTCTGGAGGATAATGTCGGCATGCGCCGTCCGATCGAATTCGCGGGCGCGCGCATCGACAAGATCCACCGTGTCTATGAGAAGAAACTCACGGCTTGAACGGCGCCCGCGCCCGGATCATTCGCGCGGGCCGCGCGGCGCCCGTGAGCATATTCCGATCAGACTGGTCTCATCTGGTCGACGAGACTATGCTCGGACTCCCGAAGCTGGGGCGCCCGAGATGAAGTTAGAATAACTCAAAGGTTTCGCAGATCGGGCGATCGCATTTTAAAGATCGAAAAAAGAGCGCCAAGTTTTGACGCAAATATGCGCTAGATCAGATCGACATGGGGAGGATCGTTTTAATCTTGAAACGATCCACCTTCAGGAGACCATTCAATGAGTCTGCATGCAACGCGCGTCGACGCCGCTCGCGCCCGCCCGGGCGCCGCCTCGACCGAGGGCTTTCTCCAGACCACCGCGCCGCGTCCGCATCCGCCGCGCCGGCGCGCGATTATGGCGGCGCATCCGGAAGTCGCCCGCCTCATCGGCCATGATCCGATCACCGCGGTCATCACGCTCTGCGTCGTCGCGGGGCAGCTTGTCATCGCGGGGCTTCTCGGCCATCTTGGGCTTGGCTATTGGTGGCTCGCCCTGATCGCCGCCTTTTGCGTCGGCGCCTTCGCCAATCACGCAATGTTCGTCGTCATTCACGACGCCTGCCATAACGCCATCCTGAAGAAGCCGGTCTGGAACAAATGGGTCGGCATCCTGGCCGATCTGCCGAATACCGTGCCGACCGCGATGGGCTTTCGCTGCTATCACATCAAGCACCATTCCCATCTTGGCGATTATGATTTCGACGCCGATCTGCCGAGCCATTGGGAGGCGCGGACCTTCGGGCACAGCTGGTACGGCAAGGCCGCCTGGATGTTTTTCTTCGCAGCGTTTCAGCTGGCGCGGCTCGGGCGCCTTCGCGGCTCCGTCCCGATGTGGGGCCGGTGGACCTATATCAACGCGGTTTGCGTCATCCTCTTCGACATAGCCGTACTGGTCTTTCTGGGGCCCAACGCCTTGCTCTATCTCTTCGCTTCTTTCTGGTTCTCGGTCGGCGGACTGCATCCGCTCGGCGCGCGCTGGGTGCAGGAGCATTTCACCGATGATCCGGCGCAGGAAACCTTCGACTACTATGGCCCGCTCAATATAGTCGCGCTCAATATCGGCTATCATAATGAGCACCATGACTTTCCCGACATTCCGTGGACGCGGCTACCGGAACTGAAGCGCATGGCGCCCGAGTTCTACGATCATCTCAAGACGCATAAATCCTGGTTCGGGCTGCTGATCAAATTCATCTTCGATCCGCATTACACGCTCTATACGCGCGTCGATCGCAGCGCCGCCAACACCCCAGCCCCCGCCAAACGTTAAGGTTCGTTTTTACTCGCATTTTGCACGCGGCGCAGCGATTCGGGCGTGCGCGCGCCGACGCTGCGTGAGCGAGCTTCAGCGGACCTTTTTGCCCGTTCGCGCGTTGGAAGCCCGGCCCCGATGGGGCGGGCGTTCGCAGCCTGAAACACAGAAGATCGAAAAAATAACTAAGGGAGAACGGTATGTGGGCTGGCCTTCGGTTTGGACTGGCGGCGTTGGCGCTGATGATGGCGGCGGCCGGAGCCGTCGCGCAAACAAACAAGCCGCAGCCATTGGCGGTGTTCCCCGTCGAGCTTTGGGACACCAGCGGCGAAGGCGCAAAACCCCACCAGGCGGAGCGTCTCGAACACGCTACGGCGACCTTGGCCAAGGCGCTTGAACAGGACGGACGCTACCGCGCGGTCGACCTTTCACCCTATCGCGACGAGATTGCGAAAACCGAGCCGCGATATAATTGCAACGGGTGCTGGCGGGAAATCGCCCGCAAGGCAGGCGCGCAATTCGCGGCGCTCGCCACCGTGCACAAGGTTTCAAGCCTGATCTCGAGCTTCGACATAACCATTACAAACCTTGAGACCGGCAAAGCGGTCGCTTATGCGAGCGGCCAGTTTCGCGGCGACGACGATGAAGCCTATACGCGAGCGGTGAAGTTTCTTGTGAAGGATCGGCTATCGAGCGCCGGCGCGCAGGGCGCGGCCGCGCAGTAGAGCGGTTTCCGATCGAATGGAGTCATTCGATCGATGAGAAACCGCCCCAAATTCAAAAGCTTGAGCATATTCTTGTCAATCAGATCGAACCGATCTGATCGGAATATGCTCTAGATCGTAGTGACGAATTCCTCGCTGGAGGGATTCTCGCCGGTCGTTTTCCATGATTCAAGGCTGATTTTTGGAGATCAGCTCTGATGATTCGGGATGTCGATGCGCTACGCGACGATCAATGGGAGCGGCTTTGCGACCTCGTGCCGGGCGGCAGGGCCGGTCAGCGCGGGCCGCGCTGTGATAACCGGCGCTTCGTCGATGCGCTGTTATGGATGGCCCGCTCGGGCGGGCGCTGGCGCGACCTGCCCGAGCGCTTCGGCGACCATCAAGCGGTGAAACGACGCTATTACCGCTGGATCGAGCGAGGCGCGTTGGATGGGTTTCTGAAAGCGCTCACCACCGAAGCCGACCTCGAATGGCTGATGATCGATTCAACCATCGTGCGGGCTCACCAGCACGCTGCCGGCGCAAGAATCGCCAAAGGGGGGCGGATGCCCAAGGTTTGGGGCGATCTCGCGGTGGCCTGAGCACCAAGATCCACGCCGCGACCGACGCGCTCGGCAATCCCGTCCGCCTGCTGTTCGGGCCAGGCCAGCGCAACGACATCACCAAGGCGCACGCCCTGATCGAAGGCTTCGAGGCCGAAGCCGTCATCGCCGACAAGGGTTATGACGCCAATCACTTGCGCCAGGCTGTCCTCGAATGCGGGGCCAAACCCGTCATCCCATCGAAATCCAATCGCCGCGCGCCGCTCCACTACGACAAGGCGCTCTACAAGGAGCGCAATCTCGTCGAGCGTTTCTTCAACAAGTTGAAGCAGTTTCGACGGGTCGCGACAAGATACGACAAGCTCATCGCCAACTACCAAGGCTTCGTTCTCCTCGCCGCTATCGCCATAGTGCTAAGGTAAATCGTCACTACGACCTAGCGCGCGGCCCGTTTCGATTGCGAGCATCACGTTTCGGCGTGCGACCCTTGTGCGTTTATACTCGCGAGCAGAAGGCGTCCGAACCGGCGCTTTTGTTCTTTGTCGAGGCTCTCGTAAAGCGGTCTCGCGGCCTCCGAGAGCGTCCTCAAATCAGTGGCGCGGGCGAAAAGCCGTTCAGAGATGCGTTGCAGGCGCTGGAGCGCGTCAGAATACTCGCTGCTTTCATTGCGCCTCAGGCGCCCTTCCGCGAAGCGCTCCTTGCGCTGCCGAGCTTGATGACGAACGAGCGCTTCCAGGGGCGCCCAGTTTTTCTCCTGCGCCGGGGTGAGGTCGAGACCGGCCCTCAGCGCGACGACGCGCGCATCGATTAAGGCCTGCGCGTCTTCGATGGACATTTGCAAGTAGTGTTCGCGCCGGTCGTCGAGAGTGGCGAAGGCGGCGCCGGCGAATGGAGAAACGGCTAAGGTCGCGGCCGTCGAAGCAATGCGAATCGTTTTCTTCACCGAAAATGCCTTAAGAAACGCCAATAATGCCTTAACGTTGCTCTGCGCCAACTATCGGTCAAGTAAACTGCTCGTAATATAAGCGATCTTGCGTACTGCGCGGTTTTCGGCCAAGTGCTGGATGAAGCTCACGGCTCAAATCCTTCAAAAATCATCTGGTCCGCCCATTCTTGCGCGCGGTGGCGATCGGCTGGCGAACGCACTGTCCATGTCAGGACCGGCATGCCGATCCCGCCGCGGCAGAGTTCGGGGGTTGCATGCGGCAGATCGCCGACATGCCAGGAGAGAAAATCTGGCCGGACGGTGGAAAATGCGCTGAGGGCGGCAAGCGCCGCGCGCTGGCTGGCTCCAAGTTCGGGCCATTCGGCCGCCTCATAACGCGCTTGCGCCACGAGACCGATGGGCCCGGCAAAGCCTTGTGCGCGGAAAAAGGCGAGGACGTCCGGGTCAAAGCTTTTCAGGGCCGCTGGCCCCGCATAGGCGGAAACGATCGCAAGCGCGCGTTCGGCGAGGCGCAAATCGCCGTCAAAGCGGCTTTTGACTTCGATGATGAGAGGCGTTCTGCCTGCGATTGCCGCGAGAAACGCCGAAAGGGGCGCGATCTTTGCCTCGCTTTCCTTGAACCTCAGAGCGATGAGCTCCTGCACAGAAAAGCCATCGACGCGGCCATGCCCCTGCGTCAGGCGCGGCAGGGTGAAATCATGGAACACCACCGCCTCGCCGTCTCCGGCAAGCTGGATGTCGCATTCGATGGCGTAGCAGCGCGCGATGGCGGCCTCCGCCGCCGCCAGCGTGTTTTCAATGACGCCGCGCGCCTTCGAATGGAGGCCGCGATGCGCGACCGGCCGCTCTGTCAGCCAATCAGGGGCGTTGACGGGCGCGGCGCGCATAAGCGGATGGCTCACCCTTGCAACGCCCGCATCAAGCCGCGATCTCGAACATGGCCTCGACTTCGACGGCGCTCTGCAGGGGCAATTCAGCGACGCCGACGGTGGATCGCGCATGACGGCCAGGATCGCCCAGAACCTCGACAATGAGGTCAGAGGCGCCGTTCATGACGGGCGGCAGGTTGAAAAAGCCCGGCGCCGCGTTGATGAAGCCGCCAAGCCGGATGCAGCGCGTGATCTTGTCGAGATCGCCGAGCGCGACCCTGGCCTGGGCGAGCACGTTGATGACGCAGGCCCGCGCGGCGGCCTGTCCGGCTTCGACGGTGACGTTCGCGCCGATCTTGCCGATATGGGCGGGATCAATCTTGCCGTCCATCCCGAAAGGCAACTGGCCGGAAATAACAAGAAGCCGGCCAGAAATCACAAAAGGAACATAATTCGCCACCGGCGCGACAGGGGAGGGCAGGCTCACCCCGAGGGCCTTCAATTTCGCTTCCGTTTTGCTCATCCTTAAAATCTCCTTTTTTAGCTCGCGATGATATAGCGGCGAACCGGCCTGCCGTCGAACCTAAAGCGCGGCCCTTGCCGCAAAGGTTGCAAGTCCCGCGTGTTGACCTTAGGCTTGCGCTCTTGGCAGGATTCGTTTCCTGGGAGGAATCGTTCAGCCGCCGCCCTGACGCTCAAGGAACAACGATCATGTCTCATTCACATGCCGGCCTCCTGATCTCTGGCGCGCTCGCTTGCCTTTTTCCCCTCGCCGCGGTTTACGCCGCCGGCAATCCAGCTCAGGGCCCTTTGGATCAGGTGCGGCCGGATCCAGTTAAGATGGATCAGCTCAAGGCCAACCCTGGCGAGCAGATCCCCCTCGCGCCGCATCACGCCATCTACGAGTTGACCCTCTCGAAATCCGTCGGCAGCAAGAGCCCGACGGCCGCGCACGGGCGCATCGCTTTCGATTTCGCGGGCTCCCCTTGCGAAGGCTACGTCCAGAATTTCCGGCAACTGACGGAGCTGCAGCCCGCCGAGGGACCGACCCGCGTATCGGACATGCATTCGGCGACCTTTGAAGATTCGGACGGCAAGAGTTTCGACTTCAAAATGCAGACCAAGGTAGACAATGGGGCGACGGAATCGATCGACGGCACGGCGGTGAGGTCGGGCAACGGCCCGGTCCTTGTCAATCTGGCCAAGCCGAAGCGGAGCAAGCTAGAGCTTGGTGACGACGTCGTATTTCCGACCGAACATTTGAAGCGCATCATCGCCGCCGCCGAAGCCGGTAAGAATCTGATCGAGGTCAAGGTTTTCGACGGCTCGGATACGGGCGAAAAGGTTTTTGAAACAACGACCTATATCGGCCGGCCCACGACAACTCCGGTTCCCGAAAAGGCGGCGCAAGTCGCAGAACTCGCCAAAATGCCCCGATGGCCGGTGTCGATCAGCTATTTCGAAAGCGGTAAAAAGGACGAAAGCCCGAGCTATATCCTCTCGTTCGATCTCTATCAGAACGGCATCTCGCGCGCCCTGAAGCTTGATTACGGCGATTTCGTGCTGTCGGGAGAACTATCGAGCCTCAATATTATGAACGAACCGGCGTGCTCCAAATAAGCATGCTTCGCCGCATGGAGGCTGACGCGCGGGCGCAGAGCGCTTGACGCGAGGCGTTGCGTAAAATTATTTCTCTGACGCGTCGCTTGGATCGAGAGCGTCGAAAAACCTCTTTCTTCCTTTGAACTCTTGCATTGCCTGCGCGAACCGCTATCCGCTTCGCTTGAAAATGATTTAGGCCGCCTTCCGGAGCCGGGTTCATGCGCATTCTGGTCACCAATGACGATGGCGTTCACGCGCCGGGCCTTGGCGTGCTGGAGCGGATTGCGCGGTCGCTGTCAGATGATGTCTATGTCGTCGCCCCGGAGACAGATCAGTCGGGCGTCGCCCATTCGCTCTCGCTCAACGATCCTTTGCGCCTGCGTAAAATCTCCGAACGCCGTTACGCCGTCAAAGGCACGCCGACCGATTGCGTCATCATGGGCGTGCGCCGCATTCTCGACGGAGCGCCGCCGGACATCGTTCTCTCGGGCGTCAATTGCGGCCAGAACGTCGCCGAGGACGTGATCTATTCGGGCACGGTGGCGGGCGCCATGGAAGGCGCCATCTTGGGCATTCCCTCGATCGCCCTGTCGCAGTCTTTCGGCCGTAGATCAACGCGCGAGAACGCGCTCTGGAGTTGCGCCGAAACCCATGCGCCGGCTCTGATCGCCAAAATTCTCGCCGAGGGCGTCGCCCCGAATATCGTTATCAACATCAATTTTCCTGATTGCCCGCCGGAGGACGTGCAGGGCGTCTCCGTCACGGTTCAGGGGCGGCGCGGATATCTTGTCAAAATCGACGCGCGGGCCGATGGGCGTGGCAATCCCTATTATTGGATCGCCTTCGATCGTCCGTTCTCCGATCCCGGCCAGGGCACCGACGTGGAAGCGATGGCGGAAAATCGTATTTCCGTCACGCCCCTGCGCCTCGACTTGACGGATACGCCGACGCTGACGCGTTATGCGCAGGCTCTGCGCTGAAACGGAGCCCTCGTTGACGCCGCAAAACGAGCCAGCGCCGCTCTCTGACGGGTCCGCCGCGCTGGCGCAGGCCAAGGCGGCGTTCCTTCTGACGATGCGCGCGCGCGGCATCCAGGATGTGAATGTGCTCCGCGCTCTCGAAACGGTGCCGCGCGAAATCTTTGTGCCGCATCGCTATCAGGATCTCGCGCGCCGCCATCTCGCGCTTCCGCTGCGCTGCGGTCAGACGCTGCCGGAGCCCTGGCTCTCAGCGCGAATGATCGAGGCGCTTTCCCTTTCAAACCGGCATCGGGTGCTCGAGATCGGCGCGGGTTCTGGCTATGCGACGGCCCTCATCGCGCGGATCGCTCAGCATGTCGTCTCGTTTGAACGATTTCAAAGTCTCGCCATCGAGGCGGGCGCGCGGCTGCTGCGTCTTGGCGTCGATCGGGCGAGCGTGACCTGGGGCGATGGGCTCGCCATCGCAGCCGAGGCGGGGCCCTTCGATCGGGTGATCGTGCAGGGCGCGCTGAATGAGCCGCCACAAAGCCTGCTCGCCGTCCTCGCCACGGACGGCGTCATGGTGATGGCGCGCCCCGACCGGTTCGAGCCGCGGCGTCAGCATGTGGTGCGGGTTGCGCGGCACGGCTCGGGCGGGCTCGATGTGACGCCAATCTGCGCCTGCCGGCTGCAGGCGATCCTGGCCGGAGCTTCGCATGCGCTATAGGACATGTTGCCGTCAACCTTAATGATTTTCTCTTTTTGTTGAATATGCGTTCATCTTAAACTCTCCCTTAACTCACGCCGCCTTTAATGCAGTGATAGCTACTGCGTTGGTGGGTTGCGTCATGAGTCACATTGCTTCGATTTATTGCTCACGCGTCGCGTTACGGGTCGCTTTGATCGCTGGCGCCGCGGGCTTGCTCGCCGGCTGCGCGGGATCGGAGCGGATGGCCGATCCGTTCAGCAACCCCTTCCAGACATCGGACGCGGGCACCGATCCGGCGCCGACCTCAAGCATCAACCCGTTGAGCTATCATTCCGCAGCGCCCGTGACGCCGGTGCAGTCCCGCCCCCTCGGAGCACCCGTCGCTCAATATTCCAGCCCCGCCACGCAAGCGTCCCGCGTCGCCGCCGCATCGCCGCCGCGCGTCTCTCAGGCGGTCGCCGGATGGTCAGCGGCAGGGGGAACCCCCGTTTCCGTCGGTCCGGGCGAGAGCGCCTCGGTTCTCGCCAACCGTTATGGCGTGCCTGTCGAGGCTTTGGTCAAGGCCAATGGTCTTGCCTCCGCCGCCCAGGTGCAGCCCGGTACGAGGATCGTGATCCCGGTCTATAATGCGGTCGGCGGAGCGGCAGCGGCCAGGGTCGCGCAGGCCGAGGCCGCCGCCCCGGCTCCGGTCCGGGCCGCCGAGTCCCATGCCCAGAAGATCAAGCTTTTGAAGGGCGCTCCAGAAACGAGGCTCGCGAACGCGAGCGAGAAGGCGCAACGGCAGACGGCGGAAAAGGCGGCCGCGATGACCCATGCGGGCAAGGTCGCCGTGGAGCAGGAAAGCGCGCGAGCCGCCAAAGCCGCCAAAGTCGCCGAAGCGCCGGTCAAGACGCTTGTCGCCGAAGCTCCGAGGAAAGTCGTCGTGGCGAAGACCGAAGCCGTCGCCGCCCAGCCGGTCAAGACCGCGGTTTTGACGAAGCAGGACGCCGCCAGACAGGCAAAGACCGAAACGCCCGCGCAAGAGACGGCGAAGGCCGAGCCCGAGGACGCGGCTGGCGCTCCCGCCGATGCCGCAAAGGCTGGCGGCGCCAATCCGGAATTCCGCTGGCCGGCGCGCGGGCGCATCATCCAGGCCTTCAAGCTGGGCGGCAATGACGGCATCAATATCGCCGTTCCGGAAGGAACCTCGGTCAAGGCGGCCGAAAGCGGCGTCGTCGCTTACGCCGGCAACGAGCTGAAAGGTTATGGCAATCTCATCCTCATCCGCCATCCAAACGGCTTCGTCTCCGCCTACGCCAACAATGGCGACATCGAAGTGAAGCGCGGCGAAACGGTGAAGCGCGGCCAGGTCATCGCCAAATCCGGACAAAGCGGCAATGTCGCCTCGCCGCAACTGCACTTTGAACTGCGCAAGGGCGCGACGCCTGTCGATCCGACGCTTTATCTGGCGGGACTGTGATCGCCGGCGATTGCTAAAAGGTCGCGGCGAAGATGAGGTAGAACAGGGCTTCGGAGATCTGTTGCGTGGCGCCGGCGACGTCGCCGGTTTGGCCGCCGATCTGCCGCCGCGCGAGATCGCTGAACGCAAAACCCGCTCCAGCGCAGGCCGCGAAGGCCAGCGCCGACTTTGAAGGATCGGCGCCCGCGATGAGCGGGGCGCCTGCGAAGAGGGCGGCGAGAGCCGCGGCGACAGCCAAGGCGGAGGATTGCGGGCGCCCGGCGGAAAAACCGGCTCCTTTGGTGCGGGCGGGCGGCAGGACCGCGAGCGGAATCAGCGCCGCCGCGCGTGAAACCGCCGCCGCGCCAATCAAGGCGGTCACCGCTAAGGCAAGGCTGTGAGCCGCGATCGACGCCACTGCCGCGATGCGAATATAAAGCGCCAGAGCCAGCGCCACGGCGCCGAAAGCGCCGATCCGACTATCCGCCATGATTTCGAGTTTGCGCTCGCGCGTCGCGCCGCCGCCAAATCCATCGGCGCAATCGGCGAGGCCGTCTTCATGCATGGCGCCGCTGAGCGCCGCGAGTACGGCGATGGCGAGCGGCGCGGCAAGGAGCGGCGGAAGTCCCAGCGCTGAGGCGGAAACGAGAGCGCCGGCGGAAAGGGCTCCAAGGAGCGCGCCGGCGGCCGGAACCATGCGCAAGGCGCGGGAGAATCCGGAAAGGCTTTGCGGCGCCGTCTCGGCTGCGAGCGCCGGAAAAGGAATGCGCGTTAAAAAACGCAGGCAAATCAGAAGGTCGATGAGAAGCGACGAGCTGGCGCGCATCGCTTCTCATCCATGATCGTTGAACTCTTGTCGAGGCTTTTGGCGCGGACTCTTTGGAAAATGCGTCAGCTCGAAGCCGGCGATCGAAGAGCCGAAGGCTTCGGCTCTTTTTTGCGATGCAGCATTTTTCTCTGGAGCCTCGCGCTTTTGCGGCGCCACGTCCTTACTGTTTGTTGGGCGCGCCGGTTTCCTGCTGGCAGACCCAGCCGCGGTGCCGGGTGGTGCCGTCGCGCGCGTCGCCATTGTAGCAATAGACGCGGACAGGCGATTCAGCTGTTGACGCGGGCGTAGCAATCGAGCCGGTCACGTCCTCGCTCGTTTCGGCCGGAGCGACGGGGGCCGCGACGGCCGCGCCAATGATCGCGAAAGCGCCGATAAAGCCAGCGGCGACGGCGGAGAGTTTGGTCGTCATACGGATATCTCCATTCTTGTTCTTGAGACCTCGAACCGTTTCCTCCCCATTGAAACGAATTGAAGCTGTTGAGCGTGATGTAATACTTTGTATATCGCAGTGCAATATGGAAGTTACGAGACAAGTTGACGCGGCTGGTTGCCTTGCCTGTCGCAGTTTCATGGGCTGCGTCACAGAGCCTCAATTTAATTTATGCTTGGACTAAGTTTTTTTATTTTGCCCATGCGGACGCCGCCGATCGCTTGATCGACAGGCGTTCAAAATGCGCTAAGACGGTGCGCCGCCATCAGGCCCATCGTCCGTCTTTCCCTAAGGGTCGCCATGCTCGCTGAAGCCTCGCCTTTCGACTCCATCCGCAATCTCATCGCGCTGATGCCGCAAGCCTCGGAAAGCGCCGCGGCCGCCGTGCGCGCGCGCCAGGCCGAACTCACCAAGCCGCAAGGTTCGCTCGGCCGCCTCGAGGAAATCGCCGAATTCTTCGCGGCATGGCAGGGCAAGCCGATCCCTTCGCTCGATCGCCCGCTTGTTGCGATCTTCGCCGCCAATCATGGCGTCGCCGCCAAAGGCGTCTCGGCCTATCCGGCGTCAGTCACCCGCGCCATGATGGAGAATTTTTCTTCCGGCGGCGCTGCGATCAATCAGATCTGTGGCGCCTTCGGCCTTGGCCTCAAGGTGTTCGACCTCGCCCTCGACATTCCAACGAAGGACATCACGCAGGAGCCGGCGATGGAGGCGGCGGCGGCGGCGGCGACCTTCGCCTTCGGAATGGAGGCGATCGCGGGCGAAGTCGATCTCCTCTGTATTGGCGAGATGGGGATCGGCAACACCACCATCGCCGCGGCGATTTATCACGGGCTCTATGGCGGCGTGGCGGAAGATTGGGTTGGGCGCGGAACCGGGGTCGATGACGGCGCGCTGACGCGCAAGATCGCAGCTGTGAAGGCGGCGGTTGCGCTGCACGGGCCATTTCTCGACGATCCATTGGAACTGATGCGGCGCCTCGGCGGACGCGAGATCGCGGCGATGGCCGGCGCGATCGTCGCCGCCCGCATGCAGAACATTCCCGTCGTGCTCGACGGCTATGTCGCCTGCGCCGCCGCCGCCATTCTCCACGCCCTCGATCCGCGCGCGCTCGATCATTGCCTCGCGGGCCATGTCTCGGCCGAAGGCGCGCATGGCGAGGTTTTGCGCCGTCTCGGCAAGAAGCCGCTGCTCGACCTTGGCATGCGGCTCGGGGAGGGGTCTGGCGCGGCGCTCGCTGTCGGCGTGATCAAGGCGGCGCTCGCCTGCCATACGGATATGGCGACCTTCGCAGAGGCTCACGTCGCCGGCAAAGACGAGGGATAGAACCTCACGCCGAAAGAGTTGCGAACTTTTGGACCAACATCATCCGTCAGAACAAAGATTTAACGAACAGAATGCGAATTCCGTTTGAATCCATTCTGCTCAAGGAGGTTATTTCCCCTCGATCAGCTTGCGCGCGTCCTCCCGCATTGCGGCGCGGGACTGGTCGCGCAGGTAGGGCATGTGGCCGCCGTCATAGATTTTGAGCGAGATGCGGTCCGGGTCGCCGAAAGGGGGGATCTGATCGATCAGCAGTTTCGAGGCGAAATAGGGCGTCACCTGATCGGTGAGCCCGTGCATGACGATGACGCGCAGGCGCGGATCAATCGCCAGCTCTTGTTTCAGATCGCTGAGCGACTGATTTTTGTCGCGCTTGCCGTCCCAATCCCATTGGCGGTTAACCGATTCATTCAGGATTTCATAGCGCGCGTCGACCGGCCAGCCGAGCCGGTTGGCGGTGATGTCGGCCATCGCGCTCGCTAGCGGAGTCTTGTCCGCATCGAGAATGGCGTCTGAATAGTCGGTCGAAGCGGAGTGCGGGAAAGGATCGAACGCGCTGACGTTCGAATCATAACGGCTGGAAATTTTGCCCTCGTCGCGGCCGCGTTCGCGCGCAAAGCTCAAGGGATCGATGCGCCCGCCAAGACGGCGCACGAAAGCCGCGTCGAGCCCCGTGATGCGCGTGACATTATCGACGATCCGCGCCAGCGCCGCCGGATCACGCTCGCCGCGCACGAGGTCGGTCAGATAGGGACCGGCCGCATAGGCTTCGACGTCTGCGAGGCTTTGGCGCGCGTCGGCGACCGTCAGGCCGCGCGCGGCGGCGGCCAGCGAAGGCAGGTGGGTCACAAAGGGCAGCGGATTATTCGTCCCCTCGAACCAGGCGAAGTCGATGACCGGCGAGATCAGCACAAGTCCCTCGACGCCGACGCCTTCGGTATCCTGTAATCGCCGCACGAGCTTTGGCGCCCGAAACCCGCCATAGCTTTCGCCGACGATGAATTTGGGGCTCTCCAGCCGTTTATTCGCGCCGAGCCATTTGCGGATCACAACCGACAGCGCCTCGATATCGCCCTCGACCGAATAGAGATGATGGCGCGCCGTCTCGCTTTTGGAGAGGATCCGGCTGTAGCCGGTTCCCGGCGGATCAAGAAAAACGAGATCGGTGAAATCGAGCCAGGTGTCGGCGTTATCGACCGTGATCGGCGGCGCCGAAGGCGAGGTCGGCTGCTCGCCGAGGTTCAGCCGCCAGGGCCCCATCATGCCGAGGTCGAGCCAGGCCGACGCCGCGCCGGGGCCGCCGTTGACGACAAAAGTGATCGGCCGCTTCGCCGGATCGCCGCCGTCGAGAACATAAGCGACGTAGCCGACGTCGGCGAGCGGCTCGCCGCTCTGGGAATCACTGAGCTGAATGGCGCCGGCGATGGCTTTGAAATGCAGGCTGCGGCCCGGCAGGTCGACGACATGAGTGGTGACGGCGGCCGGGGGCAGGGGATGGGGCGGCGTGGTGGCGGCGGGAGAAGGCGCCTCCGCGGCGCCATGATGCGCCGGGGTTTGCGGCGCAACCTCATCGGCCGCGGCGAAGGAGGCGGCGGCGAGGGCGCTGAAAAAAAGGGCCGCGAAGAGCGCAGCAGGCGTCCCCGCACGCCGAGGCGCGACTAAAAAAGAGAAAATCACGATTGGCTGTCTCCTCTTGCGGTCTGCTCCGGGCGATCAGATCCGGCGCCGCGCAATGAAATCATGCGCGACCTTTGTTGGATATTTTGCCGGACGGGCGTCGAAGAGCGGCGACGCTTGAAGAAATCCGATGATCGCTCCGGCCAGCCGGGCGGCTGCCAGCGACCCCTTGCCGTTCCGCCGCGACGGCGCCGCCGCCGTTATTGTCGCTTTTATCCGCGCCTTGCGCAAATGGCTTTGCACAAGACCGTGACGCGGGGCTCAAAGCCACGACGGCATGAAAACTCCTCATGAGGTTGCGCATCATATCGGGAGCCGCGACCGCCAGTGTGAACGCAGTCATTCGGTCGATTGGAAATCGGCTCAAACTCGACAGTTCGAGACTCATGTCGATTAGATCGAACCGATCTTACCGGAACATTCCTTAAGCTGCCGAATGCGCCTCGCGCCGGGCGCGCCGGCGCATTCTGGCGGCGGTGAGTTCGGCCTCCGGGCTGACGCTCGGCTCAATGACCCGCCCTGGTGGAAAAATCACGATAACCTCGGTGCCTTCATGCACTTTTGATTTCAGCGTGAATGTGCCGCCATGCAGTTCGACGAGGCCCTTGACGATCGGCAGACCAAGGCCCGAGCCTTCCTCGGCGTTCTTTTGTGCGAGCGCGCCGCGGCCGAACGAGGACATGACGATGGGGATTTCCTCGTCTGGAATGCCTGGGCCGGTGTCGCGGACGGCGAGATATTGGCCGCCGGTCGTCGTCCAGCCGATGCGGATCTTGATGGAGCCGCCATGCGGCGTGAATTTGATGGCGTTCGAGAGCAGGTTCAGCGTCACCTGCCGCAGCGCCCTCTCGTCCGCCCAGATGCGGGGCAAATTGGCCTCGACGGCCTCGTGGATTGCGATGTTGCGCTTTTTGGCGCGCAGCATCAAAAGGTGGCGGCAGTCCTCGACGATATGATCCAGCGCGACCGGCTCTTCCTTCAGTTCGAACCGGCCGGCCTCGATGCGCGACAGATCGAGAATCTCGTTGATGAGCATCAGAAGATGATGGCCGCTGGAATGAATATCGTTTGAATATTCCTTGTAGGACGCGACGATGTGTGCGCCGAAGAGCTCGCCCTTCATGACTTCCGAAAAGCCGAGGATGGCGTTGAGCGGCGTTCGCAGCTCATGGCTCATCGTGGCGAGGAAGCGCGATTTGGCGAGATTGGCCTCTTCGGCGCGCCGCCGCGCGAGATCGCTGTTGGCTTTTGACTGTTCGAGTTCAGCGATCAATTCGTCCTTTTCGCCCTGGAACGACAATGCTTCAACCGCGGCCGCGTAGAGTTTTCGCGCCAGCAGGATGAAATAGAGCTGCGCTCCGCAGGCGAGGATGATGAGCTGCATGGTTCCGTCGGAAAGGCTCGCCTGACGCGTGAAGGTGAGGATCGTCAGGGCGATCGGAGCCATGACGCCGAAAGCTGCGGCGGGAATGCAGGGGCTGATGGTGGCGGCCATGGCGGCGACGAGAAGCCCCATGACAACCGCGCAGGCGACCGCGGCGGGATCGCCCGATTGACCGACGAGTTCGACCAGCATCGCCCAGATGACGCCCTGCACGGCTTCCGCGACGATGAAATCGCGCCGCCAGCGTAGCGCCGAGGCGCTTGAGCGGGCGGTCCGCGGAAATCGCCGGGCAATCAACTGGGTCAGCGTGAGCGCCGTGAGGTTGAGGCAGAGCCAGATAATCACGGCGTCGACCGTGAGCCACGCCAGCGCGATGGCGGCGAAAATGGCGCCGAGGGCGGCCATTGCGACGGCGCAGGATCGTTGGCCCTCGGCGAACAGCCCGAGCAAATCGGCGTCGAAATCGCGCGGATCGGCCGCGCTTGCGTCGGGCGCGGCCCGGCTGCCACGAAATCCGACGGACAGAGCGCGGGACTTGGCGGCGATAGGGGAATCGCCTGAGCCCATCGCGATCATATCTGCGGAGATTTCTGTCATCGTTGGCCGGATCCGCGCTCGTCTCGCGTCGATTTGGTGTCTGGTCGTCGGGGACGGTGCCCGAAAAAGATTAATGACAGCCTCATTCAGCCTGTCGCATTGTTGGTGTTTGGAGCTGGATCGGGGCTGACCAGGCGCAGGCCCAAAACGGTCGAAAGCGCGGGCGCTGGCGCAGCGACGACACCTCTGTGCGCCAGCACACATTGCGGACCGGCGCGCCCACTTAGCGTTCCGCCCATGTCGATCTCAGGCGTTCCCTATCGGGCCGTTCCATCTTTCTTGACGAACGAGTATTCAGGCTTGCGAAGATCGGCGCATCCGTCGCGGGGCCGCGGCGGCGCAGCAGGACGCGCAGGCCATCGCCTTCGCCGCAAAGACGAGCAGGGAACTGCGCAGTGACGGAAACGGGCCGCCAATGAAAGTTACGGTTGTTGGATCAGGAGATGCGTTCGGAACGGGCGGACGCTCTCACACCTGCTTCAAGATCGACTCCGGCGAAGCCGGCGCGCTGGTCGATTTTGGCGCGACCTCGATCGCCTCCTGGAAGAAACTCGGCCTCAGTTTCGATTCGATCGACGCGATCGCCATCTCGCATCTTCATGGCGATCATTTCGGGGGTCTTCCCTTCCTGCTGCTCGATTGCCAATTCGTCGAGCGCCGGACCCGCCCGCTGCTGCTCGCAGGGCCGCCGGGGCTAAGGGAAAGGCTCTACGATACGCTCGACAACTTCTTTCCAGGGGTCAGCAAGCTGAACTGGAGCTTTGCATGGCGCGTCGAGGAGATTTCGCCGGGCAGGCCGACGAAACTCGGCGGCTTCAGCCTCGAGACTTTTGGCGTCATCCATTCCGCCGGTTCGATTTCGACGGGACTGCGGCTCAGCGACGGTCAAGCCGTCTTCGCTTATTCAGGCGACACCGCCTGGACAGAAGCCTTGTTTGAGATCGGCGCGGGCGCCGACCTTTTCGTCTGCGAATGTTACTCTGGCGTTGAGCCGATCACCGGTCATATGGATTGGCCGACCCTCAAGTCGAATCTGGGCGCATTCTCGGCGAAGCGCATGGTGCTGACGCATATGGGCGCATCGGCTTTGGCGCGTCGCGCCGAGATGGAGCTCGCAGGGCTGACGCCCGCCTATGACGGACAAATTTTTGAGGTCTGACGTTATGGCGCAATTCGCGGCGGATCTCGCCGATGTGGCGGCCCGCATTCGAGCGTGCCGCCTCTGCCGCGATGCGCCCCGCGGCGCAAGCCTGCCGCACGAACCGCGTCCGGTGCTGCGGATCTCGTCCACCGCGCGTCTCCTGATCGCGGGCCAGGCGCCGGGCGTGCGGGTGCATGCGAGCGGGCTGCCGTTCAACGACCCATCGGGCGATCGGCTGCGCCAATGGATGAATGTCTCGCGCGATGTTTTCTACGATGAGCGGAAAATCGCCATCGCGCCGATGGGATTTTGCTTTCCCGGCCATACGCCCGACAAGGGCGACCTGCCGCCGCGCCCCGAATGCCGCGCCAATTGGCACGACGAACTTTTTCACGCGATGCCGCAAATCGAATGCATTCTGGCGATCGGCCGATATGCGCAGGACTATCATTTTTCGCGCCTCGGGCGCCCTTTGCCGAAAGGCGCGCTGCTCCATGAGCTCGTGCGGCGCTGGGCGGAGTTTTCCGGCGGGCATCCAAAAATCATCGCGCTGCCGCATCCCTCCTGGCGCAACAGCGGCTGGCTGAAGCGCAATCCTTGGTTCGAGGCGGAGGTCCTGCCGGCTCTGCGCGAGGAAGTCGCGCGAATGATCGTCTGAGCGCAGGCCGAGGCGAAGGGAAAGCGGATGCGCCTCTTCGTTCCCGGAAGGCGACAAGGCGCGACCTCGCGCATCATCGCAATCTCCGCGTTCAGCCAATGTTCAGCCGCAATGCTCCTCTCTAAGGCAGAGGTCGCTCAAGCTTTGCTGAGGTTGGTTGATGCTCAGATCGGTCCTGTTTCGGTTGTTCGTCGTGGCCGTCGCATTTTGCGCCGGCTCGGCGCAACCAGCCAGCGCCCAGGGCGGCGAGCCCCGGCTCGCGCTCGTTATCGGTAATGCGCAATACGCCGATCCGCTGGCGACCGCCGCCAACGATGCCGGGCTCGTCGCCGAGACGCTGCGCGGAGCCGGCTTTGATGTCGTCGGGGCGGCCAATCTCGATCAGGACTCGCTTCGCCGCGCGTTCCGCGACTTTCTGGAAAAGGCGACTGAGGCGGGGCCGAACGCTATCGTCTTCGTCTATCTCGCCGGACGCGGCCTTCAATATGAGGGCGAGAATTATATCGCCCCGATTGACGCGGTGATCGCGCGTGAGGCGGATATTCCCTTGCAGGCGCTGCGGCTTTCGGATTTTACGCGGGCGCTGGCGAGTCTGCCTTTGCGCGCGCGCATCATCGTTCTCGACGCGGCGCGAGCCAATCAGTTCGCGCCCGGCGGGCATCTCGCCGGCGGCCTCGCGCTGGTCGACGCTGAGCCCGGCTCGCTTTACGCCTTCAACGCGGCGCCGGGCACGATCGCGCCGGACGAGCCCGGCTCCTATGGCGCCTATGCGCAGGCGCTATCGGAACTGCTGCGTCAGGGCGGCGTACCGGTCGAGGTCGTGTTTTCGCAGGTGCGGCTGCGCGTCAACGAGATCACCAAAGGCGCCGTCACGCCCTGGGACGCCTCGAATATCACCCCGCCGCTGGTTCTTCTGGAGGGCGCTCCGAACGCGGCCGCGGCGCAGGATTACGCCGCCCTGCAATCCCGCCCGGTCGGCTCGTTTCCGGCGAGCGAGGCCTATGCCGCAGCCCTGGAGCGCGACACCCTCGAGGGCTATCAGGAATTTCTTATCGCCTATCCGCACGATCCGCTCGCCCGTCGCGTCCGCGCGCTGCTGGCGGCGCGGCGCGAAGCGCTGACCTGGCGGCGCACGATCGAGGCCAATACGCCGGACGCCTACTGGAGCTATCTGCGCCGCTATCCCAAGGGACCGCATATCTATGATGCACGCCGGCGGTTGAGCCTCATTTCGGCTCCGCTGGAGCCGCCGCCGCGCTTCGAGCTTTACGATTTCGGCGGCCTGCCGCCGCCGCAGCAGCCAGAATATGAGATCATCGACCGGCCAGCGATTATGTTCGATCCGGATGATTACCCTCCGCCGCCTCCGCCGCCGGTCTATTTTCTGCCGCCGCCGCCACGGGAGTTTGTCGACTTGCCGCCTCCGCCCGCGCCGAGCGGCCCCGGTTTCCTGCCGATTCCCATCCCTGTCCCTTTGCCTTTCGGTCGTCATGAAGGTCCGCAGGGGAGATTCAATCAGCCGAATTTCGGCCAGCAGGGGCCGGTCGGACCAGGAGGCGCCCCCCAGGGCGCTCCGGCTCAGGGCGCACCGGCTCAGGGCGCACCTCAAGGCGCGCCTCAGGGCGCTCCAGGCCAGGGGATTTCGCCGCAGCGAAGGCCGGGTCAAGGCGCCGGACAGCCGGGCCAGCCAGTTCCAGCACGCCCGCTGCCGGGTCAGGCGGCGCCAATTCCCGCGGTTCCGGGCCAGCCGGCGCCGCAGGGATATCCCGCGCCGCCGCTGAATGCTCGTCCACAGGGACCAAATGGCGCCCCTGCGGGCGCGCCCACCCCTGCGCCGCCTCCAGCCGCCGCTCCTGTCGCAGCTCCCGGCCACGCATTGCCGCAGGGCCAAAGCCTGCCGCCTGTTTCGCCAGCCGCCCGGCCGCCGGGAGCGCCAGCCACGCCGCCGGCGCCTGCTGCGCCCATTCATCCGGCCCCCGGCGCAGTCCCGCCCCATCCGGCTGCGCCCGGCGCGCTCGCGCCGAAAGCCCCGACGCCCGCCGCGCCTGCGCCGCCGCCTCCAGCCGCCGCTCCAGCCGCCGCTCCAAGCGCCGCTCCTGTCGCAGCTCCCGGCCATCCATTGCCGCAGCGGCAAAGCCTGCCGCCAGTTCCGCCAGCCGCCCGGCCGCCGGGAGCGCCAGCCACGCCGCCCGCGCCCGCTGCGCCCATTCATCCAGCGCCCGGCGCAGCCCCGCCCCGTCCGGCTGCTCCCAGCCCGGTCGCGCCGAAGCCCGCGGCGCCCGCCGCGCCTGCGCTGGTTCGGCCCGAGACCCCGCATCCGGTCGCGCCACCGCCGCAGCCGCAGCATCAGGCGCCGCAACCACGACCGCAGCCGCAACCTCAGAGGCCCCAAATACAACCACAGCGGCTGGCGCCGCCCCCGGCGCCGCAGCAGCCCCAGATCCAGAGGCCTCAGCCGCAGCAGCCTCAGTTCCAGAGGCCTCAGCCGCCGCAGGCCCCACAACATCAAGCGCCGCCGCAGCCCCCAAGGCCGCAGGCTCCCCTGCAGAGGCCGCAGGCGCCGCCGCCCCAGGCGCAAAAGCCTCAACCGCAGCAAAGGCCAGCGCCAGGCAAGCCGGGCGAGGAACAAAATCACCCTTGAAAGCAAAGGCGCCGCGCCGCGTCCTGGCTGGCGGCGCTTGGCGTTTGATCAAGCCATTGTTACACTGTGTGTCAAAGCAGCGGAGTCACTCCGGCCGCATGGGGAGTGGGCAGTGGGACCATTGGAAAGTTCGGAACTGGCCCTGACTTGCACAGGCGGCGCGCCAGGTTCCAGCGCTTGCGGCCCTTACGCCGCGGCGGCAGATGACGGAAACGGCGGCGGTAAGAGGCCTGATCGCGGTGCGCAATGGCGCGGGGAAAGCGGGGCGCGGATCAAGCCGTCGGAGGAGGAGCAAAAGACGTTGCGCGACGCGGTTTACGCCGCGCTTGACCTTGGAACCAACAATTGCCGGCTCCTCGTCGCGCGGCCGGCGCCGGCTGATGAAGGATCCGCCGGGTTTCGCGTGATCGATTCGTTTTCGCGCATTGTCCGCCTGGGGGAGGGGCTGTCCCGCACCGGCCGGCTCAGCGCGGCGGCGATCGACCGGACGATCAGCGCGCTCAAGATATGCCGCCACAAGATCGAGACGCGCGGGGTGACGCGCGCGCGGCTGATCGCAACGGAAGCCTGCCGCTCGGCCGAGAACGGTGCTGAATTTCTGCAACGGGCGAGGGACGCGACCGGGCTCGAACTCGAGATCGTCGATCGCGAGACAGAGGCCCATCTCGCCGCCGCCGGCTCAGCCTGTCTCGCGGACTCCGCCGCCGCGAGCGTCGTTTTGTTCGACATCGGCGGCGGCTCGTCCGAGATCGTCTGGCTTGGGCGATCGAGCAGAAAGCCGTCCGGCGCGACGCACCACCTTGATGGCGCGCTGCGGGAGCGCGTGCGTTTCTGGGTGTCGCTGAAACTCGGCGTCGTGACGCTGGCGGAAAAATTCGGCGGCCTTGAGGTCTCCGACGCGATCTTCGAGGCGATGGTCGAGCATGTTTCTGAGGCTTTGATGGAGTTCGTCGCCAAGGTCGGGGCCGAACACCGCTGTCGCAATTTTCATTTGCTCGGGACGTCTGGAACGGTGACGACGATCGCCGGCGTCTACCTCGGCCTTGCCCGCTATGACCGGCGACGCGTCGATGGTCTTTGGATGTCGAGCGAGGAGGTCAATGGCGCCGTCGCTTCATTGCGGAAAATGAGCTATGCCGAGCGGGCCATGAATGGTTGCATCGGCGCTGGCCGCGCCGACCTTGTGCTCGCCGGCTGCGCCATCCTCGAGGCTATCCGGCGCGCTTTCCCCGCTGACCGCGTGCGCATCGCCGACCGGGGCCTTCGCGAAGGAATTTTGATGCAAATGATCAATGCGGACCGGGCTTTTTTGCGGGCTTCGCGATGACCGGAACCAAGGCGGCTTCGGGCCGCGAGGGCGGCCGTTCGCTGAAGACGCGCGTCAAGACGGCGCGCAAGCGCTCGCTCTCCTCGACGCTCTGGCTGCAAAGACAGCTCAACGATCCCTATGTCGCGCAGGCCAAGCGCGAAGGATTCCGGTCGCGCGCCGCGTTCAAGCTCATCGAGATCGACGAGCGTTATCATTTTCTCAAAGCCGGCCAGAAAATCATCGATCTTGGCGCCGCGCCCGGCGGATGGTCGCAGGCGGCCGGCGCGCGGATCGGCGCCGCCGAGGGCAAAGGCAAGATCATCGGCATTGATCTTCTGGCCATCGATCCAATGCCCGGCGCCGAGTTCAAGGTGATGGATTTTCTCGACGCCGAAGCGCCGAAGCTGCTGATCGAATGGCTGGGAGGCAAGGCGGACGTCGTGCTCTCCGACATGGCCGCCAACGCGACGGGCCACAAGAAGACCGATCATCTGCGCATCGTCGGGCTTGTCGAACTTGCCGCTGATTTTGCCTGCGAGGCTTTGGCGCCCGGCGGCGCCTTTCTCGCCAAGGTTTTCCAGGGCGGCACGGAAAATGAGGTGCTCGCCCGGCTGAAACGCGATTTCGCCGTGGTGCGCCATGTCAAGCCGCAGGCGAGCCGCGCCGATTCGTCCGAGCTCTATGTTCTGGCGACAGGGTTTCGCGGCCGGCCGGAGGCTTGATCAGACCCGGTGCGCGGGTTCGGCGGCGGGAGCTTTCTTTACGGGCCGCGCGGTCAACTCCGCTCCGGCGTCGGCCGGCAGGCGCAGGAAGATCGCGCTTGATGCGATGCACAAAAGCCCCATCAGTATGAAGGCAAACCGGAAGCCTTCCGGCGAAAATACGCCCTCGCCCGGATTGAGGCGGCTCCATCCCTGTAGCGCCGCCGCCCCCGCCGCGATGCCAAGGCTCAGCGACAATTGCTGAGCGACGGAGGCGAAGCTCACGGCCCGGCTCATATCCGGATTGTCGATTTCCGCATAGGCGATCGCATTGAGACCCGTGAACTCCAGCGAGTTGACGAAGCCGCTGACGAGCAGGACGCCCATTATGACGAGGCCCGGGGTCGCCGCGGTGAAGAAGCCATAGCTCGACAGGAGCGAGCCGCTCAGCAGGGCGGCGAGCGCAAGCACCCTGCGAAAGCCGAAGCGGCGCAGGATCGGCGCCGCCGTCGTCTTCATCAGGAGCGCTCCGGCCGAGGCGACGAAGGTGATCGCGCCGGATTGAAATGAATTCCGCCCGAAGCCCATCTGCAGCATGAGCGGCAAAAGAAAGGGAATCGAGCCTATGCCGATGCGAAACAAGGCCCCGCCGGCGACGCTGGCGCGAAAGGTATGCAGCGACAAAAGCCGCAGGTCGAGGAGCGGAAAGGCGATGCGGCGCGCGTGCCGGACATAGGCGGCGAGAGCCAATGAGCCAAAGCCGATCAGGGCGATCGTCACGCTCAAGGGCGCAAGGCCGCCGCCCGCGACGGCGAGGCCGAAGAGGAGAGTCGACAGTCCGACCCCGGACAGGACAAAGCCGGCGACGTCGAGCGGCCCTGGATTGTCCTCCCTGACGTCGTCGATGAAGATGGTGGCGAGAATGATGCCGATGACGCCGATCGGCGCATTGACCCAGAAGATCCAGCGCCAGTGGAAATAGGTGGTGATGAAGCCGCCGACGAGAGGGCCGACGACCGGGCCGAAAAGCGCGGGAACGGTGAGATAGGACAGCGCCCGCACGAGGTTGCCGCGCTCGACGGAGCGCATCAGGAGAAGGCGCCCGACGGGCACCATCATCGCGCCGCCGAGGCCTTGCGCCAGACGGCCGGTCACCAGTTCCGGCAAGGTGCTCGAGAGGCCGCAGCCGATCGAAGCGAGTGTGAAGATCGAAATGGCGACCCGGAAAATCAGCCGCGCGCCATAGCGGTCCGCGACCCACCCGCTGGCCGGAATGAAAACGGCGAGCGAGACCAGATAAGAGGTCAGCGCGAGCTTGAGCGAAATCGGATCTTCATGAAGGTCGAGGGCGATGGCGGGCAGGGAGGTTGCGATCACCGTCGCGTCAAGCGTCTCCATGAACAGGGCGCAGGCGACGATCAGGGCGGTCACGACGTAGCGGGGCAAATTCATGTTCCTGGCGCGACCGCCGCCTCGCCCGGCGAACGCCGCGATTGATTTCGCTTTTTTTCGGGCGGAATCAGCGCCGCGGGGATCCGCGCCGCTCTGAGCCTTGAATGTCTGACTGAATCTTCCGCCCGTCGCGCGGTCCGGCGTGCGTTCAGAACACGAGCTTATAATCGCCTTTGTTCGCCGGCTCCAACTCCCCTTCGCCGGCGGCGGCCTTCCGCTGGCTTTCGACCGCCTGTTTCGCCGCGCGCAACACAGCGTCGAGCTTTGCCTTGATAAAGTCCGCGTCCGGGACGGCGGCTCCGGCCAGATTCTCCATTGTCTGGAGATGCGGCTGAAATTCGATGCGGCAGGCAAGTTCCGAGCCTTCATCCGTTTCGAAAACCTGCAATTCGCCGTGATAGGACTCGCGTTCGAGCGAGCCCCAGGACATTTGCATCGCATCCGCGTCGATGTGCAGCCGTCCGTCGACCGCATAGGGGCGTCCATTCGCTGCTCCCTCGAGATGCACGCGATCTTCGCCGCTCCAATTGGCTTTCTCCACGGTCGGCAGATAGCGCGGCATATCGTTAATGTCAGAGACGAAGGCGAAAACCTCCGCGGCGGGGGCTTTTATCTCGATCTGAGCTGAAAATCCTGGCATGGCGCCCTATATCTCCGTGAACGCCGTCGGCAACGCGTCAAGCGGGCAGGGGTTGCAGCTCTTTATGATCGGCGCGGCGCCCCTTTGTCCAGCCGCCGCCGCATTTGATGGTCTCCCGCCTTTGCGCCGGACGATCTCCGTGCTAAGAGCCGCCCGCAACTCTTGGTCGATGCGAATCTTGAACTTCGAGGTTCGCTCCCGCAGGAACTTTCGCGGCTTTGCCATGGCGGCAATTTTGGAGTTGGCACTTTGGCCCTTATTACGCGTCCCGCGCTCAGCGAGGCCCTTACCTTCGACGACGTATTGCTTTTGCCCGGCCATTCCGAGGTCATGCCGAGCGGCGTCGATCTGCGCACCCGCCTGACCTCGACGATCAGCCTGAACATCCCGGTCATATCTTCGGCGATGGACACCGTGACCGAGGCGAAGCTCGCCATCGCGCTGGCGCAGGCCGGCGGCATCGGCGTCATCCATCGCAATCTCGAGCCGGCCGAGCAGGCCGAGGAGGTCCGCAAGGTCAAGCGCTACGAGAGCGGCATGGTGGTTGATCCGATCACCATTTTCCCTGACGAAACGCTGGCCGACGCGCTGGCGCTGATGCGCCGCCACGGCATTTCCGGCATTCCCGTGGTCGAGCGCGGCCCCGGCGGCAAACCGGCGCGGCTCTGCGGCATTTTGACCAATCGCGACGTGCGTTTTGCCGACAATCCGCTGGAGCCGGTCTCGCATCTGATGACCAAGAGCCTGATCACCGTGCGGGAAGGGGTGAGCCAGGATGAGGCGCGCCGCATGCTGCACCAGCATCGTCTCGAAAAGCTGATCGTCGTCGATGAGGATTTCCGCTGTGTCGGCCTCGTCACCGTGAAGGACATGGAAAAGGCGACCCTGCATCCGCTCGCCTGCAAGGACGCCGAGGGCCGGCTTCGCGTCGCCGCGGCCTCGACCGTCGGCGACAAGGGGTACGAGCGCGCCGAAATGCTGATCGACGCCGGCGTCGACTGCGTTGTCATCGACACCGCGCATGGCCACTCGCAAGCCGTGCTCGATCAGGTTACGCGCCTGAAGCGCATCTCGAACAAGGTATCGCTGATCGCCGGCAATGTGGCGACGGCGGATGGAACGAAGGCGCTGATCGACGCCGGCGCCGACGGCGTCAAGGTGGGCATCGGCCCCGGCTCGATCTGCACGACGCGCATCGTCGCTGGCGTCGGCGTGCCCCAGCTCACCGCCATCATGGATTGCGCCGAGGTCGCGCGCGGGCAGAACATTCCCATCATAGCCGATGGCGGCATCAAATATTCGGGCGATCTCGCCAAGGCGGTCGCGGCGGGCGCCGAGAGCGTCATGATCGGCTCGCTCTTCGCCGGCACCGATGAGAGCCCGGGCGAGGTCTATCTCTACCAGGGCCGCTCTTTCAAATCCTATCGCGGCATGGGTTCGGTCGGCGCGATGTCGCGCGGCTCGGCCGATCGTTATTTCCAGCAGGACATCAAGGATCACCTGAAGCTCGTGCCGGAAGGGGTCGAAGGGCAGGTGCCCTATCGCGGTCCGGTCAATGCGATCGTGCATCAGCTGGCCGGCGGCCTTCGCGCCGCCATGGGCTATGTCGGCGCGCCCGACATTCCGACCTTTCAGGCGCGCGCGAAATTCGTGCGCATCTCGGCGGCGAGCCTGCGCGAAAGCCATGTCCATGACGTCGCGATCACGCGCGAGAGCCCGAATTATCCGACGGGGACATGAGCTGGCGCATTTTGCAGCGAAGCAGGCGCCGGTTCGCGTTGAAGAGAATGCGCTAAGACAATAGACAAAGATTGTTCCGGGTCCCTCGACAGCGCGAGGCCCGGCGCTCTTTTTCGGTGAGGCCTTGTGTCCATACCTTCGATCCTTCTGCCCGTGTTCGTTCAGGTGGCGCTCATTTTCGCGCTCGGCTTCTGGATGATTTTTGCGCGCGACTCGCGGCTGAACGGCGGCGTCGACGCCGGGCGCGCAGATCTCGCGGGGGATTCGTTCAAGAATCAGTTCGAGATTCCGGTCCTGTTCTTCGCTCTGATCCCGCTCGCCATTTTGACGCACAAGGCGGACTATCTGTTTATCTTCATGGAATGGATTTTCGTGCTGTCGCGGCTGGCCCATGCGGCGATCCATACGACCACGAACAGGCAGCCCGCGCGCGGCGTATCCTGGTTCGTCGGCGTGCTGACGTTGCTACTGATGTGGCTGATCTTCGCCATCCGCATCCTGTTCCCGCCGACTCTGAGTCCGCTATGATCGCCGGCGCGCGCATCGCCGCGGCGATCGAAGTTTTGGAGGATATCGACGCGCGTCGCCGTCCCGCCGCCGACGCCCTGAAGGATTGGGGCCTCGCGCATCGCTTCGCCGGATCGAAAGACCGCTCGGCGATCGGCTCGCTCGTCTTCGACGCTTTGCGCCGGCGCGCGTCTTCCGCCTTCGTCATGGGCGAGGCGGGTCCCCGCGCCGTCATCCTTGGCGCTTTGCGCCTTGTGCGCGGATTGAGTCTTGAGGAGGCGTCCGCGCTGTTTTCCGGCGAGGCCCATGCGCCGGCTCCAATGAGCGAAAAGGAGCGGGAGCGGTTCGCCACGGCGAGCCTCGAGGGCGCGCCCGCCCATGTCGCGGGCGATTTTCCGGCCTGGCTGGAAGCCTCTTTCGCCGCTGTTTTCGCGGACCGTCTCATCGCCGAAACATCGGCCCTCGCTGAAAGAGCTCCGGTCGACGTGCGCGTCAATACGCTGAAGTGTTCGCGCGACAAGGCGCTTTTGAGCCTTGCCCATCTCAACGCCGCGGTGACGCCGCTGTCGCCGCTCGGGTTGCGCCTGCCTCTGACGCCGGAGGGCCGCAATCCGGCGCTCGCCGCGGAGCCGGATTATGTCAAGGGCCGCGTCGAGGTTCAGGACGAGGGCTCGCAGCTCGCGGCCATGCTCGCCGCCGCCAAACCCGGCGAGCAGGTGCTGGACCTTTGCGCCGGAGCAGGTGGCAAGACCCTTGCCCTCGCCGCGCTGATGCAGAACAAGGGCCAGATCTACGCCAGCGACAGCGACGGGCGCCGGCTGATGCCGATCTATGCCCGGCTCGAACGCGCGGGCGCCCGCAATGTGCAGGTGCGGGCGCCACGGCGGGGGGAGGATGGCCTTGCCGATCTCCTGGGGGCCTGTGATCTCGTGGTGATCGACGCGCCCTGCACCGGCACGGGCGCGTGGCGGCGTAATCCCGACGCCAAATGGCGGATGCGGCCGGGCGCGCTCGAGCAGCGCATCGCCGACCAGGATCAAACGCTCGCGGCCGCCGCGCGCTTTGTGAAGCCGCGCGGACGCATTCTTTATGTCACCTGCTCTTTGTTGCGCGAAGAGAATGAAGACCGCATCGCGGCTTTTCTGGCGATCCATCCAGATTTCCATGCGGTCAGCGCGCAGGAGATGGCGGAGAATGCCGGGCTACCCCAGCTTGTCGCTTTTGCCTCCAGCATGGGGCCGGGCGTGCGGCTGTCGCCGGCGACAACGGGCACGGATGGATTTTTCATCGCGCTGCTGACGAGGAGCAATCTTTCATAGCCAAAATCAGGCCGATTCCGTGCGCAGCCTGTCTCGCATGAAAAGGACGGCGAATCGCCGCCGGCGCCTATTGTTGCATGATTGAGGCGTTGCAGTTCTAGCCCAAAAGGCCTATTTCGCCAGCGGCGACGACGGGCTATTGCGAAAGACGATGGCGCCGACTTTGCTTTGTTCCCATTCCGGATGAAAATTGCCTAAGCTTGAGCTTTGTGCGCCGGGATCTGGATTTGAGGAGACGCGAGACAAGTCGAGGACGCACAAACTCGAGGAAACGAGAAGCTGATGGCTTACGCGCAAATCGGAAAGATAAGCGTTGCGACCGTTCTGAAGGACTTCATCGAGACTGAAGCCTTGCCCGGCACGGGCGTTGCTCCCGAGCGGTTCTGGACTGGACTTGCGGGACTGATCCAAGATTTCACGCCGCGCATTCAGGCGCATTTGCGATTCCGCGACGAATTGCAGAGCAAGATCGACGCCTATCATAAACAGCAGGCGTCGAAGCCGATCGATATGGCGGGCTATGAGGCCTTCCTGCGCGAGATCGGCTATATTGTTCCGGAGCCGGACGATTTCACGATCCGCACCGAAAACACGATGGAAGTCGCGCGCGTGTCCGGACCGCAGCTCGTCGTTCCCGCCTCCAATGCGCGATTCGTGCTGAATGCCGCCAATGCGCGTTGGGGCAGCCTCTATGATGCGCTTTACGGCTCCGATGTAATCCCCGAGGCGGACGGCGCGGAGCGCGGCAAGGGCTACAATACGGTGCGGGGGGCGCGCGTCGTCGAGTACGCCCGCGTCATCCTCGACGAGATCGTGCCTCTCGCGAAAGGGAGCCACAAAGACGTCATCAGCTATAAGGTGGCGAATGGGGAGTTGGTGGTCGAGCTCGACAACGGGATTCAGACGCGCTTGCGCCATCCCGGCCGTTTCGCTGGCCACAGAAAAACGGGACCCGGCTCCTTCGTCGTGCTGCTGCGTCAGAACGGGCTGCACATTGAACTTGAGATCGACGCTTTGACGCTAGTCGGCGCCGAGAGCAAGGCGGGACTCTCCGATGTCATTCTCGAAGCGGCGCTGAGCGCTATCGTCGATCTTGAAGATAGCGTCGCCGCGGTCGACGCCGAGGACAAGGTCGGCGTCTACGGCAATTGGCTTGGGCTGATGAAAGGAACCCTCAAGGCGACCCTTGAGAAGAAGGGTCTCATCATCGAGCGGCGGCTCAACCCCGACCGCGCCTATATCGACCGCGACGGCGCGCCGATGTCTTTGCATGGACGCAGTCTGCTGCTCGTGCGCAATGTCGGTCATCATATGTTGACCGATGCCGTGCTCGACGCCGAAGGCCGCGAAGTTCCCGAAACGATCGTCGACGCCGCTATCACCGCCCTGATCGCCGTCCACGACCTCAAAAGCTCGGGCCCGCTGCACAACAGCCGCAGCCATTCGATCTATATCGTCAAACCGAAGATGCACGGACCAGATGAGGTCGCGCTCGCGAATGATCTGTTCGCTCGCGTCGAAGATATGCTGGGCCTGCTGCGGTTTACGATAAAGATGGGGATCATGGACGAGGAACGGCGCACCACCGTCAACCTCAAGGCCTGCATCCACGCCGCGGCCGACCGGGTCTTTTTCATCAATACCGGATTCCTCGACCGCACAGGCGACGAGATTCATACCTCGATGGAGGCGGGCGCCATGATCCGCAAGGACGAGATCAAGGGCACGCCCTGGATCGCGGCCTATGAGAACTCCAATGTCGATGTCGGCCTCGCCTGCGGTCTGCCCGGACGCGCGCAAATCGGCAAGGGGATGTGGGCGGCGCCGGACAATATGGCCGAGATGGTCGAAAAGAAGATCAACCATCCATTGGCGGGCGCCAACACTGCCTGGGTGCCTTCGCCGACCGCCGCGACCCTTCATGCGCTGCATTATCACTGGGTCGACGTCGCGGCGAGGCAAGCCCTCTTGCGCAAACGTCCGCGGGCGAAGTTGAGCGACATATTGACCATTCCGCTCGCCAGGACCAATTGGGCGCCGGACGACATCAAGCAGGAGCTCGAAAATAATTGCCAGGGCATCCTTGGCTATGTGGTGCGCTGGATCGATCAGGGAATCGGCTGCTCCAAAGTGCCTGACATCCATGACGTCGGGCTGATGGAGGACCGCGCGACCTTGCGGATTTCGAGCCAGCACCTCGCCAACTGGATCCATCATGGCGTCGCCACGAAAGAGCAGGTGCTCGAGGCGCTAAAGAGCATGGCGCTCGTGGTCGACCAGCAGAATGCGGCGGACCCGCTTTATCGGCCGATGGCGCCCGACTTCGGCGGGCCGGCGTTCAAGGCGGCGTGCGATCTGATTTTCAAGGGCCGCGCCGAGCCGAACGGCTATACCGAGGCGCTGCTCACGGGATGGCGCCGCGAGGCGAAGGCGCTGCACGCTTCCTAAGGCGGAGCAGCCGGCCCGCTCGGTCGGCCGCTTCGGCGCGCGCGCCTGAAGAACCGGCCGAACAGCGGTCGCGGAGCTTAAGGCGCGCCGCGATCGCGTTTATTGCGGCTTCCAGAGCGCCGGGATGATGCTAGACTGGCTGCGGGAGCCGCCGTCTGGCGGCGGGAGGCATTGTCGAAAGGAGCGCTTCATGGTCGAGCGGGTCGTCGCGACTGAAAAGGCCGTTGAGCTGATTGGCCGTCTCAAGGCGGCGCATGGCGCCCTTTTATTCCATCAATCCGGCGGCTGCTGCGACGGCAGCTCCGCGATGTGTTTCCCGCTCAATGAATTCCGCACGGGGCCGAGCGACGTCCTGCTTGGCGAAATCGCCGGCTGCCCGGTCTATATCGGGGCCGAGCAGTTTGAGCTCTGGTCGCATACCCAGCTCATCATCGATGTGGTCAAGGGCCGCGGCGCCGGCTTTTCGCTGGAATCGCCGGAAGGCGTGCGGTTTTTGACGCGGGGTCACGTTTTCACCGAGGCTGAAACGAAGGAGCTTGCCCCGTTGCAGCCTCACGCCGCCGCGTGAGGCCAGCCCCGGCCCGTCCCGCACTATGCGCGGGAGAGCATACGCTGCGCAGGCCGGCCGGCGCTGATTTTGCTTAAGGCTGAGCTGGTTCCGGCGCAAGAATTGAGAAAGATCTAGCTTGGTCCGCCCCCGCCTTTCCCCGGCGCCGCGAATCCCATGAAGTGGCTCGCCCATTCGGCGGCGCGCCATCTCATTCTTGGCGTCGTCTTCGTTCTGCTCGTCAGTTGCTTCGGCATCCTTGGCTACATGCACAATGGATGGAGCTTCGGCGACTCTCTCTTCATGGTTGTGCTGACGGTTTACACGGTTGGCTATCAAGAGGTCCATCCGCTCGATACGGTCGAACTGCGCGCGATCACCATCGCGGTCATTGTGCTCGGCTGTACCGGCATCATTTATCTCACCGGCGCGCTGGTCCAGTTCCTCACGCTGACGCAAATCCAAAAGATGCTGGGATTGACCCGCATGCACAAGCAAATCGAAGATCTGCGCGACCACATCATCATCTGCGGCTTCGGCCGGACAGGCAGCATGCTCGCCAAGGAGCTGCAGACCGCCAAGGCTAAATTCGTCGTCATCGAGCCCGAGCAGAACCGTTTTACGGAGGCGAGGGAGCTTGGATATCTCTGCATCCATGCGGACGCCGCCGAAGAATCGGTTCTGAAGCAGGCCGGCATCGAGCGCGCGCATGCCCTCGCCACTGTCGTCTCCTCGGATCCCGTCAATGTCTTCATCACCTTGAGCGCGCGCAGCCTCAATGGCGCGATTCAAATCATCGCGCGCGGCGAGGAGCCGTCGACGGAGAAAAAGCTGTTGCAGGCCGGCGCCAATTCGGTCGTGCTGCCGGCCCATATCGGGGCGGAGCAGATCGCCTCGATGATCCTGTTTCCATCAATCGCCGGGGTTATCCAGTCGGCGGAGCGCCGGCGCCAGATGGACCTCGATCTGCGTACGCTCGGCCTTGAAATCGAAGTCGTCGTCGCGGCCGAGGGCAGCCTGTTCACCGGGCTCACGGTTGAGGAAATCGAGAGGAAAGCCGAACGCAGCTTTTTCATCATCGCGGTTGAGCAGGCCGGCAGCGGAAGAGCCGAGCGCCCGCTGCCCGGCACACGGATCGCCGCCGGCGACGGCGTCACGATTTTGGGCCGGAGCGGGCGCGCCAATATATTGAACAAATTCGCGGAGGCGGCGCGGTAGATCCTGCCCGTTGCATATTTCCCGCCAAAGCTGAAACGAAAAGAGAGCCAAGATAAAGATCAGGGCTGCGTAAGTTTTCGAGTTTAATGGCTTCATTGCCCCGCGCGCCTGCGCTGATCGTCAGACGCTCATCGCGCGGCAAAGGACGGATCATGGAGCTCAATCTCAGCTTCCCGCAGCTTCGCGCCCTGATCGATGGGCTGCCTAACAAGGTGGCCGCGGCGGCTCTGCCCATCATGGCGCTCGCCATTCTCGCCGAAATGCTCGTCATTCAGGCGCGCGGCGGACGCTACCCGTGGCAGGGCAGCCTCGTCTCCGTGACGATCGCAATAGGACACGCCATCGCACAGGCCATCATCAATGGTCTGATTTTGGGAGTCATCGCGGCGACGGTCTACCAGTTCCGCCTTTCCACCATCGACGTCTCCTTCAATAACGCGCCGGCGCTTGTCTCGCTCTTCCTGCTGGCGGATCTCGCTTTTTACTGCGAGCACCGCTGCGCGCACCGGATTCGTTTCCTGTGGGCCTCGCACAGCGTGCATCATAGCGTCGACCATATGGTGTTCACCGCCGCTTTCAGGCTGGCCTGGACGCCGGCGCTCTCCGGCGTTTTTCTCTTTTATCTGCCGATCGTCTGGCTGGGCTTTGCGCCGCAGTGGGTCTTCGGCATGGCGTCGGCGAGCCTCACCTATCAGTTCTTCATTCACACCGAATTGGCGCCTCGCATCGGCTGGCTTGAATGGGCGCTCAACACGCCTTCGGCGCACCGCGTGCATCACGCCTGCAACAAGGAATATATCGACAAGAATTTCGGCGGCGTCCTTTTGATATGGGACCACCTCTTCGGCACCTATCAGGCCGAGCGCAAGGACATAGACATCGTCTATGGCGTACTCCCCGCGCGCTCGAAGCCGGCGAATCCTTTCGTCATCGCCTATGAGGAACTGTGGGATATGGCGCGGGACGTCCTGCGCGCCCGCAGTTGGCGCGAGCGCTGGGGGCGCATGTTCGGGCCACCGGGGTGGACAGCGTAACGCGCCTCTTTGATCGGCGCGCGGCTATTGGTTGTCGCGTTTGGCCTGCATGTTCCTGGTGTGCTGGCTGACCGCGCCCAGCTTGGCGCGGTCGCGCTGTTTCGTCCGGGCGCTGTCCTTCGCCTGCATGCCCTCGTTCGGCGTGCGGCCGGCGGCCGGGCGCGCGGCCCGCGCTTCGCGCTTGCGGCGCAGTTCAAGCGCGCGGGCGACGCTGTCTTTCATGGCGTCGCGCGCCGCCCTCGATTCGCGCCGCGCAGCCTCCTTGTTGATCCGCTGCATGGCGCCGGCGAGCACGTCTCTTTTCGCGCGCGAGCCCGCATCCTGCGTCACGGCGCGCGCGCCCCGCGGGTCGGCCTTGCCGCGAATTTCGCGTCTCTGGCGGGCGGCGATGTCGCGCGCGCGATCGCGCCTATCGCGCACGAGCTTGCGAAGCTCTGCGAGATCCTTGTCCGACAGGGCCGCGAGGCCTGGATGGTGGGAGGCCTCGACGAGCGAGATCTCGTCCGTATTCAGGACCTGCCGTTCGTGCCGAAGGCTTCGACCCATGTTGTCCTCCCCGAAAAAAAGACGGCTCTCGACGCAAATTGAGCCACGGCGATCTTTGCCGCGCTCCGATCGCGCTGGCAAGACTGCTCCTTGTGAAATGGATCGGTCCAACTTCGCATCAGGCTCGTGACAGGCGAATCAGGCACCGAAGGCGGCATGGCGCTTTTTCACGGCTCCCCTCTCCTCGGTTTCGCCCTCGTTGCGATTGCGGTTTCGGCCTCGGAGCCGACGCCGATGGTTCACTATGCCCCGGCGGAAAATCTTGAGCGCATCGACGTCGCGCTGATCGATCAGGCCAAAACCAGCGTCGATATGGCCGCCTATGTGCTGACGGACTGGCCGGTGATGCAGGCGTTGAGCCGCGCGGCGCGCCGCGGCGTCAAGGTCCGTCTTTACCTCGACAGCGGCCGCATCGGCGAGCGCGAGCCAACGCCCCCCTTCGACGATCTGCTCGATAATCCCGACGTCGAGATCGGGCTGAAGCGCGCCGGCGCGCCGCTGATGCATCTGAAAAGCTATCAGATCGACGGTCGTATTTTACGAACGGGCGCGGCGAATTTCTCCGCGTCCGGGCTAAAGCGGCAGGATAACGACCTTATCATCATAGAAAATCCGGAAGCCGCCGCCGTTTTCACGCGCCGCTTCGAAGCGATCTTCGCGCAGAGTGAGCCGCTGCCGTTCGACGGCAAGATGCGGAATAGACCGGTCCAGGGCCGAGGAGACTGATGTCCGTGCGAGACGGTGCACAAGACCGGGTGTGATCAGCGAAAAGTCTTCGACATTCGGGCCATACTCTAGCCTTTGATTTCCGAGACCCCGCCATGGGCGGCTGACCATTCGGCAGGCGCGCCCAGGAATTTTTCAACTTCATCCAGCGTCTGCGATTTGAAATAGGTGTTTTCGCGCGCGGCGGCGAGGACGTCGCGCCAGGTGACAAGATAATGCAAGGTGACGCCGAGATCCGCCATGATCGAGGCCGTTTGCGGAAAGATATCGTAAAAAAAGAACACGAAGGCATGGTCGCAGCTCTGACCGGCTTCGCGCAGGGCCTCGCAAAAGCTCACCTTGCTGCGCCCGTCGGTAGCGAGATCCTCGACCAGCAGAGCGCGCCCGCCCGCATGCAGGTCCCCTTCGATGCGGGCGTTGCGGCCAAAGCCTTTCGGTTTTTTTCGGATATATTGCATCGGCAGCATGAGGCGGTCGGCAAGCCACGCGGCATAGGGGATGCCCGCGGTTTCGCCGCCGGAGACGACGTCAAGGCGCTCATAGCCGATCTCGCGCTCGATCGTCGTGACCGCGAAATCGATGAGCCGCGTGCGAAGGCGCGGATAGGAGATAATCTTGCGCATGTCGGTGTAGACGGGGCTGGCCCAGCCGGAGGTAAAGATGAACGGCTTTTCCGCGTTGAACAGAATGGCCTCCACCTCGATCAGCATTTTGGCGGTTTCCCGGGCGATGATTTGCTTTTCGGGCGAAGGCGCGTTCATCAATTCCATTCCCTTTGCGGTCGATCGGACCGCCCTGTCCTAATTTATTTGCGCCGATTGGCAAGGGCGACGGTCCTGCGAAAGGCCCGCCCGCCGCGTCTCATAGAATAAATCTAATATCACATGCTGAAACAAAGAGATGCGTTATGTGATGACATAAAAATTGCGGTATTTCCGTCGCATTTATGCGTTGAATCAAATTAAAACTGGCGTAATGGGTCGAAAGAAACGGGCGGGATTTGCGCTTGGCCTTGGCCGCGGGATAAACGGAAGGACAAACTATGGTGACGCGCCTTCAAAAGGATGCACGACGTGACTGAGTTGAATGGCTCCCTGCCTTCGTGGCTTCCGCTTTCCATTCTGACCTTTGCAGTACAGATGGTCGTCTATCACGGCGTCGGCCTCTGGTTCGAATGGTGCGACCGCACGGGCCGGATGCGCGCCTTCAAGATGCGCGCCGTGGAGCGGCAAAGCTATTTCGAGCTTCTGCCGCGCGTGCTGATCAACCAGTTCTTCATCCTGCTGCCGTCGATGATGCTGGTGCAATTTGCCGGCCTTGCCTTCGTCGGCGCGCCGCATCTGGGCGTCCTGCATTTCCTCGCCGCCATGATCTTGATGGGGGTCGGCCACGACATCGTCCAGTATGCCGCCCATCGCTTCCTGCTGCATCGGCCTGGCATGATCCGCAAGCTCGGGCATAGCGTGCACCACTCGACGGGAGCGAGCAGGGCCATCAGCGCCTGCTATATGGGCTATGCCGATTTCTTCCTTGAGATCGTACTGCCTTATCTTCTGCCGCTCATTGTCGTCGCGGCCGGCGCGGATGTCTCGTTTCAACTCCTCGTCGCGAGCCTTGGCGCGATCGGCGGCCTTTACGAACATTCAGGCTATGATTTCTCGGCGCGTCTGCCGCGCGGCGTCAGCGGCCTCAAGGGGCGACTGATCGACGTGCTCGCCGCCGCGATCACAAGCAAGGCGCATGCGGAGCATCATCGCCGCAGCAATGTCAGCTTCAGCGACGGTTTTGGCAGCCCCGGCATCTGCGATACGTTTTTTGCAACTCGCTGGGATCTTGTCGGCGATCGCGGTCAGCCGAAGCAAAACAGCGGACAGGCGCAGAACGAGGCGGCGCACTAACAGGCTGCTGAAAAGCGCCCTGATTTCGGGAGCTGCTTGGCTCTCGACGGAAATTTTCGGGAGCGATCAGGGGATTTTCTCCGCCGGTTGGGCTGGGGTGGCTGTTTAGCTTCCTGACGCGCGGGCGCGCCAGGACGGCGGCGAGAAACTTCGCGCCGCTATGGCCCCTTCCAGCAGACGGTCGCGGTTTTTCGAAAACACCGTCGGGCGCCACATCGGATCGTCGACGCCGAGCCCGACGAACCAGCGAAACAACAGGTCCGTGTCGAGCCGTTCCAGCATCGCGCGCAACAGCCGCTCTGGCGACGGCAGACCCCTATTGCGAATATCGCTTCTAACCGTCCTGCTACTAACTCGGACTGGATTTAAGTTTCTGTGCGGCGGCGTCAAAGCTCCGTCGTGTGCACCAGTGTGCCCGCCGATATTGGACAATTCGTTAGGTGGCCCCCTCGGTACGACCGCCAAGGGGACCCCAGCACCATTGAGCGCTGGGGAGGGGAAGCGCAAGGTTTGGCTTCGCTGTTTAGAGCTGTGACGAGGGGATGTCGAGGATAGCCAACTTGATGCGAGCTTTAAATTTCGACTACTCCCGGCAGCGACGGGACTAGTAGTGACCGGTGCGCCGATGCTGACGGTGCATTTGGCGACCGGTGCGTCGCGCTGCACGTCGCTGCATCCCATACGTCTGAGCTTCAGCATCTGATACCGTTAGCACTATAGGCAGAAGAGCGAGGCCTAGTGCGGCTGGTCCTAAAAGGCAAAGCGCCCTTCGGCGGGACACGATTTCCGAGTCGATTTTCTCACTCATAAGCCGTCCTCCCTAAAGCGGTCCTCTTATGTGACCGGCGACCCTAAACCTGGGTTTCTTACATTAACTTCTATCGCGTAGAGCGCTCACTAGCAACTCATTGTTGCTCCACCGTGTTGGGTTGCATTGATCCGGATCAGAGCGATCAAGCGCGCTGGCCTATGATTCCTCGAAGCGCAGCTTCTGCTCAGTGCTCGATTGGCGCTACACTGAATCTTCGAGTCTCACAAGCGAACGCGAAACTACAGGCTTAATCGGTAGCGGCGGATAAAGCCGCATGATTGTGGCAACGTTGACCCCGCCTAAGTCCTAGGATTTCAAGCGATTTTATGCTAGAAGTTAGATCTTAAGCATTCAAGGGCCGCGCCAAGCGGCTGCCGTAGCGGTCAACGCTGCCCAAGCAGAGAGCCTAGTCTAGGTAGGTCGGCGAAATAACAATCGCGGATGGTCCTGTGACGCCGGCGGCACTTCGAGAGGAGAAACGCCATGTGGTGTAGAACCACCATTTCCATTGCCGCAGCTGCATTCCTTTCCATCGCTGCTGTCTCAACTGACGCCTTGGCTTATCGCGGTGGACACCGTGGAGGCGGCTATCACGGAGGCGGCTATCATGGAGGCGTCCATCGCGGGGGCGTGTATCGTGGAGGCGTCTATCGTGGAGGCGTCTATCGTGGAGGCGTCTATCGGGGAGGCGTCTATCGGGGAGGCGTCTATCGGGGAGGCTATGTGCGTCGTGGCGTTTACCCCCGACCACTATGCGGATATGCGCCCTACCCGCCCTGCTATTGAACAATAAGCCTCGATGCGCATCGACGAACTCAACGCTCGACCTATGCCCAGCGCGCACATGACCTTAAGCGCGAAATTCTGAGGTTTCGAGTTTTGAACCAACACTGGCTGGCTGGGGAGGCGCGATCTCTGCTTTGGAGTCCTTGTCGCTGCTCGTGGGTGTGAAGCTTCAGCTCCGATAACATTGGCGATCCTGTTGGCCTAACTCGTCGTGGATGTGCTAATGTGCCCAGGCGGTCGGACTCGTGATGCGCCCGCGCGCAACTGCCGTCCCCGATAAACTTTGCCTATCCGGCTTAGAGAACATGCCAAGTGCAGACGAACTCGACCCACGGCGCCGTCCCTCGGCAAACCGAATTCGCGCCGCCATTTCAGCGGTTTTATCCGCTTACACGCAGCGCGGCCATCGCAGGTCTGTGCCGCTTTCCGAGTTTGGTGATGCGATTGCGCTCGGCCTCCCAAATGCTCGCTTTTTCCTTTCTCAGCCGGCGGCGATTTCCGTCGAGCAGGAGCAAGCGCTCGTTCGCGAAGCAAAAAATCTTGGGCTGAGCCGCGGCGCCCCCCTGCCGGACGCGCAGTACCTGTCACTTTCTGGAGGGGGAGACAAGGGCGCCTTTGGCGCCGGACTGCTGGTCGGTTGGACCGCACATGGCGGCCGTCCGAAATTCAAGCTGGTCACCGGAGTTAGCACCGGAGCTCTGACGGCGCCGTTCGCCTTCCTTGGCCCCAAATATGATGCGGCTCTCACTGACGTTTACACCAACATCGACCCATCGAAAGTCTTTAGAAAGAGATTTCTCCCTCTCGCCGCCCTTATGCAGGACGCGATGGCGGACACGAGCCCGCTGCTTGGATTGATTTCAAACTATTTCAACCAAGAATTGCTCGCGAAGATCGCCGCAGAATACGGCAAAGGACGACTTCTGCTGATCCAGACCACCGATCTCGACGCCGGCGTGCCAGTGCTTTGGAACATCGGCGCGATCGCCGCGAGCGGCCATCCAAGCGCGACCGATGTCATCTGTCGAATCCTGCTCGCGTCCGCATCCATACCAGGGGCGTTTCCACCGGTGTTGTTCGACGTAACCGCCAATGGCAAATCATATCAGGAGATGCACGTCGATGGCGGCGCTGTGAGCCAGGCATTTCTAATTCCGTCCAGTCTCGACGTGCGCGTTGCGCAAGAAAAGTCAGGCTTCAGCAGAAAGGCCTACGATTGTTATGTCATTCGCAATTCACGCCTGACTAGTGATTGGAGTGACGTGCAGCGGGCGACCCTTCCAATTGCCGGCAAGGCTGTCGCGATAATGATCAATTATGTGGGCCTTGGCGATCTCTACCGGATCTATCTGGAGGTGCAGCACGCTGGCGCAAATTTCAACGTCGCTTACATTGGCGACGACTTTCAGGCGGAGCACAAGGTAGAATTCGACCAGGAATATATGCGCGCTTTATATCGCTTCGCCTACGAGAAGGCGGCGAAGGGTTACCCATGGGGCCATGCGCCGCCGGGCTTTCGGGCGGCCCGGTGACGATGTTTGGTACGATCCATGTGTCGCCCGTCATTTTGGTAGCGTCACGCTGAAGGCGGTGCTGACGCTAACATTCGAGGCCGAGAGGTCAATACCTCCGATCAGCTCTGCGCGTAACTGGCGCGCCAGCGCGCATGCCCTTAAGCGCGAAGTTGGGCGTCTTGCTAATGCAGAACAAAGCCCTTCTGAGAAACTGCGGCCAGCGTGACATCGGTCTCGGCGATAGACGTGGCGTCGCTCAACTCATTTTCGATCGACGACATTTCACCGAAAATGCCATTCGGCCCGACGACGAGCAACTGTCGGTCGCCGCGATACAATCCGAGGCGCCCGCTCTCAACGCAATACAACTCGGCCATCGGATCGGCGTGTTTGAATATCGTTTCTCCAGTCTTGAATGACCGCGAAAGCAACCCGGCATCCTGAAAACTTCTGAAATTGATGGCTTCGTCCGACTGAGCAGTTAGAATTGCTTGAGCGAGCGACGACCTGCCGGCAGGAAACGCCAGACGCAAGGCGCCGAATTCGGTCACGAGCAGGGGGGAGCTGACCCTCCTCAGGCGGAGTCGAGAAGCGTCCGAAGTCTCAAGGAGGTCGTTCGACGGCCGCTCCTTAGGAGCAAGGATATGATGCCAAACCGTGTGGACGATCCTTCCCTCGGCGTGGTCGACACTAGGACATCACTCGTCCGGCCCGGCCTGAGAACGCCGCGAGCGGCCGCAATCGCCGGGATCATTTTTTCGATCCTCCTGATTTGCAGCCTCTGGCTGCTGTGGCGCTCGGTGCCCGTCGACCCGCTTGAGGCTGGCTCGTGGCTCCACACTCATTCGAGAAGAGTGTCGCTTGCTTTGAATTTCGTTCCTTTTGCGGGCGTCGCCTTCTTCTGGTTCCTCGGCGTTCTACGAGATCGCCTCGGGCAGCGAGAAGACCAGTTTTTTGCAACTGTTTTCCTCGGCAGCGGTCTCATCTTTCTCGGGATGCTGTTCGTCGCGGCCTCAGCCATGGGGGGATTGATCCTAGCCTATTCAGCCGCGTCAGGGGAGCTTCCGGGATCCGCCACCTTCGCCTTTGCCCGCGCATTCACATACAACGTCATGCAAATCTACGCGCTCAAAATGGCGGGCGTCTTTATGATCACAACGTCGACTCTGGCTTTAAAGACCAACCTCACGGCCCGCTGGATCGCATTGCTGGGATATGCGTTGGCTGCATTGCTACTTGTCGGCAGCGGCTATCTTGACTGGGTTTTATTCATTTTTCCAGCGTGGGTTCTACTGGTCAGTCTCTACATTCTGATCGATAATCTGCGGGAATCACGAAGCGCAACAGCAGACCAAAGAGCGTGAGAAATAATTAACTGTATCGAACGCCGGCAGAGTAGCCGGTTGGTGTCTAATTTCGAACAGCTTAATAGGTCGCGAGGGCATTGGCTGTATCGACCATCGGCTGCTGGCTGACGGAAATTAGCCCGGCGTCGGGTCGATCTAGATCCTGAATTAACAAAACAACAGCGGCGATCAGGAGACCCATGATATAAACTGGCAACCTCCAGCGCCGTTCCGCGGCGCCACTGGCGTAGCCAGAGAACCCAAGGGCGACAATTGAAATGCTGTAGAGCGCCAGAATGACGATATTTGGCACGCGATTGCGTAAAGCAGTCAGACGCTTTTCCTGATTATCGAACGTTTCGTTCAATGCTTGAATATAGAGCCCCGTCGGCACCACAGCATTGTTCTTCTCCATAACCAACTTGACATCTGACCAAAGCGCCTCTTGAATCTTGTTGGAGCGTGCAATCGCGACCTGCGTTTCGGCTGCCGTCGGGACGTGGCTGGTGAGTTCCAACCGGATCTGGACATAGTTGCGCAAGAGCTTCAGACTCTCGGCGTCGTGTGGCGCCGGCAGCAACCGCGCTCGCAAAGCAGCCGTTCCGATCGAATTCGCCTCGTCCAGCAGCGCGGCGCGCCGTTCATCAAATCGCGTCAGCGCCATGGCGAAGGTAAAGCCGATCATCAACGCCAGGAGACCGAGCATCGCGGCTTCCAAGGTAGAGATATTGGCCTCTCCTCCGGCGCGCACGCCGAAATGGTGACCTGCTTCGCCCGCCAAAAAAAGAGCGGCGAGACTGCCGATGAAAACAGCAGTGAGCGGATAATTCGTAAACTCCAGCATTGTTCTAATCCGCAGGCGGCAGTGGAATAAGCGCAACTTGCTTGGCGATAGTGTTATGGCGTCCGCTTCTCGGCGGCAGGCCGTCAGCGCGTCCTTGACGCCCACGCGGGAGTATCTTTGGACGCGCGAACCGCTCGCGCGCGCCGACGCGACCAAGGGCTACGGCAAGCACGGCGATTGTGGTGGCCCGTTAAGAGGCAGCCTGTCGAAAGCCGTCGCCGCCTCCTCAAGATCCTCGAAAACCATCGTCTCGCCGATCTGGTCCAGGACCCCAGCCCGCTCCAGGACGTCGCGCGGCCCCTTGTGCAATTCGGCGATCCCCAACACAACGCCCTTCTCTGCGAACAGAGCGCGCACATCCGCCAGCATCGCCGCCGCCGTCGAGTCGAGCTGGGCAATCGCACCAGCGTCGAGCACGAACCAGCGCGCATCGGCAGGCAAGTCTCGAGCGATCACGATGAACCGCGCCTTGACGTAATCGACGTTGAAGAACAGCAGGCTGCCCTGAAGAAGGAAGAGCGCGAGGCCGGGAATGGGTCGCGCCTCTTTGAACCGGTGCAGTTTGTAAAAGCCGCGGCGGCCCGGGATCACGCCGAGCATAGCGTCATGCGGCCGCATTTCCCGGAGCAGGACGTAAAGAAGCGTCGCGCCAATGGCGATCACGACGCCCCGCAGCACGCCGAGACTGATAGGCCCCGCCATCCCGATCAGGGCGAAAACGAACTCCATGCGGCTGATGCGCCAAATCTCGCGCAGGCTTGCGACATCGACGAGGCTGATCGCGGCGCCGACCAGAATGGCGCCGAGCGCCGGCGTCGGCAAAATTCGCAGCGCCTCGTTGAGGTAGAGAAGGGTCGCGGCGAGAGCGAGAGCTGCAATGACGCCCGAGGCCTGCGATCGCCCACCGACAGTCATGTTGATGGCCGTGCGCGAGTCGGAGACGGTTACGGGAAAGCCGCCGAACAGTCCCGACGCGAGATTGGCGCCGCCAAATCCGATCAGCTCGGCGTCGGCGTTGACCTCGAACTTGCCCCGCGCGCCGAAACTGCGCGCCGCGACGACGCCCGAACCAAAGCTGACGAGCCAGACCGCCGCCGCGTCGAGCGCGACCTCGGACAAGGATAGATGAGACATGTCGGGCAGGCCCAGTGTAGGCAAGGCATTCGGCAGGCTTCCGACAACGGCGACGCCGCGTTGCTCCAAGTGGAAGATCGCGGAGGATATGACTGCGAAGACGACGACGACGAGGGGGCCTGGAACCGGCGAACGCAGCGCCGCCAAGATCTGGAGCAGGGCGAACGCCGACGTCCCGACGGCGAGCGAAAGCAGGTGAATCGAACCGGCTTTCCGGACCAGCTCCACAATGGGAGCGACAAGACCTTCGGATTCGATCCGCAGGCCGGTGAGACGCCCGATCTGTCCGACCAGGATGGAGATCGAGACGCCGCTGATAAAGCCGACCAGGATCGGCTTCGACAGGAAGGCGGCGACCACGCCAAGGTGAAGCCAGCTGGCCAAAAGGCAGAAAACGCCAACGGCGAGGGCGACCGCCGCGGCCGCGGCGACGCGCTCATCCGGCGCATTCGCCGCCACATTGGCGAGGGCGGCGGCCAGCACCGTCATCGTTGCGGCGTCGGGCCCGACGATGAGTTGGCGCGAAGGCCCGAGCAGAGCATAGCCCAACAGCGGGAGGATGCTCGAATAAACGCCGACCTGCGGCGGGAGGCCGGCGATCGCCGGATAGGCGATGGCGCTCGGGATCGCAACGGCTGCGACCGCGAGTCCGGCCACGGCGTCGTGGGGCAGCCAGTTTGGTCTGTAGCCCCGGAAGCTCTGCAGAATCACTGACCCCACCGACCAGCCCACGCTTGCGCCCCTGCCGCCGCCCGCTCAGCCCGTCGAGATTGCCGGCTCGACGTCACTTACAACGACCGGCCGAGCCAGCGGCGGCGTGCTGGCGCCGTAGAGTTCGCCTTCGGACCAGGAAATGACCACGGTCGCGACGCCATGTGTCGCTTTCTATCGGTCTTTCCTGTCCGCCCAAAATGCAACGGCAAATCGAAGCAAGCTAGCTAAATCAGGCGCAAGCCGCCGAAAATCCGCCACCATCCGGATTTTGACACAGTTGATCGCTGGCGTCCTTGTCGCCAGCGCCGTGGGCGGCAGGTCACTCCAGGACGAGATCATCGCCGCTTGCGCCGGCGGATTGGAGCAGCAGTTCGGCAGCAAAACCGGCAGAGGCCCGCGGCGGCGATGGTACCCTGCAACGGCGAGAGGACTGCGTCGGCTCACTCTCGGGCGTTTTCCTCCGCGTCGGGCGAACCGGAATTCGCGGATGTTGCGCAACTCGGGAGCAACCGCCAATATCGCCGCCGAGCCATGCAGACGCAGAGTGCTCTCCTTGCCGTTCGGAGGCGTTATGAAATTCAGCGCGAGCCTGCGACGGACAATTGGCGTGCTTTGTATCGCGTCGATCGCTGGCCTCGCCGCGTGGGGCTGGCATTTTTATTATCGCCCGGTCATTCTTTCCGCCGCGGTCGGGCCGTCGACCTTCGACGACGCCGAACTGATCGCCTCCATGGCTCAAGCTCTAGCGACCAACGGATCGCACATCCGCCTTTCGATCCAACAGCCCCCCCCCGGGCCGATTGAATCACTTGAGCGCCTGAAAAGGGGCAAGCGCAACTCGCCGTCATCCGAAATTTAGGAGACGTGCCGGATCGGGTCCGATCGATTGCTGTCCTGCATAGCGATCCAATCACGATCATCGCGCCGAAATCGGCGAAGATAGAGAACTTTCGCGAGTTGGCGGACAAGACATTGGGATTGGTCGGGCCGCCGGGTTCTTACGCCAGACTCATGGCGTGGACGCGATTGCACTACCATGGCAAATTCTTATCCGACATACCGCCTGTGGTCGCCGAGATAGCGGCGGCGATCAACGCAAAGAAAATTGACGCGCTGCTATTCATAATCCCGACGACGAAGAGCGGCGCGATATCGGAGCGATGGGCGTCCGTCCGGAGATTGACCCGCAAGTCGATGGGCTTTGTGTCGATCGATGACGCCGAGGCGATTGAAGCCGCCGCGCCCGAATTTGAGCAAGGCGAAATTTTGTCCGGCGCGTTCGGGGGTTCGCCGCCGGTTCCGGCCGAGAATGTGACGACGCTGCTAGTGACGACCTATCTTGTCGCCGACCAAAGCGTGCGCTCCGACATCGCCACCGAATTGACCCGTTTCATTTTCGAGAACCGGCAGCGATTTATCCCCGACGCGCCGGTCGCCGCGCTGATCAAGGCAGCGAGCACCGATAAGGACGCAATCATCCCGGTGCACAAGGGCGCGAAGGAGTTTTTTGACGGCGAGGAACAGACCTTCATGGAGCGCTACGGGGACTGGCTGTACACGGGACCGATCATTCTCGGCGTACTTTATTCGGCCTTGATGCCGATCTGGCATTTACTCAGGCCCGTCCCCCCGGAAGCTCTGCTGCTGGCGACCGTTCCCGAAATCTCTTACAGCATCAAGAATGCGACATCACTGGAGGAGCTTGAGGCCATAAACGCGCGGGTCGACGCCGCCATTGAACGCATCTCGGCCGAGGCGCTCAACGGCAGGCTCGAAGACAGCAAAGTCGGAGCCAATTCTCTCGTCATCGGATACATAAACAGGATCGTGCGAGAGAAGCGCGCCGAGCTTCAGAAGAACTCCGGCGCTTGACCATGATTTTGGCGCGAACGCCTTTATCCATTTGAATGGCATTGCCATGTTGCGGCCCCGCGCGCCGCATTGGTTTCCACCTAGCCGCCGACAATCACCAAGGTCAGCTATCATGACTAATGCGTCCTTCCCGAATTCGTCCAATAACGCGTGTTTCGCCATCCGAACCAGCTTGCGAGATTAATCTTATGATGGGGGTCATGACAAGCCAGAGCCGTGACTTTGGTCCCCGCAGTCAAGATCCAGCAGCCGGTAGCGGCCCGGATTTTCAAGCGACAAAATTTCTCAAATTGCTTACCGCGGCACACGGAGCCTTGCGCGTGTACCTCCTCGCGCACCGTTGCGCGGCTGATGACAATCGCCAGAGACAGTCAACGCGATTTGACAGTCGATGACCAAAAACGCGTCGGGCGCGCCGATGAGTTTGATTCCGCCCCGATCGGGGCGGCGTCCTCGCTCCACGTCGCCGAAGGTCTGCGTTCGAGCGACGACGAGACTGCCTGGAACGACTGAGCCGGGCGCAAACCGGAAGCGCGCCCTTTCGCAACGAATGTCTGCTGTCAGGTGCAAAGCTGGCTCTTGGATCGAATTAAGCAGGGCGCACGTCGAGCGACTGGCGGCTCCGGTCGGCGGTTTCGTTCGATCCCCGCCCGACTTACGACTTTAGGGGTTAGGTACCCAACTATTCGGCTGGCGTAATTACACAGGAATTACACAGGAACCGAGCTTCTGGGGTGCCGCCGGAAAATGCCAGAGCGAAAAATCATTATTTCGAAAGGGATTAAATGGTGCCCAGGGGCGGAATCGAAGCACCGACACTGCGATTTTCAGTCGCAGCCTGTTCGCGAGTAATGAGTTGTGTTAGAGCTGGCTCGGGTTGTCTAAACAGTTTTCCGCGAAAGATAAGTGGCGTTCCGCCGGGTTGCTTTCGTTAGAGGGCGCCGGGTGTTGGGTGTGACGCAGGGAGGGCGAAGCCCGGCCGCAGTCGCATCCAGCACCCGGCGGCGGAAAATTCAGGCCGCCGCCAAGATGGGCGTCGGTTCGAAATAAGCCTCGTCCGGCGTGCGTCGGTCAAGGCTCGAATGCGGGCGCCGCCGATTGTAAAAGTTTAGATATCGGGCAATCGAGGTGCGCGCCACGCCGACGCTGTCATAGGCGTGCAGATAAACCTCTTCGTACTTGACCGACTTCCAGATGCGCTCGACGAAAACATTGTCGCGCCAGGCGCCCTTGCCATCCATGCTGATTGCGATCTTGTTGGCGATCAGCACGCTGGTGAACGCCTCGCTGGTGAACTGGCTTCCCTGATCCGTATTGAAAATCCCCGGCTTGCCATACTTCGCCAACGCCTCCTCCACCGCTTCGACGCAGAAATCGGCCTCTATTGTGATTGACACGCGGTGGCTGAGCACGCGACGGCTGAACCAGTCGACGACCGCGGCGAGATAGACGAAGCCGCGCGCCATCGAGATGTAGGTGATGTCCATCGCCCACGCCTGGTTCGGGCGATCGACCTTCAATCCGCGCAGCAAATACGGGTAAATCTTGTGACCTGGCGCGGGTTTTGACGTGTTTGGCCGGCGATAAATCGCCTCGATGCCCATGCGCTTCATCAGCGTGGCGACATGGCGGCGGCCCGCGGCGACGCCCTCGCGGTTCAGAAAATCCCGCAACATCCGGCTGCCCGCGAACGGGAATTCCAGATGCAATTCGTCGATGCGGCGCATCAGCGCGAGGTCTTCGGCCGATACCGGGCGAGGTTTGTAATAGACGCTGCCGCGACTGATATTTAGGATCTTGGCCTGACGGGAGATAGGAAGATCGTGATTGCGGTCGATCATCGCTTTGCGCTCAGCATGCCGGCCTTGATGAGCGCGCCTTCCAAAAAATCGTTTTCCAATGCCAACTCGCCGATTTTGGCGTGAAGCGCCTTCAAATCCACCGGCGCGGCTTGGACGTTCGTGGCGTCGGCGCCGAAAACCCCGGCCGCCCCTTCAAGCAATTGCGACTTCCAGTCCCTGATCTGGTTCGGATGAACTGACCTTGCCCCCTGAGGCTTATCCGGTTTGAAGTTTGCTCTGGCCCATGATGAGGACCGGAGAATGAAGCGCAGCCGTTTCAGCGAAGAGCAGATCATCGGGATATTGAAGGAGCACGAGGCCGGGGTTTCGGTAGCCGATCTGTGCCGCAAGCACGGCGTCAGCGACGCGAGCATTTATAAGTGGAAGACCAAGTACGGCGGCATGGATGTGTCGGAGGCCAAGCGGCTGAAGACGCTTGAGGACGAGAACACGCGGCTGAAGCGGCTTCTGGCGGACGCTATGCTCGACAATGCGGCGCTGAAAGATCTTCTTGGAAAAAAATGGTGACGCCCGCTGCCGAGCGAGAGGCCGTCGCGCATCTTCGATCAGCCTTCGAGATGAGCGAGCGGCGGGCGTGCAAGGTGATCGACTGCTGCCGGATGACGGTTCGCTACGCGACGGCCCGCACGGATGACGGCGCCCTGCGCGAGCGGATGAAGGCCATGGCGCACGAGCGCCGCCGGTTCGGCTATCGCCGCCTGCATGTCCTGCTGCGACGGGAGGGCTATGTGGTCAATCACAAGCGACTGTTCCGGCTCTATCGAGAGGAGAAGCTCGCCGTCCGGCGTCGTGCCGGGCGCAAGCGGGCGATCGGGACGCGAGCGCCGATGCTGATCCCCTTTGCCCCCAACGACCGCTGGTCGCTGGACTTTGTCTCGGATCAGCTCATCGACGGACGCCGCTTCCGCATTCTGGCGGTCGTCGACGATTGCACCCGCAAATGCCTTGGCCTGGTGGCTGATACCTCGCTCTCCGGCCTGAGGGTCGCACGGGAGCTGGATCGTCTGATCCATGAGCACGGCAAGCCCAAGATGGTGGTCAGCGACAACGGCAGCGAACTCACCTCGAACGCGATCTTGCGCTGGGCGGACGACAGTCTGGTGGCCTGGCATTACATCGCGCCAGGCAAACCGGTTCAGAACGCCTTCATCGAGAGCTTCAATGGGCGGTTGCGGGATGAACTCTTGAATGAGACGCTGTTCCGGTCGCTACCGCATGCCAGAGCCATGTTGGCGGCCTGGCGAGACGATTACAATACCAGGCGACCTCACTCTCGCCTCGGCTGGCGCACCCCGGCCGAATATGCCGCAACCTTCGAACCACAACGGGTGCAGGCGCGGCGCTCGATGGTAGGCTCCGCGCCTGCGCCCGTTGCTCACCCCGCTCAAACGAGCATCACAATCCGCCGGAGCGAACTCAAAACTGGATAAAACTTGGGGCAAGGTCAGAGTCGGTGAAGTCGATTCCCATACTGGCGTAATCGGCTATCGTGACCGTAATTGGATCACCACCCGACGGCGTGATTGTAACGCCCGTCGATGTCTGAGTTACTGTAAAACCGTTTTGGGAAAAGCTAGGCATGAATCCTCCAAATAATTTAAGTTGCCGCCAGTGTCATAGCAATTAGAAAATACGCAATGAAAGCGAGGGCAGATAAAAGAGAAACCACAAATGGCGAGATATTGCGCCCTGTCCGAGATAACTTGACTGATACTGCCATTGTTACAATCCCGATCGAGACAGGAACTAATATCAGCAGCCACGATGAGGCTCTTCCATAACCGCGCTCGTAAAGAGAAACCGTTGGAGCTATCCAGAGGCAGCCGAACAAAATCCATGCTGCGGTAGGTATAAGGGCGAGCGCGATGGCGGAAAGGGTAACGGGGCTTTTCTTCTTTATCATGTAACGAGCTTCTCTAATGGAATGCGTGAGGGACATCCTCCAAGGCACATCAGCGCAATTGCGACGATAGCTGTCATTGTCGAATTTATAAATTTCTTACTGTTGAGCGGAATGGCAATGAAAACGAGAGATTTAGTGCCATAAGAAATGATATTCCGAATATATGTGTAAAGTCGATTAAACGCTTAAGTCGAGTATAATGTATTATAATTACCATCTATGGAATAGTGATGCAATAGTCTCATCACAGTACATTATGAACATGCGGCAATCTGCTATGGATGAACTATCGCGAAGCAGAAGCCATATTGACGTTCGTTGTGGGAAAAATGGAGCAGGAACGCGTCCGTCAGGGCCTTTCGCTGCAAAAGCTCGGAACCATTTCCGGCGTCAACCGAACGACCATTGGGCTCATCGAAAAGGGCCAACGATCCCCAAGCCTGCATCTGCCTGCGAATCGCGGACGCCTTGGGACTGGATTTGGGCGATGTGCTGAAGAGCGCGCCGAAGAAGTCACGCAAGCCAGCGCAAGGCTAAACGATCCGCGTGAGGGACAGTGACCCGCATGGGCCGAGACTGCCCCCCGCGCTGCGCCCGTCGCAGCGGCCAGGCTCGGTGAGGCGTCAACCGAATTTGGCCCGGCGGGTGGTGCGCCCAGTACGCCCTAAAGTCGCCGTTGGCGGGCGGCCCCAAATACCTGCTAGGATTTATGCCATGTCAGAAGTCGATCGCCTGAACCCGTTCCTGCTCGGCCCAGCCATCATCCCATGTCCGAGAATGGTGATGCTGACCCGAGATTTCGAGGCTCCGTTGGCGGAAGGGGAAGGTCAGTTCGAGATCGTGTCGGAGCGGGAGTTCCGTTACCGCATGACTGGGCAGCCTGTCGATCGGGGCCATAGCCTGCGCGCACTCAATCGTCAGCGGAATGAGCGCTACGATGCGCAAAACAGGTTCCGCCTGGAGATGACGGATGCCGACGGGATTGAGTGGTCAGGTGGCTGGACGGTGCCTGACGTAAACTGCGACGGGGATCAGTGGGTGCTCATTGGTACATGTGACCAGCTAAGCACTATTGTTAAGGGGCCGACGACCGGCGAAAGCGGGGCTGAAGCTCGCTTTCTAATTCCCCGAAACCATAGCGCCACGATCATTTTACGTCGCTTCGTGCGAAGCGACGATGAAGCCGGCGCATTAAGCGCCGCTCGCACTGTCAATGTTCTCGGCGTGCCGGTCAGGTTCGCGTTCGACAGCGAGACCAACGTACTTTCCGTCTCCGCCGTCTGCACCCCGGATTTTCCGACTCACGTGGCCGAAAATTGGTTCGGCGAACCGCTCTGCATCCTTTTTGGACAGTTGGTGTTTCCGCGACTTGTCGAGCGCCGCTTTCCTGACGGTCGCTCCATGCTCTGGGTACGACAATCGCCTGCCTGGACCGCCGACTCCACATGGACGGCGCTTTGGATCGGCGATGATCGCCTCACGGACGATGGTGATTTCTTTGATCTCTACGCCGGGCTCCTCACGTTGATCGCGCGTACCGGACAGTGGGAACGCCACACGATCACAAGTTTCTACGAAGAGGTGATCCAGTCGGCGCAGGGATCGAGGTGGGTGATGGCACTGACACTGGCCAGCAGCATCGAAGGCCAGGCGCGTCTCCTCGTCCCGCAGGGCACGCTTCGAACCGACGCCGATCAGGCGGCGATCGATTCTCTGGTCGCCCATATCGACCAGTGGACCGGCGCGTCGAGGCTGAAGGACGCAGCGGCGTCTGCGGTAAAAAGAGTGGATACCGTTTCCGTGCAACGGGCGCTCTACACATTGGCGGGTGACGGGGTGAGTACTCGCCCACAAATCGCGTCCTGGATAAAGATCCGCAACAGCGTCATGCATGGCACGCTCGTTTCGCCCTATTCCAGCGAGGAGAACGACCAGATTATTATTAATCTAGCCGATCTGCTTCGGGCACTCACGCGTGAGTCCGCGCGCCGCGCGCTGGTTCAGACAGAACCCGTTTTCCCTCCACGCCCGCGTGAGGGACAGTCACCCGCATGGGCCGAGACTAGGGGCTCGGCGAGGCGAAAAGCCGAGTATGGCCCGACGGGCAAGCCCGGCACGCCAATCTAAGGCAGACTATTACCGTCCCCGCTCGCGTCCACCATCATGCCCGCCGACAGGAAAGCCCCGCTCATGCCGCCCCTTCTCTTCTGAAATCCGCTGGCCCTTCGCACCCTCGTCCTTCTGATACGCTCCGCCCGGCGACCTGCTCTTGCCGTGCCGGATGCAGGCGTCCGTCTTGTTGGGATCGGACACGCAGACACAATAGACGGCATCCGCCAGCAAAAATTCCGGCCCTTCCTCAAACAACCACGTGGTCGGTTGTGCTTCCGGCGCATCTGCCAGCCTGCCGACCGTGACATGCTGCGTGCGCCCATCGGGATCGGGCTGCTCGATCAGGATTTCATCCGGCGCAAGCGCGAAATGCTTGTGCGCCAGATGGACCGCGAACCTTTGCAGCTTGCCGTGCCTGGCCAGTGCATCGCGCACATCGCGCAGGCAGGCCAGATCTTCATCGTCCAGGAGCGGCGCATTCTGCAGCTCAGGCAATATCGTCCACTGCATCGGCTGAATCGAAAGGTTCATGGCGCGTAACCTTCTGCTTCGCCACAAAAGACATCACGGGCGAAGGCCTCTGTCACGATCGTTTCCGTACCGACGGCGACAATGACCTGTTCGTGGGCAGGCATTCCACACGCGAGAGGCCGCTTGCGGGCGGCCTCTCGCAAGGCGTCAATATTCGCTCGGCAGCAGGATGGTTTTGTTGACGAGATAGAAGCTGATCTCCGCGCGCGGAAAATCGGTGAATTCGATCAGCCTGGTGAACACGCTGCCGCCGTCGCCGTCCTCGCAAACGAGCGTGGCACTGTGATCGGGATTCACCGTCAGCCTCCAGAGCTGAAACTCTTCGGCTGCGATGCGTTTGTCGAAGCGCTGCGTCAGCGCGATTTCATCGTTGAGCCAGTAGGCCCCGGCAGTCTCGGCGACATATTTCACGCCGTCGGTATAGAGAATGTCGCGGACCAACGCGTGGCGATACCAATGTTCACTGCCAGTGAACTGGATCAGGTCGGTTTCTGAGAAAGTTTTCGTGTTCGTCATGGTCGTTCCCCTTTGCCTGGCGGGCCGCGCTATCGCGGCCTCGTGGGGCAACAGGGACCGGACCCATAGGATGAGGGATCAAACGCCGCGCGAAAGCGCGCCGGTCTACGGGGCGGAGCTGCACAAGCGAACGTGCGGAAGCGAGCCGCGTTGATCCCGAGACGGGAACGGTCACACATCCCCACATGAGAGGCCGTCTGCGCGAACCGCCTGCGGGAGAGACCCGAACGAATAAAGAAAATTGTATCCCTGGAATCCGTACAATGGGCGTCGACGGTGACAATGACCTGTTCGTGGGCAAGCCTTCTGGCAGGCTCATGGGCACATTGCCCCTATGGGCAAGGTCGGACATCCTTCGCGGCAGGCAGCGGGCGACGACAGGCGTGCACGGCGCGTCGTCGACGATTTCCCGGCTGACGTTTCTGTTGGCGCGGCCGAACTGGATGCGGTCGAGGCTTTTCTGATGCCGCTGGTGCATGCCATTATGTCAGGCACGCCACCCGCTGCGAACGGCCTCGAAAAACCTGTTGATGCGCCATTGGTGCGCAGCGCGGACTCACAAGGGCCGCAAAAATCTGGATTACAGGGACGATAAGCGAGAGCGCACCCATGTCCGTGACCATCAAAGCCGAACAAGGGGAACCGGTCACCGGGACGCGCGCCGCGCTGTACCTGCGGGTTTCAACGGGCCGGCAGGCCGAAGCCGACCTGTCGATTCCGGATCAGCGGCGGCAGGCGCTGGCCTACTGTGCCAGCCGGGGCTGGGATGTCGCCATTGAATTCACCGAACCCGGCGCGAGCGGCATGGATGACCGCCGCCCGGAACTGCAGCGCCTTCTTGAAATGGCGACGACGGACGCCCCGCCGTTTGAAGTCGTAGTCGTGCATTCCTTCAGCCGTTTCGCGCGCGACCATTTCGCGCTCGAATACCATGTCCGCAGCCTGCGCAAGGCGGGCGTCAAACTTGTCAGCATCACGCAGGATCTCGGCGACGATCCGATGAGCGTCATGGTGCGTCAGGTCTTCGCCCTATTTGATGAATACCAGTCGAAGGAGAATGCAAAACACACGCTGCGCGCCATGCAGGAAAACGCACGTCAGGGATTCTGGAACGGATCGAAAGCGCCATACGGCTATGCGGTTGTCGCCGCCGAACAGCGCGGTGCCAAGACAAAGAAGCGCCTTGCGATCGATCCCATCGAAGCCGAAGTCGTGCGCCTGATGTTTAGGTTGTTTCGTGAAGGGGACGGCACGTCAGGCCCGATGGGTGTGAAGGCCGTCACCTGCTGGCTCAACGAGCGCGGCTACCGCACGCGCGTCGGCGCGCGCTGGGGTATCGGCCCCTTACATCAGATTCTCATCCGGGAAACATACAAGGGTATGCACCACTTCAACCGGAAGGTCTGGAAGACGAAGGAAGCCAAGCCCGAAGCGGACCAGATCCGCGTTGCCGTCGATCCCATCATCGACGAAGCCACCTTTGACGGTGTTCAGGCCATGCTCAGGGCGAAAAACCCGAAGGTGACACCCCCGCGGGTTGTCACCGGGCCCATCCTTCTGACCGGCCTCGCCACCTGCGCCAGCTGCAATGGCGGCATGACGCTTCGGACCGGCAAATCGGGACGCTACCGCTACTACACCTGCGCCACAGCTGCCCAACAGGGCAAGTCGGCATGTCCAGGTCGGTCAATCCCGATGGACAAGCTCGACACGCTCGTGACCGAGCGGATAGCAGACCAGCTGCTGACGCCGGAACGCATTGGCCGCCTGCTTGGCGGCCTCATGGACCGGCAGGCTGCAAAGAGCGATGACCACGCATCGCGCCTGACCCAGCTGAAGGCAAAAATCGCCGATGCACAGAGCCGCTTGGGCCGCTTCTATGCCGCCATCGAAAGCGGGGTCGCTGATCCAGGTGATCACACGCTCAAAGAGCGGATCACCGCCGTAAAGACCGAGCGCGATCTGGCTCAGATAGCGTTTGATCGGGCCGTCGCCGAAACCAACCCGCGTGCCCGGATCACGGACGAAAAGATCGCCGCCTTTGTCGAGGTCATGCGCTCAAACGTGCTGACGGGGGATACGTCGTTCCGCCGCGCCTACATTCGCTCGGTCATCGACCAGGTCGAAGTCGACGACGCGGAAATCCGCATCCACGGGCGACGGTCAGTTCTTGAGCGGCTGGTGATGGGCGGCGGGGCGGATCCGGCAGGAGTGCCCAGTTTTGTTCGGAAGTGGCGCACCCGACACGATTCGAACGTGTGGCCTCCACCTTCGGAGGGTGGCGCTCTATCCAGCTGAGCTACGGGTGCATCTCAATTTCGCCTAGCCCGACCGACCTATGAGGGTCAACGGATTCGGCCTTCACAAACCAATCCTACATCGCGGCCGCCGGGCGACTACGCCCCACTATCCGCTGTTCCGCCCCCGTTCTCCGAAAACTGCTTACGCGGTGCTTACGCGAAAATTTCTCGGGGTTTGGCGGCGTCTGCAGGATTACTCAAGCTACTGTTTTCACGAACCTTTCTTCAGTTACTCACTCACGAAACACCCTTGACATCAGCCTTCGGAGGGCAGCGCTCTATCCAGCTGAGCTACGGGTGCCTGTAACGTGGAACTACTCTCCGCTGATCACTCTGGTCAACGATGCTCTGGAGCGGCTGAAGCCGGTCCGAGTCGCCGATCACCTCATGGCATTTTCCTCTCAGCGCCTACGCCGGGGTTTCCGCCGAGGTGGTTGCAACGCTTCCTGTCAACGTCGCTCCAAAAAACTCTCTGCTTCTAACCCCTTAAATTAACTAACAAAATAGACCTATATGCCGTCGCCAAGTCTTGATACTCTGGCCTTCGGAGGGCAAGAGTTTTTTGATCTCAGGTCCCCGCGTTTCCCGACGGCGAAGACTTCCCGCGACCGCTCATCGCAGCGAGGATCTGGGTGCCAATCGCGTCAGCTGCGTGATGCAGTGGCGACGCGGCCAAATGCGCATAGCGGGCTGTGGTCGAGGGTTGCGCATGACCCAGCAACGCCCCGATCACCGGAAGGCTTAAGCCGCCCGCGGCGCCAACGCTAGCGTAGCTGTGGCGCAAATCATGAAGCCGGACATTCTTGATCGCCGCCGAAGTGCAGATCCGCTCCCACGGTTTGCGGAGGGAGACAATCGGCTTGCCTGAACGCTCGCCTGGAAACACATCCTCGGACCCAGGCTGCCGGGTCAACGAGAGGAGCAGGTCGATCGCAGGCTGCGAGAGAAAAACTGACTTGGCGCCCGTCTTGCTGTCCGGCAGCAAGAGCAACCGTCGCTCAAGATCGACGTGTTGCCAGCGAAGAGCCAGAATTTCGCCAACGCGGCAACCGGTCAACAGCAGGAGCCGTAGCGCCGCGATCGAAGTTGCGCTACTTGCAGCTACCTTATGCCTCCCACCCATTTTTGTCGATGACGCCTTGGCCAAGTCGTAGCCTAATTCGGCTGCAGATAGAGCGGCGCCGAGACGGGCTAACTCATCGTTGGAGAGGAACCGCTCCACTTTGTGCTCGGCGTATCGCCTGACGCCCCGGCAGGGGTTGCTCCCTTCCGGACGGAGTTTCCAATCCTCGGCGAGCGCGAACATTTTTGAAAGAAGCGCCTGCACTCGGTTCGCGACGATCTCGCCGCCGCGGACTATGCGTCTGCCTTGCCGCTTGGTTTTCTCGTCCTTTGCCGTCGTGTCGTGGGCGACTTCGCGCATTACCCGCGCGACATCGGTCCGCTCGATCGACTTCACCCGCAGCTTGCCTACCAGCGGTATCACGTGGTTTTCGAGATTGCGACGATCTTGGGCGATGCCAGACGGCTTCTTGTGGGGGGATTGCATATTCGTCGAGGTACCGCTGGCCGAGTTCCGCAACGTTTATGTTCTCTGAGCGCTTTTCCCGAGCTGCGGATGGTGTCTCGCCTGCGGCGACCGGGCCGCGCAGCCGCTGCGCTTCAAGCCGCGCTTGCTCCGGTGTGACATCGATGCCGTGCCGGCCGATTGTGACCCTGTGGTCCCGGCCCGATCGGCCATATTGAAGGATATAGATTCGGCTGCCCTTAGGCGTGATTTTGCACCCAAAGCCCGGGAGTTCAGTGTCCCACAGGAAGGCATCGCGCTCGCCGGGCTGCAATCCGTCCACCGTTCGCTTGGTGATTTTTGCACGCATGACAAACCTCCCGCTGCGCAAAGATTGCATCACGAAGGCTGTTTTCTAGCAAGGCGTCAGCAAGGCGGCGGGGGAAAGTTGCCGGATACCGGGCCGAATGATGGCGTATCTTACGCAACTGATAAGAACGACGCAGAGCGTCCAAGTGCTTGGTTTATCGAGAGATCGGCGGTAATCGGTGACTGGATGGCTGGTGCCCAGGGGCGGAATCGAACCACCGACACTGCGATTTTCAGTCGCATGCTCTACCAACTGAGCTACCTGGGCGTCGCGCGGCGGGCCGCTGACTAGAGGCGTCTTATAGAGGAGCTTTCCTGCCGTTGTCCAGCGCCTCGACGCCGGAATTTGCCGGTCTGGCGGCGGGCTGCTCAAGACGGCTGCTGTTCGAGGCGATGAACGGCGGAACCCCGCGGGCGCAGCTGGGCGGCTCTGGCTCAGGGGCGGCAGGTTCAGGAGGCGCATCTCGTCGCGACTACTGGACAAAATACCGGGGCAGAGATCCAAGACCCCATATGGCTTGCCATCACGAGATCAGACGGCCTTGACGTGGATGCGTGCGCGGAGAAAGCGAGATAGCCCTTGAAATTCCAGCGGTCGTCCGGAAGCGCCGGCCGCGTTTGCCCGGCGGCGTCCGAGGCGCGAACCGCCAGCTCGCGATTGCCTTTGGGCAGCTCGATGTCAATTTCCCAGAATGTCCAACTCGATCGCGTCTCCGGGTCATGCTCCAACCCGGCTTGCGCCCGGTTCCTTCCGGCGGCTGGAAACCGCGAAATTCGAGCAACGTTCCAGAGCCGGCGGAATCAAAAAGGCCTCCTCACAAGCCACCGAAATAGGGCGCCGGGGGACGGCGCGTTGAATGTCCGAAATCGGACAAAAGCGCTGCGCGATTCCAGACGATCAGCGCCGCCGCGTCAATGCAACGCGATTCCCCTTGCGGCGCGCCATGAGGCGGCTCCCTGACTGGCATGCTTCCTGCTGTATTCATCTTGATTTCGGAACATCCAGCCGCTCGGCGCAACATTGTCGATTGGCCTGTTGCATTCATGACAAGGGCAAACATGACCTTCGATCTCAAGCAAGAGTGGTCCGCGGCCGAAGTCAGCGCGCTGCTTGCGTCCGTCGAGGATGATCGGAGCTGGCGCCTCGAAGTGACGGCGGACGGAATTGTTCAACTGAATGATCTTACCATGGTTCCGGACGCGGCCCACGAAGACGCTCTCCATTGCTGTTTCGAGGTCTGGGATCAGGGAACTGATTTCGTGGGCGCCGGAGCCGCGAGCGACAAGAACCTGTGCAAGACGCTCGAGCGGCGCCTGCGGGAAAATTATCCCGCACTCCAGGGAGCAAAGACTCTTTCGGCGCTCTGATGAGCGGAAGTTGATTTCCCGGGATCAGGGCTCCGATCGGATGGCGCGGACGCTTGAAACGAAGAGGCAAGAGACATGGCATCAAACGACATCGACGTCTTCGTCATCTGCGAGGCGGCAGCCATCGCGCCCGGCGCCGCCAAGGCGTTCAGCCTGTCCCGCATCAATGACGCCGGCGACCCCGAGACGTTTCCGATCTTCGTCATCCATACGGCTGCGGATGAATATCTCGGCTATGTGAATGCCTGTCCGCACAAGGGCGTGCTCCTCAATAAGGGCCCGGGAACCTTCTTTACCCAGGATCGGAAACTTCTCGAATGCGGCCAGCATGGGGCCATGTTCGACATCGACACGGGCCTGTGCGTCGACGGACCCTGCAAGGCGCAAAGCCTCGAGCCCGTCGCCCTCGCCGTGATCGACGGGGACATCTGCCTGTGCGGCGTGAAGCTGGTCGAGGATGACGGAATTCCCAATCCCTTTGAAATGCCGGATGACGGCCCTGTGGTGCTGATCGATTCCGACTGATTGCTTTCAAACCGTTGCTTAGCCGTACTCGCCAGGAAAGCATATGCGGCCAGACTGTCGTCGACACAAAGCCGGCGGTTTGATCGCGGCGCTGTCACGCCAATGTCCTGACAGGCAATAGAGTCATGAGAAGCGCGCATCAAAAGGCGCGACAAGGAGTACATGATGGCGGCGGAAACGCACCATAACCATCGGTTTTTCGTTTCCTACAGTGGCGTCAAGCTGCCGCTCAACCTGGTCAATCCGATTCCTGAAGAGGGGCTGTCAAACCGCAACACCTTCATTCGCGCCTATTTCGATGAGGCAGGTTTGTTGATTGGCTTCGACAAAGTGGTCTATGGAGAAGTGGAGCTCGCCCACCGCTATGAATATCACGACAACGGCCTGTTGAGCCGCGCGGAGATCAACATGCTTGACGAAGACGCTGTGACCCTGCGCTTCGATGCCGCCGGAGTTCAGATTTCTGACGCGTGATAATTGGGCCATCGGATATGACAGTTGCTCAGCTCCTCGAACAGCTCGCCAAAATGCCGGAGGACGCCGTCGTCCTGATGGAAAATGGCGCGGGGCTGTCGCTCATAAGCGGCCTGGATTTTTTTGAGAGCCAGGGTCCCGGAGCGCCCGCCGAGGTGGTCCTCCTGCCCAATATGAATGAATAGATTTCGGATTGGTTCGCGGGGCCGGGAAGCTCGTTGCGCTGCAAATTGAGGAGCAATGTCATGAGAGAGCGTATGCCCTTCCGGCGAATTGGCGTCGAAGACGCGCAGGGTCTCCTCACGCAAGGCGCCCTCGTCCTCGATGTTCGCGACGCGGACAGCTTTCGCAGAGCCCGCATTGACGGCGCCCATAATGTCTCGACCTTCAACCTTTCAACCGTGATCGAGACCACGCCGAAGAACAAGCCGGTCCTGATCTATTGCTATCATGGCAACGCCAGCCAGGAATATGCGCGGATCCTCTCCGACTTTGGATTTCTTGATGTCTATAGTCTTGATGGAGGATATGAGGCCTGGAGCGAAACCCTGCGCGCGTCGCCCGGCGTTCCCCTCGATGATGCGGTGCGGCTCTGGCTCGCTGAAAATGGATTTCCGGCTGGCGGCGTGAATGCCGCGATCGACAACGGCTCCACGCCGCTGATGAAGGCAAGCCACAAGGGCCGGTGTGACATCGTGCGCCGGCTGATCGCCGCTGGCGCCCAACTCGGCCTGAAGAATAACGATGGCAATAACGCGCTCTGGCTTGCATGCGTCGGCGCGCATCTTGATGTCATCGACGCGCTGGTCGAAGCAGGCGTTGATATCAACAACCGAAACGACAATGGCGCGACGTCGCTGATGTATGCCTCATCGACGGGAAAGGCGTCCGTCGTCGAGCGCCTTCTTCTGGCCGGCGCCGACATTGCCGTCGAGACGCTGGACGGCTTCAGCGCGCTCGACATGGCGGCGACGGTCGAATGTCTTACCTTGCTGCGAGCGGCTGCGCGTCTGCGTGACGCCGGCGCCGCGACGCTGGCGGCGGGCCATCGCGCGTAGCGCGTAATGGTCCAAACGACAGGGACGCTGCAGCGGGTTGCGCCGGCTCTCGCTTCAGTGAACCTTGCGGTAGAACTCGATGGCGTCGTCGAGGTCGCCGAAGGCGATCAGCTGGCCGCGGTGAAGCACCAGCCCTCGTTCGCAATAGGCTTTGACGGTGCCGATATCATGCGACACCATGATCATGCTGCTGCGGCCGCGCTTTTCGTCAAAGGCCTGGCGCGCCCGCAACGCGAAGCGCGAATCGCCGACGGCGGTGATTTCGTCGACGAGATAGCACTCGAAGTCGATCGCCATCGAAAGGCCGAACGCCAGCCGCGCGCCCATGCCGGACGAGTAGGTGCCGACAGGCATGTCGAAATAATTGCCGAGTTCGGCAAAGTAATCGACGAATTCGATCACGCGCTGCGTGTTGGCGCCATAAATTCGGCTGACGAATTTAACGTTCTCGCGGCCCGTCATCGCTGGATGAAAGCCGCCGCCAAAACCGAGCGGCCAGGACACTGTGATGTCGCGTTTGACGTGGCCGGAGTTGGGCAGCTCCGTGCCCGCGATCAAGCGCAGAAGCGTCGACTTGCCGGCGCCGTTCGGGCCGAAAATGCCGTAGGAGTAGCGCGTGTCGAAGGTGTAGCTCACATTGTCGAGCACAATCTTGCGGTGGTTCTCCGTCTTGTAGATTTTTGTGACGCCTGCCAGCCGGATCATCTGCGCTTCATACTCCATATTTGCGTTGCGCCGCGCGCCACGCAGCCATTCCGCCGACATAAAGCAAAGCCGACGCGGCGAGGCTGAGGAGACTGAAAAGGAATCGGTGCGGATAGGTCGTATCTCGCGCGAGAACCGGATGGACGAACGTCGCGAGATAGACCTTCTTTCCTTCAGCATTGACGCGCGCTCGCTCGAGGGCGGCCGCGGCCAGGGTATATTGCTTTTCGGCGATCTGGCGTTCGAGCTCCAGTTCGTCGAAGCGGGTGATCTTGCCGGACAGCGTTTCGCCTTGCGATCCGTCCTGCGACGTCACTTTTTCCTCAAGGCTGGCGATCTGCTCGCCGATAATGTCGAGGCGCGCCCGCATGATCTGCACCTGCGGCGCATTGGCGTTGACATTGCCGCGTTCGGCGCCCGTTATATCCTGCTCGAGATGAATTTTCTCAAGCCGCAGCTCCGACACTAGTTTGGCGATCCCCTCCGCTGTGCGGCGCGGATCGAGGGTCGCCTGCGTGTTGCGAAGATCCCGCAGCGCCACGCGCGCCGCGCTGAGGCGCCCCTCCGCGCGCGCCAGTTCGCTCTCGGCCTGGTCGACAGCGTCTTTAAGAGCGCGAGTGGAAAGCCCGTTGACCAGACGTTCGCTCAAATCGACTGTCGCATTGGCGATCTTGAGCGTTTCGTCCGGCGTGAAGGCGCTGATCTTGACGGTCACAATGCCGGATGGCGCTTCGACCGAGACCTTCATGTGAGAGAGCCAATATTTGACAAAGTCTTCGATCGAATCATCGGCGTTGAAGCGAGAAAGCCAATCAATCGAATGGCTGGAATAAAGAGCGCGAAGATCGATGTCCTGTTCGAGCGCCTCGACGATGGCTTGGCTTTTCAGATAATTGACGACGATCAGGGAATCCTGGACCTGCGTGAAGGAGGCAAGGCCGGTCAGCGCGGAGATGGCGTCGGTTGAGACGCGCTCGCCTCCCCTCACCGCAAAACGCGCCTCGGACGTGTATTCGCTGGACGCGATCAGCGAGAAATAGGCGACGGAGGAGACCGCGGGCGCGACGAACAGAACGAAAAATCCGATGAGCGCGCTGCGCGACCGGCGCACCTGAGCGAAGCTATGGTAGCCGATTCGCGCGCCAACGGCCCAAGACGGCCGGGCGACCCGTCTGCCTTTGGCAAGACGAAGGCTTCGCGCTGCGCGCCGCCATTCCTCCGAAGCGCTCGCCGCCTTCTCGAGAGCGGTGGCATGCGCCTTTGCGAGCGCGCCGGCCTTGATGTCGGCGGCGTCGGGATCCGCGGCGCTCAACTTAAGCTTGCTCCATACGGTATTGGTTTCGCTTTCTGCGATGTCCTGGACGTTATCCTGCCGCGAATTCCCCGCACGACATCGGACGTCGCTAGCAGATCAATTTGTCCAAACAGCGTCGACGGATACAGGAAAACGAAGCGCCAAGCCAGCGTCAAGCCCCCCGAAAGCCGGCGAGGACGGCCGGGATTCCGGCGCGCGCATCAAGTTGATGAGCAATGCGAGCAAAAGCCTAAAATTTATATTTGACGCCAACCTCGGCGCCGGAGCCGAGAGACTGGCCGTTCACGGTCTCGTTATAGCGCTCGATCACGCCCGATGTGCTCACGCCGCCATAAATTGGCTCATTGTTCGCCTTCCAGTTCATATCCACGCTGAACGGATCGTCTCGCCCGGCGAATGCCTTTTTCGATAGGCTGGGCTCTGCCGGATCGGCAGGACGAGACGGACCGGCGACAGCGGCCGCGGGCGTCGCTGCTTTGTCTTTTGACGCAACTCTTTTGGCTAAATGAGGTTTCTTGATAACCGGCCTTGGCCGGGAAGGCGCAAAAGCCGCGTCGATTTCCGGCGGCGGCTGGATCAAATCGCGGGCGAGAGCGGGCTCAAGCGACAGCGCCGCCATGATCAGCCCGGCGAACAATCCTCCTTTGGCCACCGCGCGCTCCTCCATCACAATGCGGCTGGCAGGGTGCAAGCGAATTGCAGCACCATCTTGACCGGCGCCATCTCCGCGGCGATGTGATCCGGCTGGGGGCAGCGCCGTGCGCGCCTTGGAAAAATGCGATATGCGAGGGGAGACGCCCGAGAACCCCACGCGGAGAAAGCATATGTACATCGCGATGAATCGCTTCAAAGTTCTTAAAGACGAGCAAAAGGCCTTCGAAAATGTATGGCTGACGCGTGATTCGCGTCTCGACGAGGTGAAAGGCTTCATCGAATTTCATCTGCTGCGCGGTCCGGAGCGCGAAGACCATGTGCTCTATTCGTCGCACACGATCTGGGCGAGCCAGGAGGATTTTCTCGCCTGGACAAAATCCGAACAGTTTCGCGCGGCGCATCAGAACGCTGGCGAACGCAAGCCGCTCACACTGGGCCATCCCGAATTCGAGGGGTTCGAGGTGATCCAGACGGTCGAAAACCCGAAATTGCGCGGCTGATCAAAGGGCGGCGCCGGCGCCCGTTGGCGCGCCGAACGCCGCTTTCGTGTTCGTGTTGGCGCATGATGCCGAAAAGTTGGAGACTTTTCGGACCCGCATCATTCGTTAAAACAAAAGCTTAACTACAGACGATCCAATTCGGTCGGTTTCGGTGCGGACACACCGAACTCTGATCTGGTCAGCGCTTCGACAGGTTGATGCCCTGTTAGCAAGCGCTCCGTCGTTACCGCGCGTCGCGCGCGCCGATCAGCATCGGCCCGTAGCTCAGAACGAACCCTCCGAAGGCGGCGATCCAGAAGCATGCCGAGATGATGAGAAGCGGCATGGTCCAGCCCGCGTGGAGGGCGGCGGCGACGCGTGTGATCGCGGCGAGGCTGACAAGGATATATATCAGGCGTGTGGCGCTATCCGCCGCCAGATCGCGTCCGGTGTGGCCGCGCGTGGCGCGCGTCATCACCGCCAGAATCATTGTGCCGATCGCCCCCGCCGTGAGGGCGTGAATGGCGGCGCTTTGCGGCAGATCGGCATCGAGCATGGAAAGACCCAGCAAGGCGGCGCCGAGAACCAGCCACGCATAGCCGATATGGAGAATGATGAGCAGCGGCTCCGCAGCCGTCGCGCCGCCGCGCCAGCGCAGCAGACGCCAGAAGTTGAGCGCCGCGCCGAGCAGAAGCACAAGGCCGATCGCGCCGAAAGTCGGAAAGAACGCCCAGCCGAACAGGCCCGCATGCAGGACGCCGAGGGAGGCCCGGTCGATGCTCTTGGAGACGGCGGGGAGATTGGCGCCCGGGCGCTTGGCCAGCCAGTTGCGGGTAAAGCTCGGCACGATCCGGCCCGCCACCACTGAAACCAGCACGATCACGGCGGCAAGTCCGAGACGCCATCCGAGCCCTGTTGGGACGGCGACGCCGGCAGCCTCAAGGTGCATCAAGAGATTGGCGACGCCGAGAACGGTCACCGGCGCGACCATCGGCAGATTGCGCCAGTTATGGCCGGCGACGATCTCGCGAGCGGCGACCCCAACCAGAAGCGCCGGGAAGGACAGATCCGCGGCGATGGCGAGCCACGCCGGAACGAGCGATGAAACCAGACAGGCGATGCGGCCGAGCAGCCACAGCGCGGCCAGCAGCGCCAGCGGCGCGCCGCTGACGGGAAGCCGCCGGGTCCAGTTCGGGATGGCGGTGAGCAGGAAGCCTGCGATGGCCGCCATCACGAAGCCGAAGAGCATTTCATGAATGTGCCAGTTGAGCGGATCGAAGCGGCTCGGCGGCGCGGATCCCGTGACAAGCATGACGATCCAGAGCGCGAGCGCTCCCGCCGACCAGAGGCCGGCCGCCAGAAAGAATGGCCGGAAGCCCTGCGTCAGAAGGGCCGGCGTCGCGCGATTCACCGGGTCTTTTGCGGCGACGTTCATGGCGCGTCTAGAGGTGCGATTTTGAACAGCTGCCAGAAGCAGTTCTGCCGGCTCATCGTCAGGCCTTCCTGTCTTGAAAAGGCTTGATCGGCTCAGGACCGTCGATGAGCGGATCGAGCGGGAAGCGGGCGCGGGCCGCGGCCGCGTCTTCGATGTGCAGGACGTCGCCGCGGATGAGCATTCCGAACTTCGCCATCCCGGCCAGGGCGCGCGAGAACGTCTCGCGCGTCATGCCGAGCTGCGAGGCGATGAGGCGCTTCTCGAGCGGCAGCCGGACGATGTCTGTATGAGATTGTCCGAATAGCGCGACGAGATAGCAGCCGACCCGCTCTTCCGCGGAGCGCAGCTTCAGGTTTTTCTGCATGCGCACCTGGCGCCGGAACTGCGCGGCTTGCCGGCCCAGAATCGCGCGGCAGAAGGCGTGATCCGACGCGATGGCCTCCCGGAACGCTTCCGCCCGGATCAGAAGAAGGTGGGCTTCCTCATAGACGCGCGCCCGCATCAGATAGGGCTGATCGCCGATGACGGCGGCGGGAATGACGAGATCTACCGGCAGCAGCAGTTCGATAAGGGTCTCGACCTGATTGCGTATGCCTAAAAGCTCGATGCTGCCGGCGAGGAGGAACTGCGCAAAGACCGGCGTCTCCGCTTGCTCGAGCAGCACGCTTCCGGCTGGCACGCGATGCAGCAGAGCCTCCGCCGCCAGTGCATCCAGCGTTTCAGGTTGAACCTCATGCAGCCAGGCAATCTCCTGGAGCGCCTCACGCGCGGAAGACCAAGACGCCGGATCTGGAGCATTTACGGGCGCGACAGCCGGGGCTGCGCCGTGCGGTCGATCGGATGGCAGATCCATTTCCATTCGACTGTCTTCCTTCCCCTGCCGGGGCCAGAATGCGCTCTAATGTGATGTATCTCACGTTAATATCGCGATTAAATCATTTAGTGCATTGATCCAAATCAATGTCATCATGCATCGGGATCTGCAGGATCGTCCAGCGGCCGCCATCCCTGTCTTGCGCAGGACCGGACATCACAGAGAAAACCATGAGTTGCTTGGTCGCCACCAAACAGCAAGCGTATGTGCGCAAACATGAGAGGGTCCTCTTCGCATTGAGGCGCTGGGGCGGCCGCCCGCTGACGCCGCGGACGACAGCGGTGGCGCTGGCCGAGCACGACGAACGCGGCGCATATCTGCGAGCCTCTGAGACGCCAGCCACCGACTTCGGCGCGCCAAGGAGAAGCTGTGCGTGCGCGACGCCGCGCAGGTGGCGCTCGGGCGTCCGAAAAGTCGCCTATGACCTCCGGTCGCGCGCGTCCGCGATGAGAACAACGTCCAGCCCCAGGGCGTCGCCGGTCGGCTGGCGGCCGGCCGACGCCGGAGGTCTCCAAATGGCGTCAGTCGGATCTGGCGCCGAGCAGCGTATTGCTCCGCGCGCCCCCGGCCAGGGCGAGGCGGCCAACTATCTCACCGGCGAGACGCTGCGCCTCCGCCACGACCCGCTCGTCGTCCGCCCGCTCAACGATCATGGCGTACCGGTCGAAGCTTTCCTCGAGCAATCGCAGCCCGTCCGCGGCGCTGCGCAGCTTCGGTACGGTCGCGGCGCCGGCATTGTCGCCGCTCTCCTGTTCGGCAAGGCGCCGGAAAATTGCCGCATCCGCACTCTCGCCGGCCTCGTCGAGGGCCTTGGCGAGCGCCGCGTGGGCTGCCGAAGCCTCACTATCCCAACGCCTTGCGAGAATACGCAGGGCGTCCACGCTCGCCACATGTTCGATGAAGACCGGGCGGTCGGCATGGAAGGCGCGGCGCCGGCAGTGACGCAGCAGGGCGGCATGCTCCAACTCGTCGCGCGCCAGTTCCTCGGCCAGCGCGCGGAGGTCGGGATGTTCAGCCTCGGCGGCGACGTAGGTGTAGAAGGCGAAGGCGCGCTCCTCGTTGCGCACGGCGAAGGCAAGCGCTTGATAGGCGCTGAGCGAGGCGCCGCTCGCTTCTTCCTCGTCGTAACCGGTCGGCACTTCCCAGCGCGCGCAAGCGGGGTCGGGCGCGTGACCCAGCATCGTTCTGCCCCGATCTGCGACATGGGTTGCATGGCGCTCCTCGATCCCGGCGAGAAAATCGAACCGCGCAGCCATCTCGGTGTCGCCCTGCCGCCCCATGCGCGCCGAAAGGGCGCGGTAGCGCGTCGCGGCCTCCTGCTCCAAAGCCTCAGCCACCGCCAGGAGTTCATCGACCGACTTTACCGGCGCGGGCAGCTGTCCCGTTCTGCTCATCTTCCATCCCCCGAAACCGATCCGCCATGCCATTATCGGCGCATCCTAAGCTAGTTCAAAATACGCGCTCTGTTTGTGTCATAATACGGAGCACGGAACATTATAATGGTAGAGTGGCCGTTAACCGGGTCGCCAGCGTCAAGTTTATGTTTTCTCGCACGGGGAATATGCTTTGCTAATACCAGCAATCCGTTCGTGCATGGTGCTGTTGTTGCTTTCGATAGCGGCTGCGATCGGACCATGCCGCGCCGCCGACAGCCGCCTGACAGAGTTCATGAGCAAGGTGCCAGCAGGCGAACTAGTGCCCGGCGCGGATCACTATGCCTTGCCGCAGGGAAATCCGCCGGTCGCGAAGGTGCTGGCGGGCGAGCGGCTGGTCGGCTACGCATTCGTCAATGCGGACTGGGTGAACTCTACCGGCTATTCAGGCCAGCCGATCCAGATCCTGGTGGGGCTGACGGTAGACGGCAAGATCGCCGGCGCCCGGTTGATGGCTCATCACGAGCCAATCGTGCTGATCGGCATTCCGCCAGAGCGCATCGCCGCCTTCATTCAAGGCTATGTTGGACGTGACGTGCTGCGCCTCGCCACGGGGGGCCCATCCGAGCGTCCGCCCGTGGATATCGTAAGCGGCGCGACCGTGACGGTGACCGTGATCGCCGAGAGCATGATCCGCTCCGGCATCAAGGTGGCGCGCGCGGAGGGCGTGGGAGGACCCGCGCAGGCCCCGGCGGCGGCGTTGCGTGAGATCGATCCGTCTCACGAGGCGCCGGCGGACTGGACCGGGCTCCTCGGCGACGGATCGGTGCGGCGGCTGTCGCTCACGGTCGGCGATGTGAATGCCGCGTTCGGCCGCGCTGGGAAGCAGCACGCGGAGGATAATCCCGAGTCCCCTGATCCGAATGACAGTTTCATCGACATGTATTTTGCCCCCGTATCGGTGCCCGCGATCGGGCGGCGCCTGCTGGGGGATGTCCGCTACGCGGACCTGCAACGAAGCCTCAAGCCCGGCCAGCAGGCGATCCTTATCGCCAGCAACGGCGCTTATTCCTTCAAGGGAACTGGATATGTCCGCGGCGGCATCTTCGACCGGATCGAGGTGGTGCAGGGCGATTCCAGCATCCATTTCCACGACCGCACACATCAGCGGCTCGGAGAAATCAAAGCGGCGGGGGCGCCGGAGTTCCGCGACATTGACCTGTTTGGCGTGCCCGAGGGCAGCACGCTGGACGTGACGCAGCCGTGGCGGCTGCAACTCCTTGTGCAGCGCGCCTTCGGCGCTCGCGACAAATCGTTCCTCACCTTCGACGTGAATTACGAACTGCCGCAGGCCTATCTGAAACCCGCGCAGGCGTCAGCGGCGGTTGCCGCCGCGGCGGCGGCGCCGTCGATCGCCCCCGAACCATCCGAACCGCCGATGTGGCATATCATGTGGCGCGCCAAGATGGTTCAGATCGGGATTCTGCTGGGCGCCCTCGGGCTGCTCACGCTGATCTTCTTCTTCCAGGACTGGCTGGTGCGCCGGCCGATCTTCTACGATCGGCTACGCCTAGGTTTCATGGTGTTCACCCTGGTCTGGATCGGCTGGTACGCGCAGGCCCAGTTGTCCGTGGTTAATGTGCTCGCCTTCCTCAGCGCCCTGCGCACGGATTTCCGCTGGGACTACTTTCTGATGGCGCCGCTGATTTTCATCCTGTGGTTTGCAACCGCCGCTTCGCTGTTGTTCTGGAATCGCGGCGCCTATTGCGGCTGGCTGTGTCCATTTGGCGCCTTGCAGGAACTGGCCAACCGCGCCGCCAGACTGTTGAAAATACCGCAACTCAAAATTTCCTTCGGTGTTCACCAGCGCCTGACCGCGCTCAAATACATCGTTTTTCTCGTGCTATTTGGCATCTCGCTCAGCGCCCTTGGCACGGCCGAGCAGGCCGCCGAGGTCGAGCCGTTCAAAACCGCGATCATTTTGCGTTTTGCGCGTGGCTGGCCGTTCGTGCTGTATGCGGGCGCTATCATCGCGGCGAGCCTGTTCGTGGAACGCGCGTTCTGCCGCTATGTCTGTCCGCTCGGGGCCGCGATGGCGATCCCGGCGCGGCTGCGGCTCTTCGACTGGCTGCGCCGCTACCGCGAATGCGGCAATCCCTGTCAGCGCTGCGGCAACGAATGTCCGGTGCAGGCGATTCATCCTGAAGGGCATATCAACCCGAACGAGTGCATCCAATGCCTGCATTGTCAGATGCTCTACCACCATGATCAGAAATGCCCGGTGATGATCCAGCGCCGACTGAAGCGCGAGCGGTACGCGCCCGCCTCGCCGATCGATCTTCCCCCGCGACCGAAGATTTCGGCGCGAGCACCAGACGAGAGCGCGGCCCCATGACCGCGTCTTGGCCGCATCCCCAGCAACCCAGCCCCGCAGTGCGGAGCCGCGCATCAGGAGAGACACCATGATTGACGAAACCGACGACGGTTTACGCGGTAAGAACGCCGAGCCAAATGGCAAGGGTGAGGCGACAGACGGACTCAGCCGCCGTGGCGTCCTCGGCGCCACAGCGACCGTGGCCGGACTGGCTGGTCTGGCTGGCGGCGGCGCATCGGTCGCCGCGATGCGCGAGGCGCTCGCACAGAGCCGCTCGACGGTGGCCAGCACCGAGGTCAAGCCCGGCGACCTCGATGAATATTACGCTTTCAACAGCAGCGGCCAGACCGGCGAGGTGCGCATTCAAGTCCTCCCATCCGGTCGCGAGTTGATGCGCATCCCGGTCTTCAACCGCGACAGCGCCACGGGCTGGGGCCTCACCAATGAGAGCAAGAAGATCCTCACCGAAGGGTTGCTGCCCGAGACCCGCAAATTCCTGGAAAGCCGGGGCGGCGTGTGGCAGAACGGCGATCTGCACCATCCGCACATGTCGTTCACCGACGGCACCTATGATGGGCGCTTCATTTTCGTGAATGATAAAGCCAACTGCCGGATCGCACGCATCCGCTGCGACGTGATGAAGACCGACAAGATCATCGAGATTCCAAACGCCTCAGACATTCATGGCTTGCGCCCGCAGAAATATCCGCGAACCGGCTATGTATTCGCCAACAGCGAGCACGTGATCCCTATTCCTAACGATGGTCATGTGCTGGACGACCCGAAGAACAACTACTGGTCGGTCTATACGGCGGTCGACGGCGACACGATGAAGGTGGCGTGGCAGGTGCTGGTCGACGGCAACCTCGACAACACCGACTGCGACTACCAGGGCAAGTACGCATTCTCGACCTGTTACAATCCGAACAAGGGCACCACGCTAGCGGAAATGACGGATCACGAGCAGGCCTGGGTGACGATCTTCAATATCAAGCGGATCGAGGAGGCGGTGAAGAGCGGCGACTACAAGGAGATGAGCGGCGTGCCTGTGGTCGATGGCCGGCACGGATCGAAATACACCCGTTACATCCCTATCCCAAACTCTCCGCATGGCGTCAATACCGCACCGGATGGCATTCATGTCGTTATCAACGGGAAGCTATCACCCACGGTCAGCGTCATGGACGTACGCAAGCTGGACGATCTGTTCGACGACAAGATCAAGCCCCGCGACGTGATCGTCGCCGAACCAGAAGTCGGCCTCGGCCCTCTGCATACCGCGTTCGATGGCCGCGGCAACGCCTTCACCACTACCTTCATCGATAGCCAGATGGTGATGTGGAACATCGATAAGGCCAAGCGCGCCTTTGCGGGGGAGAAGGTAGACCCGATCCTGCAGAAGATCGATGTTCACTACCAGCCTGGTCACAACCACACGTCGATGGGCGAGACCAAGGAAGCCGATGGCAAATGGCTCGTATCGCTCAATAAATTCTCCAAGGACCGATTCTTGCCTGTCGGGCCCCTGCATCCAGAGAATGATCAGCTGATCGACATCTCTACTGGCAAGATGATCCTGGTGCATGACGGTCCAGCCTTCGCCGAACCGCATGATGTGCTCATCGTACATCGGTCCAAGGTGAACCCCATCGCGATCTGGAAACGCGACGATCCGATGTGGGAGGATGCGCGCAAGCAGGCCGAGAAGGACGGCGTCAACCTGGAAGAAGCGGCCAACGTCATTCGCGACGGCAATAAGGTAAGGGTGTATATGCACTCCAACGCTCCAACTTACAGCCTCGACCAGTTTGAGGTGAATGAGGGCGACGAGGTCACCGTCGTCGTCACCAATATGGACGACGTCGAGGATGTGACGCACGGCTTTACCATCGTGCGCTATGGGGTGATGATGGAGATCTCGCCGATGCAGACGGCTTCGGTCACCTTCATTGCTGACCGGCCCGGCGTGCACTGGTGGTATTGCCAGTGGTTCTGCCACGCCTTGCACATGGAAATGTCAGGGCGGATGATCGTGCATCGGAAGACGGCCTGACCATGCGCTCGGCCCGCGCGCTGCTTATGTTTCTGCTGGCGACCATGGTCTGCGAGCCAGCGCGCGCGGCTATGCTCGACGTGGCGGCAGGGGACGGGCTGGGCGAGGCGATCGCCCGCGCCGCCCCCGGCGACACATTGCTGCTCGCGCCGGGCGTCCATCGCGGAAGCGTCGTGATCGCCATTCCGAATCTGACCCTGCAAGGAGCGGCTGGCGCTGTCATTGAGGGCGGCCGGACGGGCAGCACGATCACGGTCAGGGCGCCCGGCAACGTCCTGCGCGGGCTGATTATTCGCGGCTCCGGTCTCAGTTTGATCGGCAAGGACTCGGCGGTGTTTCTCGATGCCGGCGCTGACCGCGCCGTGATCGAGGACAACGTCTTCGAGGACAATCTGATCGCGATTTATCTGGACGGCCCGCGCGATGCAATGGTGCGGCGCAACCGCATCCAGGGCCTGCGCACGCTGCGCATTAGCGAGCGCGGCCCGGCGATCTCGCTGTGGCGCACCCCCGGCTCGCAGATCGTGGACAATGACATCCGCTCGGGCCGCGATGGCGTGTTCTCGGTGACCAGCAGCCACAATCTTGTGCGAGGCAATAGCTTCCACGACCTGCGGTTCGCGGTGCACTTCATGTATACCAACGATAGCGAGGTTGACGACAACTTCTCGGCCGGCAACGGCGTCGGGTACGTACTGATGTACTCTGATCGGCTGCGCGTTCACGACAATGTCTCCGAAGATGATCGTGATCACGGCCTGCTGTTCAACTATGCCAATGACTCGCGCATCGAGGATAATGTCGTGCGTGGCGGCAAGAAGTGCGTGTTCATTTACAATGCGAACAAGAACCGCTTCGCGGGCAACTGGTTCGAGGGCTGCGAGGTCGGCATCCATTTCACCGCCGGCTCCGAACGCAACGAGATTACCGGCAACTCCTTCGTCCACAACCGCATCCAGGTGATGTATGTCGGCACGCGTCGCCTTGACTGGTCTGTGCAGGGGCGCGGCAACTACTACAGTGACAACCCCGCCTTCGATCTCAACGGCGACGGGATCGCCGACACCGCCTACAGGCCAAACGATCTTATGGATCAGATTTTGTGGCGCGCGCCGGCCGCCAAGCTGCTGCTGAACAGCCCCGCCGTACAAGTCGTGCGCTGGGCGCAGTCGCAATTTCCGGCGATCCATCCTGGCGGTGTCGTTGACACTGCGCCGCTGATGGCGCCGCCGCGTCCGTCGGCTTTGGCGCGGCTGGCTCAGTGATGGATGCCGCTGTCGTCATTCGCGGCGTCAGCCACCGCTACGGCCAGCGTGAGGCGGTGCGCAATGTTGACCTGACCTTGCGAGCCGGTGAATGCGTCGGCCTCGTCGGCCATAACGGCGCCGGCAAGAGCACCTTGATCAAGATCATGCTCGGGCTGGTGCGCCCGAGCGCTGGCAGCGTGCAAGTCCTGGGCGAGGACCCCTCGGCTGGCTCGGGCGGGCGCGCCCGGCGCGAGCTTGGCTATCTGCCCGAGAACGTCGCCCTGCAACCATCGATGACCGGCGCCGAAACGCTTGCGTTCTATGCGCGGCTGAAGCGCCAGCCGGTCGCCGGCAATGCGGCGCTGCTCGAACGCGTGGGCATCGAGGCTGTGGCGCATCGCCGCGTCGGCGCCTATTCCAAAGGCATGCGCCAGCGCCTCGGTCTGGCCCAGGCCCTTCTCGGCAGGCCGCGCGCGCTGCTGTTGGATGAACCAACCACGGGACTCGACCCGGCGCTACGCCAGAGCTTCTATGATATCCTCCGCGATCTCAGGCGCGATGGCGCCATGGTGCTTTTGTCCTCCCATGCGCTCGCCGAACTGGAGGGGCAGGTCGACCGGGTTGTGGTGATGAATCAGGGCCGCAAGGTCGCTGATGGCGGCATCGGCGATCTGCGCCGCCTCGCCGCCATCCGGCCACGCATCCGGCTGCGCCTGCCGTGCACGCCGCCCGCAGCGGCGAACCGAGCGGCGGATGCCTGGGCTGGCTGGTCTCCTGTATCCGACGGCGTGCTCGAACTGTCCTGCGAGGAAAACGAGGTCGCATCCGTGCTGCGCGGGCTGCCTGAGACAGCGCGTGAGATCGAGATTATCAGGCCGTCGCTCGACGACCTATATGCCGCGTTCCAGAGCGGAGCCGCATGAGACAGGTGCTCATCATCGCGGGCAAGGAGTGGCGCGACGGCATGCGCAACCGATGGGTGCTCGCCACCACCGTGCTGCTGGCCGCGTTGGCGCTTACGCTTGCCTTCCTCGGCGCGGCGCCAACCGGCACGGTAAGGGTCGGCGCGCTTGCCGTCACGATCGTCAGCCTGTCCAGCCTCACTATCTTTCTAGTGCCGCTGATCGCCCTGCTGTTATCGTACGACGCGATCGTCGGCGAGGTGGATCGTGGCACGATGGCGCTGCTGCTCGCTTATCCGGTGGCGCGCTGGCAGGTCATGCTGGGGAAGTTCGCTGGCCACCTTGGCATCCTGAGCTTCGCCACCGTGACCGGCTATGGAATCGCTGGGCTAGCGCTACAATGGGCCGGCAACGCCGATCCCGGCGCATGGGGCGCGTTCGTGGTCATGGTCGCGTCTTCGGTGCTGCTTGGCGGCGTGTTCATCGCGATTGGCTATCTGGTGAGTACGCTCGTGCGCGATCATGGCACGGCCGGCGGCATCGCCATTGGCGTCTGGCTTATCTTTGTGTTGCTCTACGATATGGCGCTTCTCGGCGTGCTGGTGGCTGATCAGGGCCGCGCTGTGACGTCCAAGGTGTTGAACGTGCTTTTGCTGCTCAACCCGGCCGACGCTTACCGGCTGCTCAATCTGACAAGCACTACCGATGTCAGCGGCTTCGCTGGCGTCGCCGGCCTCGGCGCCAGCACAGGGCTCGGTCCTGCTGCCCTGCTCGGCGCGCTCGTCGCCTGGACGGTCGTGCCGCTGGCCGTCGCGATCGCCCTTTTCTCGCGGAGGCAGGTGTGAGGCATATATTTATCGTGCTTGCTCTGTTGTCCCTGACCGCCTGCAAGGAGGACAAGGCCGCCGACTTGCCGCTCCCGCGCGAGGTGACGGACGCCTCAGTCGCCCAATTTTGTGGTATGGCGCTGCGCGAGCACGCCGGACCCAAAGCCCAGATTTTCGTCCGTGGCGTGGCCGATCCGTACTGGTTCTCAACCGTCCGCGACGCCTTCGCCTTCGCCATGCTTCCTGAAATGCCGAAGTCGATTTCGGCAATTTATGTCAACGACATGGCGCGGGCAAAGGACTGGGACCAGCCGGAGCCTGGCATGTGGGTGGAGGCGCATCAGGCGTCCTATGTGATCGGCAGCCGCCGCCTCGGCGGCATGGGCGCCGACGAGACGATCCCCTTCGGCGATGAAGCCGCAGCACACCGCTTCGCCCAGGCTAATGGGGGCCGGGTCGTGCGCTTCGCCGACGTGCCGAGCGACTACATACTTCCCGCAACTCAAGGACGCCCGTGATGGGAACCACCCGCCGTAGATTTATCGCCATTACCGCCGCCGCCGGCGGCCTTCCATTGCTGCCCTGTGCGCGCTCGGCGCAGGCCGCTCCGCTTCTGCGTGTTTGGACCGGGTCCGCCCTTGGCGCCGACGCCACCTTGCAGATTCATCACCCCGATCCCGCGACCGCGGACCGTCTGATCGCGGCGAGCCTCGCGGAGGTGGAACGCCTGGAGCGTATTTTGAGCCTGTATCGGGCGGACAGCGCACTGTGCCGCCTCAATCGTGACGGTGTGCTCGTAGATCCTCCCTTCGATCTTGTGCGTGTGCTCTCTGAGAGCCAACGCTACGGCGCGATCAGCGGCGGCGCCTTTGATGTGACGGTGCAGCCGCTGTGGGATCTCTACGCCAAACATTTCTCTCGGCCCGACGCCGCGCCCGGCGGCCCTGCGTCCGACGCCATCGCCGCGACCATCGCCCGTGTTGACGAGGGGGCTTTGGAGGTCGATCCGGCGCGGCTGCGGCTCGCGCGGCCGGGGATGGGCATAACGCTGAACGGCATTGGTCAGGGCTACGTGACCGACCGGGTGGTGGAGCTGCTGCGCGGCGGCGGAGTGGAGCACGCGCTGGTGGACATGGGCGAGACCCGGGCGCTCGGCGCTCATCCCGACGGCGGTTCCTGGTCGGTTGGACTGGAAGACCCGCGCGCGCCCGGAAAGATCGTCGAACGCATCCCGCTTGCCGATCGCGCGGTCGCAACCTCAGGCGGCTACGGCGCCGTGTTCGACGCGGCAGGCAACTTCAACCACATCTTCGAACCCTGGAGCGGCCGAACCAGCTGGCGCTGGCTGTCGGTCTCGATCGAGGCCGACACGGCGACCGAGGCGGATGCGCTCTCCACTGCCTTTACGGTGATGCCGCCGGAAGCAACGGCGCCTGTGGTGCGCGCGCTCGGCCTCGTCGCTCATTTCGTGCGCCCCGACGGCTCGCGGTTGGTGCAGCGGGCATAATTGTATCTTCGCCAAGAATGGACGGTGGAACGTACGTGTCCTGTCACGGCGCGGTAGCAAACTCGATCACGCTTCGCGCGCTTGCGACAAGTCAGAGAACGAAGGAATGACGCCAAGCGTCACGCAGGATGAGGATCTTGTGCATGCTCATAGTTTCATTCTAACCCACGCGGGGTTATTCCAAATTGCTTTGTGTCAAACCAGCGCCGCTTCAGCCAAAGGGCGACCGAGACCAGCGAGATCAGAACCGGCACTTCCACCAGCGGGCCGATGACGGTGGCGAAGGCGACGGGCGAGGCGAGTCCGAACGTCGCGATGGCGACCGCGATGGCGAGCTCGAAATTGTTGCTTGCCGCCGTGAAGGCGATCGCCGTGGTGCGGGGATAGTCCGCCTCGATCAGCTTGCCCATGCAGAAGCTGATCACGAACATGATGACAAAGTACAGCGCGAGCGGGATTGCGACGCGAAGCACGTCGAAGGGCAGTTGCAGTACCATGCCGCCCTTGAGGCTGAACATGGCGAGGACGGTAAAAAGCAGCGCGACGAGCGTGATGGGACTGATCTTCGGCAGGAACTGCTTTTCGTACCAAATGACTCCCTTGCGCCTGGTCAGGATGAGCCGGGTCAGGAAGCCGGCGGCGAAGGGGACGCCGAGATAAATCAGCACCGCTTCGGCTATCGTCCAGAAGCCGACGTCGATGACGCTGCCCCCAAGACCGACGAGGGGTGGAAGCACGGTCAGGAAGAACCACGCGTAAACGCTGAAAAAGATGATCTGGAAGATCGAGTTGAGAGCGACCAGCCCCGCCACATACTGATTGTCGCCGCCGGCGAGCTGGTTCCAAACGATCACCATGGCGATGCAGCGGGCAAGCCCGATCAGAATGAGCCCCGTCATGTATTCGGGATAGTCTCGCAGGAACAGCACCGCGAGCGCGAACATCAGGACGGGCCCAATTAGCCAGTTCTGTACAAGTGAGAGGGTCAGAACCCGCCAGTCCTTGAAAACCTCGGGCAGCTCCTCGTAGCGGACTCTCGCAAGCGGCGGATACATCATCAGGATCAGGCCGATGGCGATAGGTACGTTGGTGCTGCCGAATGAGAGGCTATTGAGAAAGCTCGGCAAGCCCGCGAAAAGCGATCCGAGGGCGATCCCGCCGGCCATGGCGGCGAAAATCCAGACCGTCAGGTAACGATCGAGGAATGACAGTCTTTTTGATGGGATCTGAGCCGCCATCGCGGGATCCTTTCTTGTATCTCTTTGATCGAATATCGTCGGATATCAATTTTATATTATAGCATGGCGACGGATATCGCTCGCTTAGGCTTTGACCAGCAGGCGGGTCAGATAGAATGGCTCGACGGGGCCGATTTCGACGCCGGCTCCCACGGGACCAGCGGCGGCCTGAAAGCGCGGATCGAGATGGGAGTTTTCATGGTCCCAGACGGATTCCCACACACCGTGCATGAGATAGGCGCGTAGGTCGCCATCCGGCAAGGCATTGCGAAGGATCTCGGTCGACAGCGCCTTACGGTAGAGGCGATTGGACTTGCTGCCCGGCTGACCGACGCCATTGGGATCATCACTCGGCTGGTGGGTCTCCTGCGCTACCTTGAGGAGCGGGAGAACCAGTTTTTCCCATTCAATGTGTCCGGCATCCGCGACCATGACGTGGTTCTCGACCGTCAAAGTGTTGCTCTCGGGGGCTTCGACCGGATGACGCAAGAAGTCCGCCATTTCCGCGGCTGTTGTGTAAATGCCTGCACGGTTGCCGGCGGCGATGGTTTGAAACACACCGCGATAGACGCTCATGGGCTGGGGGGATTTGGCGAAGCCGGTCGGCGTCTGCTTTACGGCATGGAGAAAGGGTAGAACCGTGCGGTCGAATTCCTCGTTGATCTGCGATGCTTGAAGTTGCGCGTAAGCAGCGAAGCGCACGAAGAGCGAATAGAAATACGGCTGAGAGTGATCTCTGACGCCGTCGAGATAGGCTTCCGCGAGAACTCCCTTGTAAGCTTCAGGATAGTTCTTCACCATGGTTGAGTCGCCGCTCATCTGCTTGAGCATCAGGCTCAAAAAGCCCGGCGCTTGGCGCCATGCCGAGGCGCAATCCGTCAAAGCCGCCATGGCTGCTTCATGTTCCGGATCGGCAACGCGAAACTCGAAATAGAGCGTCACCGGCCCTTCCGGCACGGCCGGCGCAGCCGACGCTGTTGACTGAGCCGCCGCTGGCAGGAAGCCGCCGGCGCTCAGTCCCGCTGCGGCGGCTAACGTCTTCGAGAAAAATTGCCGCCGACGCATTTGACCTACTCCTTGAAGTCAGACAGATGTTCCAACTGCGCAGCCGATCGCGGCCGCTCCGCAAACGCAGTCCTTGCATCAGCGCGTAAATCAATGCTGGCTGTATCCTTCCAGAATTTCGATATAATTGGCGCGCTCCAGGGCCTGCGGGTCCTTCAGCTTGCGCTGGCTCATGAGGCCTCTGACATGGTCCAGTGAATTGAACTCCCGTGACGCGAGCCATTTTTCCAGCCCGGCGAGCAATGTCGCCATATGGCCGGGGCCGTGCCGCAGCAGCGCCGAAGTCGCCATCACAACATCGGCCCCGGCCAGAAGATATTTTATGACCTCGTTGGAGCTGGCGACGCCCGTGCTGGCGGCAAGAGAGAGCTTCACACGGCCCGCGAGGACGGCGAGCCAAAGGAGAGGGAGGCGGATCTCGCTCGGCTCACTGAGCCTGAGGTCGGTCATCACTTGCAATCGCGTCAGATCGAGATCTGGCTGATAGAAGCGGTTGAACAGCACCAGGGCGTCGGCGCCCGCGTCCTGCAACGCCAACGCCATATTGCCGATTGAACTAAAATAAGGACTGAGTTTGACGGCTATCGGGATCGACACCGTCGCCCGCACCGCGGCAAGGATGTCGATATAGCGTTGCTCGACCTCACGCCCCGTTTGCGTGAGATCGGCGGGAATGAAATAGATATTGAGTTCGAGCCCCTTCGCGCCGGCCTCCTCGATCAGCTTGGCGTAGGAGATCCAGCCCTCATTCGTGACGCCATTCAGGCTGGCGATGACCGGAACATCGACCGCCTCGCTCGCGCGGCGAATGAGGCACAGATAGTGATGCGGGCCGTGTTTGGCCTCAACCAACGCTGGAAACTGGCTGGTCGCCTCTGGCCAACTATCCTCGTTGGCGCTGGTCAGACGATCGTAACGGGCGACCTCGGCCTCGATCTCTTCCTGAAACAGCGAAGGCAGCACGAGGGCGGCCGCGCCTGCGTCCTCAAGCAGCCGGAGGCCGTCAAGTTCGCGGGTCAACGGCGAAGCGGACGCCACCAATGGATTTTTGAGATGAAGTCCCATATAGCGCGTCGTCAAATCCATCGGCCTCTCCTCCGTTAAGACGCCGGTTTCACGACGACGCCGACGCCGGGCACGAACCGGCTGCCGTCTCGCGCGGCAATATCCTCATATTGCTGATATTTGTCGATCACCGCGGCCTGGGCGTCGAGAAGCAGCGCCGCCGCTTCATCCGGAAGCGTCCGGGCGAGAGACGAGTAGCGGATCTCATTATAGGCATAATCCTTGAACGCGATCGTCGGGCGCGGAGAATCAAGCTGGAATGGGTTTTTGCCGGCCGTCCGCATGGCGGGGTTGAAGCGGAGCAAGGGCCAATAGCCGCTGGCCACTGCAAGGTCCTGCTGCTTCATGCCAAAGCGCATGTCTATGCCATGCGCGATACACTGGCTGTAAGCGAGGATGAGCGAGGGCCCATCGTAAGCCTCGGCTTCCCGGAACGCATCCAGCGTCTGTTGTGGATTGGCGCCCATGGCGACTTGCGCCACATAGACATTGCCGTAGGCGATCGCCTGCAGCGCGAGATCTTTGCGCGCCACACGCTTGCCCGCCGCGGCGAATTTCGCGACCGCGCCGAGCGGCGTCGCTTTCGAGGCCTGGCCGCCGGTATTGGAATAGACCTCTGTGTCAAGCACCAGCACATTGACGTTGCGCCCGCTCGCCAGCACGTGATCGAGGCCGCCATAGCCTATGTCGTAGGCCCAGCCATCGCCGCCGACAATCCAGATGCTGCGCCGCACGAGATGGTCGACCACCGACAAAAGATCTTGCGCGGCCTCGCCCTCGAGTTTTAGCAATCGCGTCTTGAGTTCGGCGACGCGGATGCGCTGGGCGCGGATTTCATATTCATGGATTTGCGGCGCGCTTAGTATATCCGCGGCGAGATCTTCACCCACCGTCTGGGCGAGCTCTGTCAGCAGGGTCCGGGCGATTTCGAGATGCTTGTCGGCGGCCAGCCGAAAGCCGAGCCCAAACTCCGCATTGTCCTCGAACAGCGAATTCGACCAGGCTGGCCCGCGCCCCTCGTGGTTCTTGGTCCAGGGCGTCACCGGGAGATTGCCGCCATAGATCGATGAGCAGCCGGTGGCGTTGGCGATCTGCGCCCTGTCGCCGAATAATTGCGAGAGCAGCTTGAGATAAGGCGTCTCGCCGCATCCGCCACAGGCGCCGGAAAACTCGAACAAAGGTTCGAGAAATTGCACGCCTCTAACATTGGCGAAATCGACGCGGGCGCGATCATTGACCGGCAATGTCTCAAAGAACGCGATGTTGGCGCGTTCCGTTGCGACCAATGGCTCCTTGGTCGCGAGGTTGATTGCCTTGACGCCCGGTTCGCGCGGGCTGATTGCCGGGCAGGCTTCAATGCAAAGACCGCAGCCGGTGCAGTCCTCCACATAGAATTGCAGGGTGAAGCGCGCTTCAGGGTAGCCGCGCGCATTGATCGGCGCCGACTTGAAGCTGGATGGCGCCCCCGCGAGCGCCGCCTCATTGTAATATTTGGCGCGAATGACGCTGTGCGGGCAGACGAAGCTGCATTGTCCGCATTGGATGCAAAGATCAGTCTCCCAGACTGGTACGGCCTCGGCGATATTGCGCTTCTCATAGGCGCTCGTCCCGGAAGGAAAGGCGCCGTCCGGCGGCATCAGGCTCACTGGAATATCGTCTCCGCGCCCAACCAGCATCCGGGCGGTGAAGCGCCGCACGAACTCGGGGGCGGAGGCCGCAACGATGGGGGGCCGGTCTTTCGGATTGGTTGCGAAAAGCGGCGTTGTGACCTCGAAAAGGCGCTCCAATGTCTCATCGACCGCGGCAAAATTCTTGGCTACGACCGCTTCGCCCTTGCTTCCGTAGCTGTGCCGGATGGATTCCTTGATATGCTTGATCGCCGTCTCGCGCGGCAAGACGCCGGATATAGCGAAGAAACATGTCTGCAGAATAGTGTTGGTGCGAGCGCCAAGGCCGACGTCGCGGGCGACCTTTGAGGCGTCGATGACAAAGAAGCGCAATCGTTTGTCGATGATCTGCTGCTGCACCGAGCGGGGCAGCGCATCCCAGCTGTTGTTTTGCCCATAGGGGCTGTTGAGGAGAAAGACGCCGCCCGGCGCCGCAACGCGCAGCACGTCCTGCCGTTCGAGAAAGCTGAACTGATGGCAGGCGACGAAGCTTGCGGAGACGATGAGATAGGGCGCCTTGATCGGGTTTGGGCCGAACCGCAGATGCGAAACCGTCTGTGCGCCGGATTTGTGGGAATCATAGACGAAATAGCCCTGCGCGTAGCGCCCCGCATCCTCGGCGATGATCTTCACGCTGTTTTTATTCGCGCCCACAGTGCCATCGGCGCCAAGGCCGTAAAAGACCGCGCGGGTGGTGTTGTCCGGCTCGATCGAAAAGCCTGGGTCCACCGCGAGATTGCTGTGGGAGAGGTCGTCATCAATGCCGAGGGTGAAGCTGTTGCGTCCTGCGAACTTGTTTTGCGCATCACGCTTGGCGAGTTGATCAAGCGCGGACTTCACCATCGCCGGTGTAAAGTCTTTTGACGAGATGCCATAGCGGCCACCGATGACGCGCGGCATCGACGATCGCTGGCCGTCTCCAACGCCCTGCGCGAGCGTGGCGATGACGTCGAGGTAGAGCGGTTCGCCTGTGGCGCCGGGCTCTTTGGTCTGTTCCAGAACCGCGATCGCGCCGACCGACGGCGGCAGCGCGGCAAGGAAATGCTCCGCTGAAAAGGGGCGATAGAGCCGCACCTGGAGCGCGCCGACTTTCTCGCCGCGCGCGACCAGCGCCTTGACCGTCTCCCGGGCCGTCTCGGCGCCGGAGCCCATCAGGATAAGGACACGTTCGGCGTCGGGCGCGCCTTCATACTCAAAGAGGCCGTAGCGCCGTCCGGTAACGGCCGCAAAGCGCGCCATAGCGTCTTCGACGATCTTCGGCGTCCTGGCGTAGAACGGGCTGACCGCCTCGCGCGCCTGGAAATAGGTGTCGGGGTTTTGCGATGTGCCGCGAATGAATGGGTTCTCGGGGTTGAGCGCGCGGGCCCGATGGGCGCGCACGAGATCGTTGGAGATCATGGCGCGGATGTCATCGTCGCCGACAAGCTCAAGCGTATTGAGTTCATGCGAGGTGCGAAAGCCGTCGAAGAAATGCAGGAAAGGGACCCGCGCTTCAAGGGTCGCGGCCTCGGCTATGAGCGCCGTGTCATGAGCCTCCTGCACATTGGCGGAAGAGATCAGCGCGAATCCTGTGGTGCGAACGGTCATCACGTCGGAGTGGTCTCCGAAGATCGACAGAGCTGAGGTCGCAAGAGAGCGCGCGGCGACATGAAACACGGTGGATGTCAGCTCGCCGGCGATCTTCAGCATATTGGGCAACATCAGAAGCAGGCCTTGCGAGGCCGTGAAGGTCGTCGTCATGGCGCCCGACTGAAGCGCGCCGTGGACAGCGCCAGCGGCTCCTCCCTCGCTCTGCATCTCCTGCACCACAGGAACGGCGCCCCAGATGTTCTTGCGCCCTTCCGCCGCCCACTGGTCAGCGAGTTCCGCCATGGTCGATGAGGGGGTGATCGGGTAAATGGCGCATACTTCATTGATGCGATAGGCGATATGCGCCACCGCGGTATTGCCGTCCATTGTCGTTCTCGCGCCCATCAGGCTTCTGGCTCCAGCAATTTAGATTGATTTCCTCAGCCGCGTTCGGGGACCATTTCCATAGCGTGGCACGGACATTGTTCAACGCAAACCGCGCAGCCGGTGCATAGAGCATAGTCGATCGCATAGCGTTGTCCGGGACCCAGCTTGGCGATGGCGTCTTCCGGGCAGGCGGCAAAGCAATTGTCGCATTCAAAGCAATTGCCGCAGGAGAGGCACCGCTTGGCCTCGTGCAGCGATTCAGCCTCGCTGAGGCCGCTGACGACCTCGTCGAAACCCGCGCCCCGCGCTGACGCCGGCAATTCCTGCTGCGTCGAAGGAATGGCGTCGGCATAGATTGGTAGATTCAATGCGCCAAACTCGATGATGGGATGCTTGGCGGGATGTGCGCAGTCGGCTCCTCTCAGCCAGGCGTCGATGTGGCGGGCGGCCTTCTTGCCATGGCCCGTCGCCACCGTGACGGAACGCTCGCCCGGCGCCATGTCGCCGCCCGCGAAGACGCCCGGCCGGCCGGTCATCATGTTTGGCGCGACGACAACGGTTCCATCCGCTCCAAAGACAATCTCGGGGATCTTCCTGAGAAAGCCGCTGTCGGCGTCCTGGCCGAGCGCCAGCACCACGGAGTCGGCGTGCAACGTCTCGAACTGTCCAGTCGGCTGGGCGCGGCCCGCCTCGTCGATGCGCATCACTTCAACGGTGAGAGCGGCCCCATCAATGGCCTTGATTGAAGTCAGCCATTTGATCTTCACGCCTTCCGCCAAGGCTTCGTCTGCCTCGAACTCGCGCGCCGGCATGTGCGCTCTGTCGCGGCGGTAGACGATCAACGCTTCCTCGGCGCCGAGCCGTCGCGCCGTGCGGGCGGCGTCCATGGCGGTATTTCCGCCGCCGTAGACCACCACGCGCCGGCCGAGGCGCGGCGCGGCGCCGGACTCCATATCGCGCAGCATGGAGACGGCGTCCAGCACCTTGACGGCGTCGCGCGCTGGAATGTCTACATGTTTTGAAAGCTGGGCGCCGATGGCGATGAAGATGGCGTCGAACCGGCCCGCCTGCTGCTCGGCCAACACATCATCTACACGATGATTGAGGACGATCTTGACGCCCATCTGCTCGATCCGTCCGATCTCCTTCATCAGATCCTCGCGCGGCAGACGATAGGCAGGGATGCCGAAGTGCAGCATGCCGCCCGGCAACGGTCCCGCCTCGTGGATCTCTACCTCATGGCCGAGCCGCGTAAGGTGATAGGCTGCAGACAGGCCGCTCGGGCCGGCGCCGATCACCAGTACGCGCTTGCCGGTGGCGGCCTTGTCGCTCGGCATCGCCCAGCCTTGTTCCGCGGCAAGATCGCCGAGGAAACGCTCTACCGAATGAATGTTCACCGCGGAGTCGAGATCCTTGCGATTGCAGTTCGTCTCGCAAGGATGGTAGCAGACCCGCCCGTGCACCGCCGGCAAAGGGTTGTCGCGGATCAGCGCTTCCCAGGCCGCCTGGAACTTGCCTGCCTGCGCCAACGCCAGCCAGGCCTGGATATTCTCGCCAGCGGGGCAGGCCGCGTTGCACGGGGGCAGCATGTCGACATAGATCGGGCGCTGGCGACGCACCGGGCCCGTCCCTCTCTCTCGCGTCAAGTCGACGGTCGGCGTCATGTCGCGGGCAAAGGCTGTCACGGGACCTCTCCAGATAATTGGGCGGCCGAATAGTTGGGCGGCGGAGGCGAACTCCGCGATCGAGCGCAGCCGCCTTCATCTCCGGGACGAAGAGGACTGCATCTCCGGGACGAAGAGGACTGCGGACCGGGCGCCCCACTATAGGCGGCCGATCTTCAGCGCCGCTCCCCACCCGAAAAGAGCCGCGCCGCCGCAACCATCATGATCCCTGCGGGCAAAACATATTTGGCGCCGCTGGCGAGGCGGCGCCGATCGCTGACAGCCTAACGCCGATTGCCAACTCTGGCTTCATGTCTTCCGGCGCAAAGCGAAATCCGTATTGCTCAAAATAGAAGATAGAGAAACTGGCCGATGGGTGTTTGAAAATGCTTCAACTAAACGTCGCAGACCGCTTCTACTTACGCCCACGCCGGAGCGGGGAATTCCAAGGCCTTTCCAGTCGATTTCAAACCGCGCGCATGCGCTGCATGAAATCAATGTTTATATGCCATAACCCCTATGCTGACGCCTTGACTCAGATCAATGGGGTGGCGGCATTGGGGCGGTGCAGGCAGCGGGGGCGCATCGCGTCGCGACCTCGCCCGGGCGGAAAACTTCAGGCAAATGATCTCGCGCACATGGCGCATCGCAACTCTCTCCGCTGGCATCATTGCCGCTTCATCCTTCCGTTTGAGCGACGAAAGCCGCGATCCTTTGAATGGAAGGAGCGTCGATGAGGAGGGGCGGATGACCCTGGCCCTCGACGATATAGGTCTCGCAATTCGGGTGGCGGCGCGCCATTTCCGCCAGCGTCGCGGGCGAGAGAAGGTCGGAATTGCCGCCGCGGATCGCCAGCAGCGGAACCGCGCGCAGGCCATCGAACTGCGCCCAGAGCGCGGGCGCAGGCTGTTCCAGATCGATGCTTTCGATCGTCTTCATCAGCTTTTGATCATAGCGCCCGCCGAAACGTCCCGTTTCATCGGCGAAGGTCAGTTTGGCGTAGAGCGCCCAGTCGGCCTCGCGGAGGCCCTTGAAGTGTTCGCTCATCAATCGCTTCAGCAGATCGACGGCGTCGGCCTCCGACTTTGGCGGCGGCAGCTTGCCGACATAGCTGCGAATGCGCGCGAGTCCCTGCGGCTCCAGAACCGGGCCGATGTCATTGAGGACGGCGCCGGCTATGATGGACGGCCGCGTCGCGGACAGCAGCATGACATGGAGGCCGCCGCGCGATGTTCCGACGAGAACCGCGCGTTCGACGCCGGCTGCGGTCAGCACAGACAGTATGTCGTCGTTCTCGACGGGCAGGCTGTAGTTTTTCCAGTCCCGATCATAGCCGGAGAGGCCGCGGCCGCGATAATCGAGCGCCAGAACGCGCCGCCGCCTGTTTCCGGCAAGGCCGCCGGCGAGAGCGCTCGCAAGCGGGCCGAAATCGGCCGCGCTGCGCGTCAGTCCCGGCAGGCACACGACTGGCAGGCCGGGGTCGAGCGGCGAACCATAGTCGCGAAAGTGAAGCCTTAGTCCATCGGACGCGGAGATAAAGCAGCTCTCAAAGGAGGGCTCGGCAAGGGGCTCGGCAAGGGGCATGAAACATCCACGCGTCTGGTTGCGGCGCCATCTGCGCGCGCGGCGGTAGCAATGGGAAAGTGCGCAGTTAAATCATTTTTTTACCTTAAAATGATCGAACCGGAACTGATCCAGATTAGGCCTGTTAGTGAGGCATGGAAAAGCCCGGCAATCAACAGTGCTTCGCTCTCGTCGTTGAAGATGAACCGCTCGTGCGCATGCTCGGCGTCGATGTTCTGGAGAGCGCCGGCTTTGTCGTGATTGAGGCCTGCAATGCCGATGAGGCCTTGGCCGTGCTGACGCGGCGGTCCGATATCAGCGTCGTCTTTACCGACGTCGACATGCCGGGCTCACTCGATGGCCTCGACCTTGCCTGGCGCATTCATGAATGCTGGCCCGGAATAGGCGTGGTTCTGACCTCCGGCCGCTATACGATCGAGCCCCGATTGATGCCGCGCGAGGACGCTTTCGTGCCAAAGCCCTATGCCGTCTCTTCCTTGCTGGCGCAGATCGAAAGGGTGGTGGCGCGGGCCTCGGCCGAGCGAGATCGCTGATTTAGGGATTTGCTTCGGCTTCGGCCTTTTGCATGGGCGCGGCGGTGAAGCGGATGCGATAGATGTTGAGATTCTCCATGACGCGCTGGACATAATTCCGCGTCTCGGTGAACGGAATGCGCTCCACCCAATCGATTGCATCGACGCCCGGCTTGCGCGGATCGCCATAAGCGTCGAGCCATTGCTTCACTCGCCTGCCGCCGGCGTTATAGGACGCGAAGGCGAGGATGTAGGAGCCGCGGCTCTCGGCGAGGAGTTGGCCGAGATGGGCGGCGGCGAGCTGCGCATTGAAGGCGGCGTCGGCGATGAGCCTGTTCTCGTCGAATGCGACGCCAGCGCGCTGGGCCGTGGTTCGCGCGGTCGCGGCGATCATCTGCATCAAGCCCTTGGCGCCGGCGCTCGAAACCGCGCTCGTATCGAACGCGCTCTCCTGGCGCGCAATCGAATAGACGACGGAAGGGTCGGCCGAATTCGGCAAAGGCTGAAACGCCGGAACGCCATAGGTCGGAAAGGCGAGCTCATCGAGAGCAATGCCGCGCTGGCTCGCAATCTTGCCGACAGTGAGCGAGACATGCGCGTCCTGCTGCCGCGCGACGACTTTCGCGAGCGCGGCGACTTGCGCGGGGTCCTCGAGGTGGCGGGCCGCCTCAAGGACGAGCGGATAGGCGAGGGCTTTCTCGCCGACGGCGTAGAGAAGTTCGATCACCTTGACGGATGGGTCGCGCGCCTCGCCCGCCGCCTCGGTCGCCGGCATACGGATCGGAGCCGCGCTCAGCCCGAGTTTTTCGCGCGAGAGTTGCCCGTAATAGGTTGCGGGATGCGTTGCCGCCTGCTCATAAAAGGCTTTCGCCGTCCCGGCCGCGTCCGGGTTCGCGGAGGCCTCGGCGGCGCGGCCACGCCAGTAGGCCGCCCGCGCCCTGGACATTGGCGTCGCGGCAAGCTTGATCAGCGTGTCGAAATGCGCTGCGGCGCGGGCAGGGTCGTTGAGGAAGCGCAGCGCGATCCAGCCGGCGTGGAACTCGGCCTCGATCTGCATCTCCCGCGTCATCGCGGAATGTTCCGCACATATTTTGTACGCGGTTTTCGCATCGCCCCCGTCGAGGAGCTTTCGCGCCAGGAGACGGCGCTCGACCCACCATTCATCGCCATTGATCAGGACGATCGGGTCGCGCGGCGCCGCCAGCATGAGGGCGACGGCTTCGCTGATTTTGTCCGCACGCCGCAGTTTTTGAATCATCGCGAATTTATAGCCCGCGTCCGCGCGCAAGGGGGCAGGCACTGCGGCGAGGAGTTTGTCGCTCGGCGCCTCCGCGATGACAGCCGCGCGCGCGCGGGCAAGGGCGACGACATCCGGCCCCGCGAGGACCGCGGCGCGCATCGCATTTGCCGTCTGCTCCTTGTAGAGCAGGCGTTCGGCGCGATATTTGTGATCGGCCTTTTCGAGATAGGAGCCAAAATCGGCTCTGATCTTTGCTTCGAGCGCGGCGTTGAGATCGGCCTCGCGCCAGACGCCGCGCACGAGGGCGGCGGCCTCAGCGCTCTTGCCATCGTCTTTCAGCGCGCGCGCGAGTGCGAGCTTGCCCGCCGGCGTCTGAGGCTCGGATGTCGAGAAATAGGATTTGATCAGAGCCGATTTCTTGCGGTCGCCGAACAAGGCCTCTTCGCTGAGTTTGCGCAGCCAGCCCTGCGCTGGCCAGGAGGGATGCGCCGCGATGAAGGCCTGCATACGGTCGAAGCCCGATTCGCGGGAAAATGTCCGCAGCGCAATCCATTCGAGCGCCGTTTGAACGATCGGGTCCGTAGCGGCCTTCGCGGCGGCGTCGCCGCCCGCCAGATCGCCGGATTTATAGAAGGAGATCGCTTCCTTGAACCCGGCGAGGTCGCGTCCGAGTTCATGGGCTGCCGTGGTCAGATTGACCGGCGGTGCTTCGGGGCGGGCGCCAATGTCGGCGTCATCCTCGTCGGGCGCCTCTTCGCGCAGAAATGGCACGGCGGGCGGCGCGAATCGCGGCTCGGGGGCAAGGAGCGCGCGGATTGGCTCCGGCCAGTCGGAAGGGGAGAAGCCAAGACCCTTCTGCTTGACATAGGCCCCGCTGAGGCCGAGCGCGAGGGCGCCGATCCCGATCGCCAGCCTCGCGCCATTGAGCCTTGGACCGGAAAGGCTCGAACCGATGAGCCGGACGCGGGGCGGGCTGAAGAGATATGACCTCGTGAGCATGCCTCGGTCAATCCTGGTCATCAATGCTCCAAACGATGAGTCTGAACCCTTCCTTATTAACAAAGGACGAATTATCGCAGTCAGCGCAGAGGGTTTGTCGTCAGGCGGGCCTTTTCGAAAGGCTCATTGACGTCTATGTGTCTGGTCCGCGCAGCTCAAACAGCGCCAGAAACTCAGCCTGTAAAATGCGGCCTTGATCGGGCGGATTGGTGAAAGGTTAGCGATAATGACGAAAAAGGCGGCATTTAGGGGATCCATCACCGCTCTCGTCACGCCTTTCAAGGATGGCGCCTTTGATGAAGCGACCTATCGGGCGTTGGTCGATTGGCAGATCGAGAGCGGCACGCATGGCTTGTCGCCCGCGGGCACGACCGGGGAAAGCCCGACTTTGTCGCACGCCGAACATCGCGACGTCATTGCGACCTGCATCAAGGAGGCGAGGGGCCGCGTGCCGGTGATCGCCGGGACGGGCTCGAACAATACGCATGAGGCGATCGAGCTGTCGCGTTTTGCCGAGAAGGCGGGCGCCGATGGCCTGCTCATCGTCGCGCCCTATTACAACAAGCCCTCACAGGAGGGGCTTTATCAGCATTACAAGGCGATCAACGACGCCGTCGGCATCCCGATCATCCTGTACAATATCCCGCCGCGCTCCGTGGTCGACATCTCGGTCGAAACGATGAAGCGGCTGTTCGAGCTGAAAAACATCGCCGGCGTCAAGGATGCGACGGGCAATCTCGCCCGCACGGCGCAGCAAAGGGAGGCGCTTGGACCTGATTTCATCCAGCTGTCCGGCGAGGATCTGACTGCGGTCGCGGTGATGGCGCTCGGTGGCCACGGTTGCATCTCGGTGACGTCGAACATTGCGCCGAAGTTCTGCGCCGACATGCAGGACGCCTGCCTCAGCAATGATTTCGCCCGCGCGCTGAAGCTGAACGATCGGCTGAGCCCCTTGCATCAGGCTCTTTTCATCGAGCCAAATCCGGCTGGGCCGAAATATGCGCTGGCGGCGCTTGGCAAGATCACGGAAGAGGTTCGCGCGCCTATGTTAAAGGCGAGCGAGAAAGCGCATGCGCCGATCAACGCCGCCCTCATCCATGCCGGGCTGCTTGTCGATGCCTGAGCTTTCCTTGATGCGTGAGGCGCTTTGAGTGGCCCCAAAAAAAGAGAGTCTTTTCAAGATAGCCGCGGACAATCGACGGGCGCGGTATAATTATGAGATAGGGGAAACCTTCGAGGCGGGCATCATGCTGACGGGCACCGAAGTCAAATCGCTGCGCACGGGCAAGGCGACCATCGCGGAAAGCTACGCCTCGATCGGCCGCTCCGGCGAACTCTTTCTCATCAATGCGAACATCCCGGAATATCTGCAGGCCAACCGGTTCAACCATGAGCCGAAGCGGCCGCGCAAACTGCTTCTGCACGCGCGCGAACTCGCCAAGCTGGCGCAGGGGACCGAGCGCGAAGGCATGACGATCGTGCCGCTGAAGATCTATTTCAACGACAAAGGCCGGGCGAAGATCGAGATCGCCCTCGCGCGCGGAAAACAGTTGCATGACAAGCGCGAGACCGAGAAGAAACGCGACTGGAGCCGCGAGAAGAGCCGTCTCATGCGGGAGAAGGGCTGATGCTTGCGACCGCGTTTTTCAGTCCCGATTTAATTGCGGGCTAATCCATGTCTCACAATAGTTTCGGCCATCTTTTCCGCGTCACCACCTTTGGCGAGAGCCACGGGCCGGCGATCGGCTGCGTTGTCGACGGCTGTCCGCCGCGCATCGAACTGGCCGAGGAGGATATTCAGGTCTTCCTCGAGCGCCGACGCCCGGGCCAGAGCCGCTTCACGACGCAGCGGCAGGAGGCCGACAAGGTCAAAATTCTCTCCGGCGTATTCGACGATCCGCAGACGGGGCGGCAGGTTACGACCGGAACGCCGATCGCGCTTTTGATTGAAAACACGGACCAGCGCTCGAAAGATTACGACGCCATCAAGACTGTTTATCGGCCAGGCCATGCCGACTACGCCTATGACGCCAAATATGGCGTCCGCGACTATCGCGGCGGCGGCCGCTCTTCTGCGCGGGAGACGGCGACGCGGGTCGCGGCCGGCGCCGTGGCGCGCAAGATCATCCCCGGCGTCCTCATTCGCGGCGCGCTGGTGCAGATGGGTCCGCACAAAATCGACCGGGCGAACTGGGACTGGGACGAATGCGCGAAGAATCCGTTTTTTTGTCCCGACGCCAAAGCCGCGGCCTTCTTTGAATCCTATCTCGACGGCGTTCGCAAAGCCGGCTCCTCGATCGGGGCCGTCATCGAGATCGTAGCCGAGAATGCGCCGGCAGGGTGGGGCGCTCCGATTTATGGCAAGCTCGACGCGGAGCTCGCGAGCGCCTTGATGTCCATCAATGCGGTCAAAGGCGTCGAAATCGGCGAGGGTTTCGCCAGCGCTGAACTGACCGGCGAAGAAAACGCCGATGAAATGCGCTTTGGAAACGACGGCAGGCCGCTTTTCCTGTCGAATCATGCCGGAGGGGTTCTGGGGGGCATTTCCACTGGACAGCCGATCGTCGCGCGCTTTGCCGTGAAGCCGACATCCTCGATCTTGCAGCCGCGCCGCACCATCGATCGCAGCGGGACCGAGGCGGAGATCGTGACCAAGGGGCGCCACGACCCTTGCGTCGGCATCCGGGCCGTGCCGGTCGGCGAGGCGATGGTCGCCTGTGTCCTCGCAGACCAGTTTTTGCGCCATCGCGGGCAGGTCGGCGAAAGCCCGGCGTGGCCATCGCGGCCATGAATTTATTTATTCTAAACCTTGATGCGGAAAGAAGTTTAGCCTAACTAAACGCGCAGGCAGGCTCGTAAAGGCGTTGGCTTCGGCATGAAGCTCGGTGATTGGCTGAAGCACAACAATGTCAGCAAAGCGGAGTTCGCGCGCAGGACCGGGCTGTCCAAAGCTTCGATTTCACAGCTCTGCAACCAGGGCGACGCCTGGGTATCGCGCGAGACGGCCGAGCATCTCTTGCGTGAAACCGGGGGCGCGGTGACGCCGAATGATTTTCTGAAGATCGCCGAATTGAAGGAGATTGCGGCCATGGGTCAGTCCGTCTCGCAGGCCATCGAAGCCATTGCGCGCGGCGAAATCGTCATCGTCACGGATGACGACGACCGCGAGAACGAAGGCGACCTTATCTGCGCCGCCGCGCTCTGCACGCCGGAGAAAATGGCCTTCATCATCCGCCATTGCTGCGGCATCGTCTGCACGCCGATCACGCTGCGTGACGCCAAGCGCCTTAGCCTTCAGCCGATGGTGGCGATGAATGATGCGCCGCATGGGACCGCTTTCACCGTCTCGGTCGATGTCAAGCACGGGCTGACGACGGGAATATCCGCCGAACAGCGCAGCAATACGGTTCGCGCGCTCGCCAACGGCAACATGGGCGCGGCGGATTTCGTGCGCCCGGGCCATGTGTTTCCGCTGATCGCCAAGGAAGGCGGCGTGCTGATGCGCTCCGGCCATACCGAAGCCGCGGTCGATCTCGTACGCCTCGCCGGGCTGCCGCCGGTCGGCGTGATTTGTGAACTTGCCAATGACGACGGAACGGTGATGGCGGGGCAGCAGATCGAGGCTTTCGCACAAGAGCACGGTCTCAAACGGATCTCGGTCGCGGATTTGATCGCCTATCGGCAGGCGCGCGAAAAAATCGTCGAGCGGGTCAATACCTTCCACGTCGAGGGCCCGAGCGGCCCCTTGACCGGCTACGCCTATATGACGCCCTTCGATCAGGTCCAGCATTTCGCCTTCGTGCAGGGCGAGATTGGCGACGGCCGCGATATGCCGACGCGTCTGCACAGGGTCGACATCATCGCGGACGTCATTACCGGCGGCGACAGCATTAAGCGTACTTTCGCCGCCTTCAAAAAGAACGGGCGTGGCGTCTTTATCTATTTGCGCGACGGCGCGGCGGGCGTCCCCGTGACGATCGCCGACGAGCAGCCGGCCGATTCCGAGGCGCAGCGGACAAAGGCCTGGCGCGAAGTCGGTCTTGGCGCTCAGATTCTGCGCGATCTCGGCGTTTCGTCGATCCGGCTGCGCACCTCGCGGCCGATGACTTATGTCGGCCTCTCCGGATTCGGCATCGAGATCGTCGCCAGCGAAGGCGTTGAATAAAGCCGAGGTTGAGCGGCGCCGCCCGAGATCATCGTGCGTTAGGCGCCCATCAGCGTCTGCACATGCGCGGAGGCGCAACGGGCGAGCGCTTCGAGATCATAGCCGCCTTCGAGGACCGACACGATGCGGCCGTTGGCGCGGCGCTCGGCAATGTCCATGAGCCGGTTCGTGATCCAGGAGAAATCCGCGACCTCGAGATGAAGTCCGCCGACCGGATCGAAGCGATGGCCGTCGAATCCGGCCGAAATGACGATGAGATCCGGCGCGAAGGCCTCGACCCGCGGCAGAATCCGCGTCTCCATCGCCTCCCGGAACATTTTGCTGCCAGCGTCCTCTGGCAAAGGCGCGTTGACGATCGTGTCGCAGGCGCCGCATTCACCGAGCGCGCCGGTGCCGGGATAAAGCGGCATTTGATGCGTCGAAGCATAAAGAACCGATGGGTCGGACCAGAAAATCTGCTGCGTTCCATTGCCGTGGTGGACGTCGAAATCGACGATCGCCACGCGTTCGGCGCCATGCGCAGTCTGCGCTCGCCGCGCCGCGATCGCGGCGAGATTGAAAATGCAAAACCCCATCGGCCGGGCTGTCTCGGCATGGTGGCCAGGCGGGCGCATCGCGACGAAGGCGTTTTTTGAAAGGCCGCGCATCACGTCGTCGACCGCCGCCACCGTCCCGCCGACCGAATGCGACAAGGCCTCCCAGGTGCCGGGGCTGATCACGACATCCTCGGCGATGTCGACCAGCCCCTCTGTCGGCATCGCCGCCCTGATCCGTTCGATATATTCGGCGGGATGAACGCGAAGCAGGGCGTCGTAATCGAGTTCGGGCGCTAGATCGCGATGCAGCATTTGAAAGATCTCGCTTTCAAATGTGCGCTCTATGACGCGAATGCGGTCCGCGCGTTCGGGATGGCCAGGACCTGTGTCATGGTCGAGACACGACGGATGACTCATAAAAAGCGTCGTCACGGAGGCGGCTCGCTCCAGTGCGGGTTACGCTGCGGATGCTCGCGAAACAGGGCGCGAAATCTCCCATATTGCCTTCGGCGCGCTCTGTCCATTGAAACTCGGCGAGGAATGAAGCCCGGCGATGAAAGCGACCCGTCTGCGGCGTCCGGCCGCCGCAAAAGGCGGTTCAGGAATCGCCGTTGGGCGCCGCCGCGCTGATCGCGACTTCGACGAGTTCCGGCGGCCGCATGAAACGCACCGGGACGTGCGATGTGCCGAGGCCGCCGGAAATGATCAGATTGCGATTTTGCTCTATGATATGACCGTAAACCAGATTGCTGAAGGCGCGCGCATATCGCGCCTGGACATGCGGGAGATTGACCTGGCCGCCATGCGTGTGTCCGCATAAGGTGAGGTCGACCCGCGCCGGCATGCGCCGAAATACGAAGGGCTCATGCGCGAGCATGATCACCGGGGCGGAATCGGTGATCAAAGCCAGCGTTCCAGGCAAATCATCGACGCCGCCGCCAAACGGCCGGTCCTTCGGTCCCGCGAGTTGATCGCCAAGGCCTGCGAGCCAAAACGGCTGACCGTCTTTGGTCAGGCGGACCGCGTCATTTTCAAGCACCCTGATATTGGCCGCCCTCAAGGCGTTGCGCACGCCGGCCGCGTCGTCGCCCGGCATGTTGGGCAGCGGTCCATGCAGCCAATCATGATTGCCGAGAACGGCGTAGACCCCGAGCGGAGCCTTGAGCACCGAAAGCGCCTCGCCCCATTCGTCGGGCATGACGGCTTCGGTCAAAATCGTATGGCCGCCGCTGAAATCGCCGAGCAGGAAGACAATGTCAGGCTGCAGCGCATTGGACAGTTCGGCAATCGAGCGGACGCGGGCGGCCGGCATCCAGGGATCGCAAGCGTGAATATCGGCCAGCACCACGGCCCTCAGCTTCAGCGCCGAAGGCCAATTGGGCGGCGTCACCTCATAGGGGGTCACCTTGAGTCGAAGGCCCGGCTCGAACGCGAAAGCGTAGGAGCCAAAGCCAGCGGTCGCCCAAGCTGCACCGCCGACGGTCTGGAGGAAAAGCCGGCGGCTGAGATGAGTCATATAAAATCTATACCGCACATGGCCCATAGAGCCAACCCGGAGGCAGAGCCGGCGCTTTCCATTCCGGCGGTACGCGCGTCGCCGCCTTGCTTTTACGCGGCTTTCTCTTCGCGCAGCACGGCCGGATTCTTGGCTGACTCGATCTCCTTCGCCTTGGGGCGCTTGTTGGATTCAAGGGCCGCGGCGACCGCGGAAATCCCGATTTCGCGATAAAGCCTCGAGAGGAGGTCGCGTGCGCCGCTTTGAGGGGCCGGGGCCGGTTGAGGATTATCCTGGTGGGTCATCGACTTTGCTCTTCTGATGCGAGGAGAATGAAGTTTCCCGAGATCGATCAAAAGATCATGAAACGGGAAAGTTAACGCCCTCTAACGCTTTCGACGGGACGGGGAAAACCGATCGCCGTTTGCTGATGAAAACCGCTTTTCCACGGCTGCGCTGTGCGATTACGCTCCTCGCTCAACGCTGAATCTCGTCTCGAGTCTGTATATATCGGTCGCCGGGCCGATTTTTTAAGGCCGGGAACGAAGCCGAAGCCCGCAAGTTCTGCGGTTTGGCAGGCCTGATCCGCGCATCCCGGCATATTCAATCAGCCGAGCTTCGGTTTGAATGCGACGAGGTTAGGCTTTGGGCGCTTGCGCGACGGTTAACAAGGTTTTCGCACTTCGTCCCGAATTTGGGCGCAAAATGCTGGAAATGGTTACGAAAAGCCAAGCAAACGAAGATCCCGGCCTTAAATTAAGACGTGATCACGGTCAGTTGAGATGTGTATCAAGAATTGTCTTGGAGCGACGAACAAATGACGTCTTCATGGCGAGGCCTTGCTAGTGTCGCGTTCGCGCCGCATAAGCACGCCCATATGACCCCCGCGGCGCCTTCTTATTGATCCGCGAGGCGGGTCAGAAGCGAGGATCGCCAGGGACCAGAAGTTTTGGATCAGGGACTTATGCATAACAACGTCCGGCCTCAATCCGACGGCGGGGGGGCGGCTGGCTCGCCGCGAGAGATGGCTCCGCTCTTTTATGAAGCTCCGCTGGAGGACGCCCATGCGCGGAGCGTGCGCAGCGTGGCGGCGCATCACCGCTCCTTCGGAAAAAAGCTGGCCGCCGGCTTCAGCGTTGCGATTGCGGCCTTCTCGATTTACGTCCTCATTCGCACCCTTTCCGGCGTCAATCTCGCCGATTTGCAGCGGGCGATCGCGGCGACGGGCAATGATCAGATCGCCTGGGCGGCCTTGCTGGCTGGCGTGTCCTTCCTCGCCTTGACCGGATATGACGCGCTGGCGCTGCGCCAATTGCGCGTTCGCGTGCCTTATAAAACGACGGCGCTCGCTTCTTTCACCAGCTATGCAATTTCCTTCGTGCTCGGCTTTCCTTTGATCACCGCGGGTACGGTCCGCTACTGGATTTATTCCCAGGTGGGGCTTGCGGCGAGCAAGGTCGCGAGCCTCACGATCATCGCCGGAGTGACATTCTGGATCGGCATGATTCTCGTGATCGGCGCGGGGCTCGCCTTCCGGTCGGAGGCGATCAGCGCAATCAATCATCTCACCCCTGCGTTGAATATGCTGATCGGCGCGGGGCTGATCGGCGGCATCCTTTGCTATCTCACATGGGTGACGGTCCGTCGCCGCACTGTCCGGATCCAGGGTTTCCGGCTGGAGCTGCCGGGCCTTGCATTGTCGCTCGGCCAGATCGTCCTTGGCGTCGTCGACCAGTGCGCCGCCGCCGGGGTGCTTTATGTGCTGCTGCCTCAGCAGCTCCACATCGATTTCTTCACTTTCGCCGCAACCTATGTGTTTGGCTGCATTCTCGGCGTCGCCAGCAATGCGCCGGGCGGCATTGGCGTGTTCGAGGCGACCATGCTGAAGGCCTTGCCTGGAATTGCGCAGGAGCCCTTGCTGGCTTCTTTGCTGCTGTTTCGCGCCATCTATTATATCGCGCCCTTCATTCTCGCCCTGGCTCTTCTTGGCGCGCATGAGGCCTTCCGGCGCTGGAAAAGCCTGCGCGAAGCAATGGACCGCACTGAAGCGCAGGTGGACGATCTCGGCTGACCGGAAGGGCGTCGCCGGCGCAGCCTGGCGAAGAGGAGGCTCCCCGCACGTCTTGCGTTGAGGGCGCCTTGGCGGCGGAGCGCGGATGGCAAGCTGATTGATTCAGCGGCGCCTCTCGCAAGGGACGCGGGCGACTGTCAAAAAAGAGTTTTAATCATCTGTTTCAATTTACATTCGATTCGCGCTCCGTTACAGGCCGCGCGTCTCGCAACCAAGGCTGAATGAAGCTTGACCGGATTTCTCGCGCAAGGCGCTGAACGCGCCGCCAATGACAGAGGGTCATGAAAACTCTCGCCGCCGTCAGGAGCTTGCCGGCCCGGGACCGCCTGATGGCGGCGCGGCTCATCGACGCTTTGCCGGAAGGCGTGATCGTCATTGATGCGAGCGATCGCGTCGTCGCCGTCAATGCCCCGGCGCTGGCCCTTTTCCCGGCGCTGCGGCCTGATCTTTTGCTGGCGCGGGGGCTGCGCGCGCCGGATGTTCTCGACGCCGTCATGCGCGCGCGCGCCTCTGGCCGGCCGGAACGCGCCACGTGGCTCGATCGCGTGCCGGTCGAACGGTTCTTTGAACTCAACGTCGCTCCGATGGAGGGCCCCCCCGGTTCGGCGACGATGATCCTGACCTTGCGCGACCTCAGCGAGGCGCGGCGGGTCGAGCGCATGCGAGTCGATTTCGTCGCCAACGCAAGCCATGAGCTGCGCACGCCGCTCGCTTCGCTGCTCGGCTTCGTCGAAACACTGCAAGGCCCGGCGCGTCACGACGAACAGGCGCGGGTGAAATTTCTAGGCATCATGCGGGAGCAGGCGAGGCGCATGACGCGCCTTGTCGATGATTTGCTGTCGCTGTCCCGCATCGAACAGAATCTGCATCTGCTGCCGCAGTCGCCGGTCGATCTTGTCACAATTCTTCGTCACATCGCTGACACACTCGCGCCGATGGCGCTGGAAAATAACACCGTCCTCCATGTCGACGCGCCGGCCTCGGTGATCGTCCCCGGCGATCGCGACGAATTGTTGCGCGTTGTCGAAAATCTCGTCGAAAACGCGATCAAATATGGCGCGAGCGATCCTGGCTGCGAGGATCGAGACGTCGAGATCACGCTGCTTTCCCAGGAGCGTCACTGCGTGTTCAGCGTCCGCGATCACGGTCCTGGCATCGCGCCGGAACATTTGCCGCGCCTGACCGAGCGCTTCTATCGGGTGGACGCCGGCCAAAGCCGAGCTAAAGGGGGGACTGGGCTTGGCCTTGCCATCGTCAAGCATATCGTCGCGCGCCATCGCGGCCGTCTCGGCATTGAATCACTGCCTGAGCAGGGTTCGACATTCAGCGTGACCCTTCCGCTCTACGCGAGCTGAATTTAAGCGGCCACTGTCATGAAAGTGTCATGTAAGCTTCATACGGAGCTCTTGAAGACCACTTAGTTTCGGCTGGTGGGCTGATTTGGAAACCCTGCCTTCGGCCTTCCACGGAGCGATGACGTGCGGGATTGGCGATTTACAGTTCGGCGTCCTGGCGCTCTCCATACATTCAGCCAACGAAGAGGCATTCGATGAATTTCTCGTTCCTGCGAACGGCGCTCGCGACCGTCGCGATAGGGCTCGCCGGCGGTGCGGCCGACGCGGCGGATATCTCCGGCGCCGGCGCCACATTTCCGTATCCGATTTATGCCAAATGGGCGGATACCTATAAGAAGGAAACCGGTCTCGGACTGAACTATCAATCGATCGGTTCGGGCGGCGGGATCAAGCAGATCAAAGCCAAGACCGTGACGTTTGGCGCATCTGACATGCCGCTCAAGCCTGAGGAGCTCCAGGAAGCGGGCCTTGTGCAGTTTCCGACCGTGACTGGCGGTGATGTGCCGGTGGTCAGCCTCGACGGAATCAAGCCCGGTGAATTGCTGCTCGACGGCCCGACGCTCGCCAGGATTTTCCTCGGCGAGATCAAGACCTGGGATGACCCGGCGATCCAGAAGTTGAACCCAAAAGTGAAATTGCCGTCAATGGCGATCGTGGTCGTTCATCGTTCCGATGGGTCTGGAACGACATTCATCTGGACCGATTATCTCTCGAAGGTGAGCGCTGACTGGAAGTCCAAGGTCGGAGCCAGTACTGCTGTCGAATGGCCCGCGGGCATCGGCGCCAAGGGCAATGAAGGCGTCGCCAATAACGTCATTCAGACGAGAGGCGCAATCGGCTACGTGGAATACGCCTACGCCAAACAGAACAAGATGACATTCGTCAATATGATCAACAAGGACGGCAAGTCCGTGGCCCCCGAGGCCGAGAGCTTCAAGGCCGCCGCCGCGAACGCCGACTGGGCTAATGCGCCGGGATTTTACCAGATCCTGACAGACCAGCCGGGCGCGCAGTCCTGGCCGATCGCGGGCGCCACTTTTATCCTGATGCACAAAGCGCCCCAGGACGACGCCGCCGCCGCTGCGGCTCTGAAGTTCTTTAGCTGGGCCTATGAGAAGGGCGATAAGGCCGCCGAGGAACTTGATTACGTACCGCTGCCTGACTCGGTTGTGGCTCTGATCAAGAAGGAATGGGCTACCGAAATCAAGGGCGCCGACGGCAAGCCGCTTCTGAACTGAGACTTGCGGGAAGAGCGATTTCATCGACCTTCTTTGATCTGCTCGCATGGCGGGCGCCGTGACGAATGACCCGGCGCCCCGGACGGTTCTTGGTGGAAACGAGAGTGAAAGACCTCAAGGAGAAGGCCGTGGTGGACCTCGCAGTCGACGGCGCCGTGTCCGGCAGGGCGCTGAGCCGGATCAGAATTCTAAACTGGCTGAAGCTCAAAGACCGAGGCTTCCGGCTGCTAACGCTCAGCGCCGCGCTCGCGGTTCTGCTCATTCTCGGCGGCGTCATCGGCTCCCTGATCGTCGGCTCCATTCCCGCCCTCAAGGCGTTTGGATTCGGCTTTCTCGGCACGCAGACATGGAACCCCGTGACGGAAAAATTCGGCGCGCTCGCGCCGATCTACGGCACGCTGGTGACGTCGGCGATCGCCATGATTTTCGCGGTGCCAATCGGCCTTGGCGTTGCAATCTTTCTGACCGAACTCTGCCCGCAGCCGCTGCGCCGCCCGATCGGCATTGCAATCGAGCTTCTGGCAGGAATCCCGTCGATCATCTACGGCATCTGGGGCCTTTTCGTCTTTGCGCCCTTTCTGCAAAGGCACATTCAGCCGGCGCTGATCGACACATTCGCGAACGTGCCCGTCCTCTCGTCGCTTTTCGCGGGGCCGCCCTATGGCATCGGCATTCTGACAGCCGGCTTCATCCTCGCCATCATGGTGCTTCCCTTCGTCACTTCCATTTCGCGCGATGTGTTTGAAACCGTGCCCGTGGTGCTCAAGGAGGCGGCCTATGGCTGCGGCTGCACGACCTGGGAAGTCATCCGGTCGATCGTTCTTCCCTACACGCGCATCGGCGTCATTGGCGGGGTCATGTTGGGCCTTGGCCGCGCGCTCGGCGAAACGATGGCCGTCACATTCGTCATTGGCAACGCGCATCGCATCTCGGGCTCGCTGCTTGCCCCCGGCACCACGATTTCGGCGAGCATCGCCAATGAGTTCACCGAAGCGGTCGGAGACCTTTACACCTCCGCTTTGATCGCCCTCGGCCTCATCCTCTTCATCATCACGTTCTTCATTCTCGCGATCGCGCGCTACATGCTGATGCGGATTGAACGTCAGGCGGGGACTTGATTCATGTCGCTTTACGGCCGGCGTCGGCGCACCAACAATATCTATCTGGGACTGTGCTATGCCTCGACCGTGTTCGGGCTTGGATGGCTGGTCATTATTCTTCTCGAACTCTTCATTCAGGGCTTTGGCGGTCTGTCCCCGGCTGTCTTCACGCAGATGACGCCGCCGCCGGGATCGGCCGGCGGCCTTCTGAACGCTATCGCGGGCAGCCTCGTCATCACCTTTCTTGGCGTCGCCATCGGCACGCCGCTCGGCCTCCTCGCCGGCACCTATATGGCCGAGTATGGGCGTCATACCAAGCTGACCTTTGTGGTGCGCTTCATCAATGACATTCTGCTCAGCGCGCCGTCCATCGTCATCGGCCTTTTCATATATGAGATCATGGTGGCGCGCGTCGGTCATTTCTCCGCCTACGCCGGAGCCTTTGCACTGGCGGTGATCGTGGTTCCCGTCGTCGTGCGCACGACCGAGGATATGCTGCTGCTCGTGCCCAATCCATTGCGGGAGGCGGCCAGCGCGCTTGGATTGCCGCGCTCCATCGTCATCAGCAAAGTGTCCTATCGCGCGGCGCGCGCCGGCCTCATCACAGGCGTCCTTCTGGCGGTCGCCCGCGTCAGCGGGGAAACGGCGCCATTACTCTTCACCGCCCTCAACAATCAGTTCTTCAGCACCGATCTGAACGCGCCAATGTCGACCCTTCCGGTGGTCATCTTCCAGTTTGCGCTCAGCCCCTACAAGGAGTGGCAGCAGCTCGCCTGGGCCGGCGCTCTCATCATCACCCTTGCTGTGCTCGCCCTTTCCATCATCGCGCGCGTGCTCGGCGCCCAAAGGACCGCGAAATGACTGCGACGAACAACATCGCCAATCTGCCGCAGAAGGTCAGCGTTCGCGACCTCGATTTTTTCTACGGCGAGACTCACGCTTTGAAGAGCGTCAGCCTGCCGCTTTACACCAACAGAGTGACCTCTTTCATTGGACCGTCCGGCTGCGGAAAATCGACGCTGCTTCGCGTGCTGAACCGCATGTATGATCTCTATCCGAAGCAGAGGGCCGAGGGCGAAGTGCTGCTCGATGGCGAGAATATCCTGAAGCCGGATCAGGACCTCAATCTTCTGCGCTCCCGCGTCGGCATGGTGTTTCAAAAGCCGACGCCGTTTCCGATGTCGATCTATGACAACATCGCTTTCGGCATCAAGCTCTATGAGAAAGTCAGCAAATCCGAGCTCGACGGCAGGGTTGAGGCGGCCTTGAAAGGCGCCGCGATCTGGACGGAGGTCAAGGATAAGCTGAAGGCCTCGGGCCTGTCGCTCTCCGGCGGCCAGCAGCAGCGGCTCTGCATCGCCCGCACCGTCGCCATTCATCCAGAAGTGATCCTCCTGGACGAGCCTTGCTCGGCTCTCGATCCAATTTCGACGGCCAAGATCGAGGAGCTGATGGACGAGCTGAAGGAAAACTACACTCTTGCGATCGTCACGCATAATATGCAGCAGGCGGCGCGCTGCTCTGACTACACGGCCTTCATGTATCTTGGCGAGCTTATTGAATTCGGGGTGACATCGCACGTGTTTACCTCGCCCGAGAAAAAGCAGACGCAGAACTATATCACCGGCCGGTTCGGCTGATTGCTCGCCAGGGCTTCGAGGAACACGACATGTCCGATCATATTGTGAGAGCTTACGACGCGGAACTTGAGGGCCTCGGCCAAAAGATCGCGGAAATGGGCGGTATCGCTGAAAAAATGCTGTCCGACGCGATGGACGCCCTCGCCGATTTCGACACGCAGCTTGCGCATGCGACAATCGCCAGCGATCCGCGCCTCGACACGCTGCAACGCGAGATCGAGGAGCAGGCGATCTTAACGATCGCGCGGCGCCAGCCTCTCGCCGTTGACCTGCGCGAGATCATCGCGACCATCAGAATATCGAACGATCTCGAACGCGTTGGCGATCTCGCCAAGAATATCGCCAAACGCGCCATCAAGGTCGCCGCCGACGTGCGTATTCCGCGCGCCATCGTCGGCCTCAAGTCGATGCACGATTCCGCCGCGATCCTGTTGAAGGACGTGCTCGACGCCTATTCGCAGCGCGACGCCGCGCGCGCGCGCGAAGTCTGGACCTATGACGCCGATCTCGACTCTCTTGAAGACTCGGTCTTTCGCGACCTGCTGACCTTCATGATGGAGGATCCGCGCAATATTTCATTCTGCGCGCATCTTTTGTTCTGTTCAAAAAACATCGAGCGCATAGGCGATCACGCCACCAATATCGCCGAGACGGTGGTCTATCTCGTGACCGGCGAAACCATGCCGGCCGATCGTCCGAAGGGCCGCAGTGTTCTTTCCGAATTGCCGACCGCAGCGGGTTGAAATCCATGAGCGAAATTCAGACTTCCGTTGAAACCCGGACCGGCGCGGGACGCGGCCTCTCCGCGACGCCAGCTCCCCGCATTCTCGTTGTCGAGGACGAAGCCGCTTTGAGCCTGCTCCTCGCCTACAACCTCGAGGCGGAGGGTTTTGTCGTCGATCGCGTCGAGCGCGGCGACGAGGCCGAAATCAGGCTGAGTGAAGTCATCCCCGATCTCATCATTCTCGACTGGATGCTGCCAGGCGTCTCCGGCCTCGAGATCTGCCGCCGGCTTCGCGCGCGCGAGGTCACCCGCACGCTTCCGGTCATCATGCTGACGGCGCGCGGCGAGGAAAGCGAGCGCGTGCGCGGCCTTTCGATCGGCGCCGACGACTATGTGGTCAAGCCGTTTTCAGTGCCCGAACTCATGGCGCGCGTTCGCGCTCTGCTGCGGCGGGCGCGGCCGGACCGCGTCGCCGGCGTCCTTTCGGCGGGGGATCTTGAACTCGATCGGCAGAACTGGCGCGTTCATCGCGGCTCGCGCGACGTCCACCTCGGACCGACGGAGTTTCGCCTGCTTGAACATTTGATGGAAAAGCCCGGCCGGGTTTTTTCGCGCGCGCAATTGCTGGATAGCGTCTGGGGCCTTTCGGCGGAAATCGACGAGCGCACGGTCGACGTGCATGTCGGGCGTTTGCGTAAAGCTCTGTCGAACACGGGTGAAAGGGATCCGATCCGCACCGTGCGGGGAGCCGGCTATTCCTTCGATGAGACGTTCAGCAAGGCATAGCCACGATCTGGAACGCGCGCCGGTTTTTCGGTTTTCAGACAAGATCATGCGGCGGTTGCAGCGCGCATGATCGCCAAAAAGAAGCGCCGGGAGCTGGCCAAAAGGCAAGCTGGCGGAACGGGCTCTTT